>CALVHV010000015.1 GCA_944328845.1 uncultured Clostridia bacterium | reverse complement strand
TGCCCGCCGGGAATCGAACCCGGAACCTACAGCGTCGGAGGCTGTCACTCTATCCAATTGCGCTACGGACACATATTGCGTTGTGTTCATTATACCAAACTTTGCAAAAAAAGCAAAGAGTTTTTGCGCTTCGGCAGAAATTTTCTGCCGAAGCGCCCTCTTCCTTTGTAAATTCGTATACAAACGACCCGTGCCGCCTTTATTTGGTGACCGTCACCTTTTTAAGGGCACGGGGGCTGTCCGGATTTCTGCCCTTGCCGCAGCTGACCTTGCAGGCGAGCATCTGCGCCGCCATGGCAAAGCGGAACATCGTGAGCTCTTCACTTTCACCGCCAGGCACTTCTACGACGTGCGCCCCTTTCTCCGCAAAGCATGCAGCATCGTCCGTGATCACATACAGATCGGCGCCCAGTTCGAGCATCTTGTCCGCGCACTTGAGAAAATCTTCCCTGTGTACCCCTTCCGACGCCTCATTCAGTCCCTTTTTGGAGGCGAACAGGATGACCTTTGTCCCCTCTCCTACCATCGCCATGGGGCCGTGATAGAAATCGGAACTGTGGTACGCCCTGGCGCGGATATAGCAGGTCTCCTGCAGTTTGAGACCGCACTCGAAGGCGATCGCCGACGATACGCCGCGCGAGAGCAGGAAACATTCTTCGCTCTGCACGAACGCATCCGCCATCTTATCCGTGGCGGCGTCGATCTCCTTGGCGTCCTTTGCCAGCGCCTGACCCAGAGAAGGATATCCCTTTCCTTCTTTTCCCGCGAGGATCTGCGCCAGGAGCAGGGAAAGATACAGCTGAGCACAGAACGTCTTTGTCGCGGCAACGCTCTTTTCCTCGCCCGCAAAACAGCAGAGATGGAACTGCGCCAGCTTTGCAAGCGGGCTCTGTTCGTCGTTGGTGACGGCGACGGTGATGCCGCCGCACGCATTGGCGCATTTGACGACCTCCATCACGTCCGCCGCCTTGCCGCTCTGCGAGCAGGCTACGACGAGAGAATTTTCAAGTTTCAGCTTTGCGCCATATACCGTGACAGCGGAGGGTGCACCCGAAGCTACGGGATAACCCGACGTACTTTCCACAAGATATTTGAAAAAAATCATGGCGTGGTCGGACGTGCCGCGCGCCGCCGTATAGACGTTGGAGGGCTTTTTTGCGCGGACCGCCGCCGCGATGCGCTCCAATGTCTCTTTGTTTTTCTCCGCCAGCGTTTCGAGAATGTGAGGCGTGGCGTTCAGTTCCTGCCACATCAGCGTGTCTTTATACTGCATGTCTTTATTCCTCCGTAAATTTGGCAAGCGTGTGCCGCACTTCCTGTTCGAACCTTTGGATGAATCCCGCCACGTAATCGGCGATCTTTAAATCCTTGTCGAGCATGAGCGGCGTGAGGTCCATGGCATAGTTGAGCCCCGTGTACGTATCGCAGGCGTGGCTCTCCGAAAAAGTGGCGTTGGCGAGCCGTCTGCCTTCGGCGGCGAGGTCGTATCTCTTTCCTCCGACGATCTGGCTGTCGAACACAGCGGAAAGGCACCTGCCGATGTTGGGATGCCCGCTGCAGTCGAGATACACCTTTTCGCTGTCCGGCATCCAGTCGAGATCTCTCCACACCTCGCAGCCGAACACCTTTTCGGGGCGTTCGTCCTCCTTCAAAAGGCGCAGGGCGGCGATGACCTTGGTAGCGACGCCGATGTGCGTATCGTGCTTGTCCGCAAGGTTGTGCGTGTACACATACCGCGGGCGCGCCTCGCGCAGAATGTCTGCCAGCCGCTGCGCGATCTCCTTGTCCTGTCTGTCCTTCGCCTGCGACGAGGGAACGCCGAGCAGGATCTGAACGCCGTATTCCCCTACAAACGCCGCCTTTTTCTGTTCGACGATGCGGATGGCCTTCATATCCTCGTCCGTGTAATCGGCGTACAGGCCGGAGCGCGGGCTGCCCGCGCCGTCCGTCACCACCACGCCGCCGAACCATTTGTCCTGTTTTCCGAAACATTCCGCAATGGGACCGAACGCCATAAACTCGATGTCGTCCTGGTGCGCCGCGATGCAGAGATGGGTGATGCGGCGCATTGCCGCCCCCCGCTCTTCCCCGTCGGGAATGTAAACGATGGTTTTTTGATCTGCTTTCATGCTGTCCTCATCTGTGATTTTTGCGTATGTTCCGCCCGCAAAGGGCGAAAAAGACAAACGCAGCATGGACCCGCAGGGGTCCATGCCGGATCGTTTGTTGCCTTCAGATCACTTCTTTTTCCTGTCTACGTAGCTCGTATGCAGGATCTCGTGCGCCTTGTGCGAACCGGGCGCGCCGAAGAACTCTTCGTACAGCTTCAGCACCGCCTCGTTTTCGTGGCTCTTGCGGATGGCGGACTTTTTGTCCTCATCGTACAGCGCCTTGGCGCGCTTGGAGCGCAGGTCGGTGTTGCGGCGCACATACGCGCTCTGGATGGGCTGGCCGCCGCCGTTGACGCAGCCGCCGGGACAGCACATCACTTCCACGAAAGTATAGTCGCACTCGCCCTTTTTGATCTTTTCGCACAGTTTTTTCGCGTTGGTGAGCCCGCTTGCAACGGCAACCTTGACTTTGGTGCCGTTCAGGTCGTACTCCGCTTCCTTGATGCCCTTGATGCCGCGCACTGCTTTGAAATCGATGTTGTCGAGAGGCTTGCCCGTGATCTTTTCCGCCGCCGTACGCAGCGCCGCTTCCATCACGCCGCCCGTCGCGCCGAAGATGACGCCCGCGCCCGTGAATTCGCCGAGCGGGTTGTCGAAGGTGCCGTCGGGCAATTCGTTGTAGATGATGCCGGACGTCTTGATCATCTTGGCGAGCTCGCGCGTGGTGAGCACGGCGTCGACGTCGGGATAGCCGCTCGCGGCTTCGTTCTGGCGCGTCTTTTCAAACTTTTTCGCCGTGCAGGGCATGATGCCGACGAAATAGATGTTTTTGGGATCGATGCCCTCTTTCTGCGCCCAATAGGTCTTGATGGCGGCGCCGCACATCTGCATGGGCGACTTGCAGGAAGAGAGGTTGGGAATGAGTTCGGGATAATAATATTCCACGTAGCGGATCCAGCCGGGCGAGCAGCTGGTGAACATGGGCAGAACGCCCTTATTGGAAACGCGGTCTAAAAGTTCGTTTGCCTCTTCGAGGATGGTGAGGTCGGCGCCGAAGTTGACGTCGAACACCTTGTCGAAGCCGAGCATGCGCATGGCGGTGAACATTTTTCCCTCGGTATTGGTGCCGATGGGATAGCCGAACTCTTCGCCGATGGCAGCGCGGACGGCAGGTGCCGCCGCGACGATGACCACCTTTTCGGGGTTGTTGATGGCGTCGCGGACGTTATCGATCTCCTCGCGCTCGTGCAGGGCGCCCGTCGGGCAGACGGCGACGCACTGGCCGCAGGCGACGCAGGGTGCGTCGGCGAGGTCGGACTCGAACGCGCACGCGATGTGCGTGTTGAAACCGCGGCGGGCGGGAGCGATGACCGCCACGTCCTGCACGTGCTTGCAGACAGCCACGCAGCGGCGGCAGAGAATGCACTTTTCATTGTCGCGGACGAGATAGGACGTGGACGTATCCTGTTCGCACTCGGTGCGGGCGCCTTTAAAGCGGTTTTCGTCGCAGCCGTATTCGTTGGAAAGTTTCTGCAGTTCGCAGTTGGTGGAGCGGACGCAGGAGAGACATTCCTTTTTATGGTCGGAAAGCAGGAGTTCGAGGGTGGTCTTGCGGGACTTGCGCACCTTTTCGGTATTGGTGAACACTTCCATGCCTTCGTTGACGGGATATACGCACGCCGCCACGAGGCTCCTTGCCCCCTTCACTTCGCATACGCAGACGCGGCAGGCGCCGATCTCGTTGATCTCTTTGAGATAGCAGAGGGTGGGGATGTTGATGCCGGCGACCTTGGCGGCTTCGAGAATGGTGCTCCCCTCTTTGACCTCTACGGGAATATTGTTTATTTTCAGATGTACCATGATTTGTGTCCTCCGCCGTTATGCCTTGATGATGGCGCCGAATCTGCACTTCTCCATGCAGACGCCGCACTTGATGCACTTGTTCGGATCGATGACGTGCGGCTCCTTGACGGTGCCCGTGATGGCGCCGACAGGGCAGTTGCGCGCGCACAGCGTGCAGCCCTTGCACTTGTCAGCCACGATCTGGTAGCGCAGCAGCTTCTTGCACACGCCCGCAGGGCAGCGCTTGTCGCGCACGTGCGCTTCGTATTCGTCGCGGAAATAATGCAGCGTGGAAAGGACGGGGTTGGGCGCCGTCTGTCCGAGGCCGCACAGGGAGTTCTCCTTGATGTAGTAGCACAGCTCCTCCATCTTGTCGAGGTCCTCCATCGTCGCGGTGCCGTCGGTGACCTTACACAGCATTTCGTACAGTCTCTTTGTTCCGATACGGCAGGCGGTGCACTTGCCGCAGCTCTCGTCCACGGTGAATTCGAGGAAGAACTTGGCGATATCCACCATGCAGTTGTCCTCGTCCATGACGATGAGTCCGCCCGAACCCATCATGGAGCCGATGGCGATGAGGTTGTCGTAGTCGATAGGCGTATCGATGAGGTGCGCGGGAATGCAGCCGCCGGAGGGGCCGCCCGTCTGCGCCGCCTTGAACTTTTTGCCGTTGGGGCAGCCGCCGCCGATGTCGTAGATGATCTCGCGCATGGTGGTGCCCATCGGGATCTCGACGAGACCGGTGTTGTGGATCTTGCCGCCGAGCGCAAACACCTTGGTGCCGCGGCTCTTTTCCGTACCCATGGAAGCGAACCAGTCGGCGCCCTTCAGGATGATCTGCGGAATGTTGGCGTACGTTTCGACGTTATTGAGGATGGTAGGTTTGCCGAACAGCCCCTTGACCGCGGGGAAGGGAGGACGGGGACGAGGCTCGCCGCGATGCCCTTCGATGGAGGTCATCAGCGCCGTTTCCTCGCCGCAGACGAACGCGCCCGCACCCAGACGGATGTCCAGGTCGAAGCAGAATTTCGTCCCGAAGATGTTTTTGCCGAGCAGTCCGTATTCGCGCGCCTGTTTGATGGCGATGGTCAGGCGCTGGACGGCGATGGGATATTCCGCGCGGACGTAGATATAGCCCTGGTCGGAACCGATGGCATACGCCGCGATCGCCATTGCCTCGATGACCGCATGCGGGTCGCCTTCGAGGATGGAACGGTCCATAAACGCGCCGGGGTCGCCCTCGTCGGCGTTGCAGCAGACGTACTTTTTATCGCCGACGGAATTCTTGGCGAACTGCCACTTTCTGCCCGTAGGGAAGCCCGCGCCGCCGCGGCCGCGCAGGCCGGACTTGGAGATGACGTCGATGACGTCCTGCGGGGTCATTTCGGTCAGCACTTTGCCCAGCGCTTCGTACCCGTCGTAAGCGATGTATTCCTCGATCTTTTCGGGGTTGATGACGCCGCAGTTGCGCAGCGCCACACGGTGCTGCTTTTTATAGAAGTTGGTGTCGTTGAGCGCCTTGATGGTGCCGTCTTCCCCTACCGTTTCCTTGTACAAGAGGCGGGTGACGATGCGGCCCTTGATGATGTGTTCGTTGACGATCTCGTCCACGTCCTCCACCTTTACCTGAGAGTAGAAGGCGCCTTCGGGATAGACGATCATGATGGGGCCGTACGCGCACAGACCGAAGCAGCCCGTTTTGGTGACGTGCACTTCCTTCTCCAGCCCCTCTTTCTGAATGCGGTCGACCAGTGCATCGTAAATCTTCATGGAATTGCCCGACGTACAGCCCGTGCCGCCGCAGACAAGAATGTGTGATCTGAACATAGATTCTCCTTTCCTCCGCCCTTAGTTCTCGCCGATGAGATATTCTTTGCAGGGATTGCCGTTGACGACGTGGTCGGCGATCACTTTGCGCGCCTTATCCGCCGTCATGTAAATGTATGTATATTTCTGTCCGTCCTTGAACACCTCGACGATGGGTTCAAGACGGCACATGCCGATACAACCCGTTTGAGAAATGCTGACGTTGTGCAGCTGACGCTTTTCCGCCTCGTCCAGCAGTGCTTCCAGAACGGGGCGCGCGCCCGCCGCAATACCGCAGGTCGCCATCCCCACCTTGATCACCGTCTCGTCCGAACCTGCCACGCTGCGGTTGTCCGTCTGCGACTTCATCTTTTCGCGCAGGGCCCGCAGTTCTTCCAAACTTTTCATAACCTACCTCCAAAAATGTCCACTAAATTTTCCTGAATGTATTCCTTTAAAAAGGCGCGCACTTCGGGCGCGGACAGCGGAATGTCCTCTCCGAGGATCTCGCGCACTTCGCGCGTATCCAGCACGCCTTCCCGACCGCTGCAAGCGGCGGTCACGGTAAAATCCATGGCGGGATTCATCGTCACAAGCTGCAGCACAACGCCCCCGAAATCGCCGAGCGGCATCCTGTCTACGTGACTGATGACGTATTCCGCCGTCACTTCCGTCCCCTTGTTTTTTTTCGAGCGAATGTCGAAATTTCCCCCCGCGCTCTCTGCGGAAAACTTGAACAGCGGGATGCCCATACCCACTTTGCGCGTGGTGCGCGAGGTGGTAAACGGGTCGGTGACCCGCGCAAGCATCTCCTCGTCCATGCCGCAGCCGTCGTCGCGGACGACGATCTTCATCCTGTCCTTCTCCAAGTCGGCGCAGACGGCGATCTCCACATGCTTCGCGCCCGCGGAAAGAGAGTTTTCCGCAATGTCGAGAATGTTGAGAGCGAGCTCGCGCATGTCAGTTCATGTACTTGGCGAGGATGCCTTCCACCTCTTCGGGCGTGACTTTGCCGTACACGTCGTCGTTGACGGTCATGACGGGAGCCAGGCCGCAGCAGCCGATGCAGCGGGTGGCGTCCAGCGAGAACCTGAGATCGTCCGTGCACTGTCCCCCTTCGATCTTGAGCGTGTCGCAGATCTTTTTGTAAACGTCGCCCGAGCCCTTGACGTAGCACGCCGTGCCGAGGCAGACGCCGATCTTGTAATTCCCCTTCGGATACAGCGAAAACTGCGCGTAGAAGGTGGCCACCCCGTACACTTCTGCGAGAGAGACCCCCAACTCATCCGCAATGATCTGCTGCACCGCCTCGGGCAGGTAACCGTAAATGTCCTGCGCTCTCTGTAACGCCGCGATCATCAGCCCCTTGCCGTCGTGCTCGATCTTCAGCTGTGCGAGCTGTGCGCGCAGCTTTTCTTCCTGTTCCTTCGTACCGTTGAAAGGAACGTCGATTTTCTTAGCCAATGAAACCTACCTCCGACTGTAATCGGGCGAACGGTAAAGTGCGCCCGTATTTTGATTACTCAACACAACTATTTTATCATACATCCAAACTTTTTTCAATACAAATAAACGTTAATTTATAACTTTTTTTATGGAAATTCTCTCATATAAATCAAGAATTGCGCCCGAAACGGTAGCATTTAGGCACAGCAAACGAAAAAAACAAAAAAATAAGCAAAAAATACGCCGCAAAGGGGCGTAAAAAGGGGCGGCGCGGCATAGCTTGACGGATGAGCGTTTTTATGGTATAATACCTGTAATTTCACTTTGCCACTCTTATCCGAAAAGGAGGATTGCCATGGATTATAACGAGCTGCGCGATACTGTACTTAAGAAATATGCGAAATACTCGCAAGACATCATGGAACTCACCAAAATGGCGAGCAAGAGCGACATCATCAACCCCAAACTGTACGAAAAATACGACGTAAAGCGGGGACTGCGCGACATCAACGGCAACGGCGTCGTGTGCGGACTGACGGAGATTTCCGAGATCATCGCCTTCGGCAAGGACGAAGACGGGAACAAGGTGCCCGCAGACGGCGAACTGTACTACCGCGGCATCAGCATCCGCGACCTCGTGCGAGGGGCGACGGGACGGAGGTTCGACTTCGAAGAAGCGACCTACCTGCTCCTGTTCGGGCAGCTGCCCACCCGCAGCCAGCTGGAGCGCTTTTGCGAGATCTTGGCGGATTTCCGCTCCCTCCCCCCTTCCTTTGTGCGGGACATCATCATGAAGGCTCCTTCCAAAGACATGATGAACATGCTGGCGCGGTGCGTGCTCTCCCTCTATTCGTACGACCTGAAAGCGGACGACACCTCCAAACGCAACGTGCTGAGGCAGTCGCTCCAGCTGATCGCCCAATTCCCCCTGCTCACCGTCTATTCGCAGAAGGCGTACCAGTACTATCATTCGGACGCCTCCCTGTTCATCCACAAGCCGAGAAAGGAGCTTTCCACAGCGGAAAACATCCTCTACATGCTGCGCGAGGACTGCAAATACACCGAACTGGAAGCGGAAGTGCTCGATCTGTGCCTCGTCCTGCACGCCGAACACGGCGGCGGCAACAACTCCACCTTTACCACGCACGTTGTCACCTCGTCCGGAACGGACACCTACTCTTCGGTGGCGGCGTCCCTCGGCTCGCTGAAAGGACCCAAGCACGGCGGCGCCAACATCAAGGTGTGCGAGATGTTCGACAACATCAAGGAAAACGTGCCCGACTTTGACAGAGGCAAACTGAAAGATTACGTGGGCAAGATCCTCGATAAGGAAGCGTACGACCACACAGGCCTTGTCTACGGCATGGGACACGCGGTGTATTCCCTCTCCGACCCCCGTGCGGACATCCTGCGCAGTTTTGCCGAAAAACTTGCCGTGGAAAAGAACATGGAAGAAGAATACGAGATGCGCAAGTACGTGGCGCAGGCGGCGGCGGAACTCATCGCCGAAAAGCGCCGCATCTATAAAGGCGTGGCGCCCAACGTAGACTTCTATTCGGGATTTGTATACGACATGCTGGGGCTGCCCCGCGAACTGTACACCCCGTTCTTTGCCGTTTCGCGCATTTCGGGCTGGTCGGCGCACCGCATGGAAGAGATCACCAACGGCGGAAAGATCATCCGTCCGGGCTACCAGGCGGTGGCAAAACGCAGAAAATACGTGCCCATCGAACAGCGGAAAGACTGACCCCTTTCCGCCCCGCCGCGCGGCGCACTGCGCGCACGGCGGGGTAAAACGTCCCCATTTTGCGGGTACGTACCACCATTTTTACGACAAAGCCGCCCTGCGGCGCAGAACTCTGCGCCGCAGGGCGGCTTTCTTTTTTACCGCGCAATTTTTTCGCGCGGCAGGAAAGATTTCAATTTTACTTCGCCGCGCAGACGTTACAAAACGGAAACGACCTCGTTGAGGCTGGGAAGGATGAGGGTGGGACGGTCGCTTTCGGGCAGAGACGCCGCCTTTTGGGCGTCCGTTTCGCCGCTGAGGACGAGCAGGGTGGAAAACCCGTTGTTGTTGCCGAAACGGATGTCCGTGTGCGGGCGGTCGCCTGCCATCGTGACCTGCGCGGCGGGCACGCCCAGCCGAGCGCACAGCCGTTCCCCCATCACCTTGTACGGCTTGCCGCAGATGACATCGGGCGCACGGCCGGATGAGGTCTTCAGAAGGGAAATAAAGGAACCGACGTCGGGCGGGTACACTCCCTGCGCGGGGCAGACGTCGTCCGGATGGGTGGCGATGTAGGGCGCGCCGCGCACGATATATTCGTTGATGGCGCACAGTTTGGCAAACGTGAGCGTGGTATCATATGCGAGGACACACACATCTGCGCCCTTTTCACACAGCTCTACCCCGTACGAGGCAAATTCACGCCGCAGTGCATCTGTGCCCACCAGGTACACTTTTTTCCCGGGATAGGCAAGGCGGAGGTATTCCGCCGTCGCCATGCCAGAAGTGTAGACGAGATCCTCCTCCGACCAGATGCCCAGCCGCGCCAGCTTCTGCTCGTATTCGGCGGCGGTCCGCGAGGAATTGTTGGTGCAATAGACGATCTTTTTGCCCGCGTCCCGCAGGGAGGCGAGGGTGTGCTTCATGTCCCCGATCAGGCGATCGCCCAGATAGACGGTACCGTCCATGTCCAGCAAAAAGACCCGCGTTCCGCGGACGAGATCGGAAAGATGTGTGTTTTGGTTCATATGTATTCTCCTTCCCGCGGCACATGGAAGTGCACTTTTCAGACGGGCTGTTTTTCATTTGCGGCGGCAGACATCTGTGCGGGCGCGCACAGGAGCCCGAATTCCCGTTCGAGCACGGGCGCGCACAACAGGGGCGTGAGCTCCGCCGAGAGAGAGTATGCCTCCCCTGCATTCGCAGGCGCCCGCCCTTGCGCATCGTAACTGCGGGCGATCTTCCGCACGTATTCGCACAGCAGCCGCGCCGAGTCCGCCATGCGGCTGCGGGCTTGTTCGAAGATGCGCAGTCTTTCAAAACTCTCGTCCCCCGACGGGATGCGCACGTTTTTGCGCAGCGCCGCATAGGTCATGCCCGTGCGTTCGGCGCACAGGCGCAGGCGGGCGGCATAGTCGGGCACGAAAAAAGGGCGCGGCTTTGCCTGCGCAAACAGGAACAGGGCACGTTCGGCGCACGTTTTCAGCACCGAAAAATCCGCCGTCGTCCTCCCTTGCGGCAGGTACGCGCGCAGATGATCGGCCATACCCAGGCAGGCGAAAGGGACCTTGCGCGAGAGGACAAACAGGGCGGATGCGCAAAAGAGCGTTTCCCTGTCTTCCCCGTCCGAGAGGGAGAGAGAGGCGGCGCACTGCGCAACGCTTTCCAGCGCGCCGAGCGGTTTGCGCTCGGAAAAGAGCGCGTCTGTGCGCAACTCTTCCGCGCACACGGCCGCCAGCGCCGTGTGCGCCAGTGCGGCGCCGCAATCGGCGTGCAGGAAGTTGCCGCAGAGCAAGATCTTATCGGGCGCGCGCAGCGGATACCCCGAAAAAGGCGGGGGCGCGCTCGGGCAGAAACATTCCTCCGCCGAAGGGGAAGTGGGTACCGCATAGCACGCAACGCCGCGCAGGGTGGCAAAAAACCGCGCCGCAAGAAAGGCGCGGTTGCCCAGCGCCACCACGGCGCGGACCTCGTCCGGCAGGGAAAAGAGCCCCGAAGCGCAGCCCTGCCCCACCGCCGCGCACAGCGGCGAGAAGGGAGCGAGCGCCGAAAAGAGATGCTCGGGCACCGCGCCGCGGTCCCCTTCCGCAAAGAAGAGCGCCGCGCGGCTGCCCGCGGGAAATTCCGACTGAAAATAAGAGGAAAAGTCCTGCACGCGCACGATCTGCGTGTCGCCGAGCAGGGGCTGGAGCTGTTGTTCGAACATACACACGCCCGTTACGGTTTATTTTTCCTCTCTTGTGTTTTTACTTGCGGCAAAGCGCAAGTGTTTTCCTTCGTGTTTTCACTTGCGGCAAAACGCAAGCGTATTCTTCCGTATTCTCGCTCTTTAACGCAAAAAGTCATCCAAAGCGGCGAGAAGCGCGTCGTTTTCCGCGGCCGATCCCACCGTAATGCGGCAGAAATCGGAGATGCGCGGTTTTTGGAAGTGACGCACGAGCACGCCGCGCTCGCGCAGTTTTTCGTACACTTCCCTGCCTGCGATCCCCTCTCTCTTCGCAAATACGAAGTTGGCGCGGGAGGGCAAGACGAAAAAGCCCCTGCGGGAAAGTTCTTTGCTCAGCCGTTCGCGTTCGGAAATGACCAACGCATTCTTTTCGGCATAATAGGCGCCGTCTGAAATGGCGGCGGCGCACACCGCCTGGCAGACGCTGTCCACGGGATAGGAGTTGAAGCTGTCGCGGCAGCGCTCCAGCCCCGAAATGAGGTCGGGATGCCCGACGGCATAGCCGCAGCGCAAGCCCGCCAGCGAATATCCCTTGGAAAAGGTCTTACAGACGAGCAGATTGTCGTATTTTTTTGTCAGAGGCACCGCGCTCTGCCCGAAGAAAGGCATGTACGCCTCGTCCGCGATGACGATGCGCCCGCTTTCGGCAACGAATTTTTCCATGACGTCCCGCTCGATGCCCATGCCCGTGGGCGCGTTGGGGTTGGCGACGACAAAGCCCTGCGCGGATGTCTTTTGCAATTTGGAAAGGTCCTGCGAAAAGTCCTCTTCCAGCGGCACGATCACCTTGGGGATATTGAAAAAGTCGCAGAACACGGGATAAAAGCTGTACGTAACGTCTGCAAACGCCGCACCCTGCCCGTCGGGATCGAAAAAGGAGGAAAAGCAGAAAGCGAGGATCTCGTCGCTGCCGTTGCCGCAGAACACGTTTTCGGGCGATACCCCTTCCGCCGCGGCGACGGCGCTTTTCAGCTTGTCCATGGAGAGGGGCGGATACAGCCGCAGGTCGGCAAAAGCGACGTTTTTATACGCTTCCAGCGCCTTGGGGCTGGGCGGATACGGATTTTCGTTGGTGTTGAGTTTGACGTACTTCTTATCTTTGGGCTGTTCGCCCGCGACGTAAGGGACGATCCCCTGCGCCTTTTTACTGAGATAATTTTTCATGAGAAACACCTCTTTGGTCTGTATCCTATCATACCTTTTTTTTGCGGGAATGTCAAGCGGCGGCGCTCCGCAGGGAGCGCCGCCGACAAATTGTGACAAAAGTTTTCTTTCCCGAAAAAGGGCCGCTGCCCGTACGGACAGTTCCGACGCATCCTCCGCCCCGCATTTTTCTTGCACGGCGGCGGCAAAGCGCTAAAAAGAGATACTCTGGAATCGCGCCTAGTCCTCTTCCGCAAAGAAGAGCGCAGGCGGCGAAGTTCTCCGCCCCCTGTTGTCCCTTTAAAAGATACCCGGAATGAGGACAGCGAGCCCCAGTCCCGCGCCGAAAGACACCGCATTGGCGACGAGAGCGTAGACAACACAGACAAAGTTCTTTTTAGGCTGTGCGGAAAACTTTTTCATCCACAGGCAGTATACCGCCGCCTCCAAAACAAAGACGACAATCTCGAGCGCGACGTACAGCAGCAGGAACGCCAGCTGGCCCGAGAAATAGTTGACCAGGTTGAGCAGGGCGTTCAACAGCACCTGCGTGACACAGTTGACGGCGGTGAGAAAGAGAATCTGCTTCCGCTCGCGGAATCCGAACAAAAAGGCGATGCCCAGCTCAACGAGGACGGTGACGACCACCCGAGCCAAAAAGGAGAGCACCTCGTTGACATAGTCGTAAGAGCGATAGGGAGAAAGGACCTCCTCACCCGATGTGACGGAAGAGATGTTCAGCCCGTCCATATCCACGGTGTAATAGGAATCGAAAGCGTACCGCTCGCAGATCCCGCCCGAAACAAACTTCCCCTCTTCCGGGAAATACAGCAAGATCTTAAAGCGCTGCGGCGGATAATATGTCCACGCAATTTCTTTTGTTTGGCTCACTTCCCATTCTGTCTGCAAAAAGAAATAGCCGTCCGAGTCATTGTACCGCACAAAGGCGCGCCAGGTATCGTAATCGAATACCGCATCGGAAAAGTTCGGGTTCCCCTTATAATATGCCGTTTCCGGGCTTCCGTCCCACACGGACTGCGGGCCCGTGGAGCGGGTCTCGGAAAGGAGCGTGCCGTAGCAAAGTTCCTCCCCCATGTTTTCGAAACGGATGCGGACGGAAGGTTTCGGCCCCGTATCCGCGTGCACGGAGAGCGGGCTCAGCAGCAGGAGCGCCGTCAGCACCGCCAGCATCAGAAGAAAGATCCGTTGTGTTTTTGCGACTTTGTACATCCCTTTACTCCCCGCACATTTTTTTGAGGGCGGCAAACACGCCGTGCGCGCTGCACGTTTCCGCCTGAAGGAAATGCTCCGCCTCGGCGATGTCCCACAGCGTGTGCGCATCCGAATCGCACAGGCGGGGCAGGTCTATCCCCGTATCCGTCCTGCACTCTACCATGCGAAATCCCAGCCCGAAATCGAAGGCGCCGAGGACGCCGATGAGGCCGTTTGCCTGCTTGTCGATGTGCGCGGGAACGGCGATGCCGCCCAAGGAAGAGACGAGCGAAGCGACCTCTTCCACAGACACGCCCGAGCTGACGATGAGCAGATCCTCCTCTTCCCCGATCACCTCGTCCTTTTCGTTGAGGATGAGCTGCCGCCCGAAAATTTCGGGACGGTTCCTGACCCGTTGGCGGGTGCGGGAGATGTGCTCTTCCAGCCTCTGCGCGTCCTCGATCTTTTCGAACAGACACAGGACGTGGATATCTTCGCTGGTGGTCAGCTCCATGGCGGGCAGCACCACCAACCCGTTTTGTTTGCCCACCGCCATCGCTGCGGGACAGTTTTTGCAGGTGTTGTGATCGGACAGCGCGATGACGTTGAGCCCCTTGATGAGCGCCATGTTGACGATGTTGTTGGGCGTGTTGTCCTCGTCGCCGCAGGGGCTGAGACAGGAATGAATGTGAAGATCGTAATACAGTTTCATTTCCGCCCCCTCGCGCGGCGCCTGCCGCAATTTTGCTATACGTTACACAATTTTGAGACGATCTTGCCCGCCTCGAATACGTTCATGTTTGTGCCCAGCACCCAGATGCCGAGCCGGTTCGCTCTCTGAAAAAACTGTTCGTCGGGCTCCGTCCCCTCGCACAGGAGGATACAGGCGCAGTCGATGAGCGTCGCCACCGCCGCGACGTTGACGTTGTTCATCACCGTCAGCCAGCAGCAGCCCTCGGGCGCGCGGGAAATGATGTTGCTTAAAAAATCCCCGCTGTAACCGCTTTCGATCTCCCGCTCTTCCCCGCGGCAGAAGACGGCAAAGCCGCTCGCCTGCACAAATTCGGATACTTTCATTTTCGCTCCTCCAGCCTGACGCAGTTGAGAACGCCGCCGTACTGCACCACGTCTTCCGCATGGCAGCGGCAGGTGGGCGCGCCGCACGCGCCGCAGTCGATGCCCGGAAGCTTTTTGAGGTATTCTTCCACCTGCATCAGCTTCTGCATGGCGACAAACCTGTCCGTATCCAGCTGGAAAGAGGTGGAAGGCTCGGGCGCCTTATCCCACACGAAAAAGCTTTCGTCCAGCCCGTACTCTTGCATGGTGGCGGGCGGGATCTTCATCTTTTCGGCCAGCTGACGCATGCGGTTGCGCGCAATAAAAGGATTTTCGACGTTGAGCACGCCGCCCACGCACCCGCCCGGGCACATGTTCAGTTCCACGAAATCGGTGCCGTCCAGCTTGCCGTCGCTCATCTCTTTGAGCAGTCCCAGCACGTTGCGCACGCCCGAACAATGGATGTAGTTTCCCAGTCCCAGGGAGTTGCTTTCCCCGCCCGAGGAGCCCCAGCCCAGCCCCGAATAGCCGCATTTGCCCAGCTTTCGCGGATTTTTGATCTTGTTCATCTTTTCCACAAGGCGGAAATAGACATCGCTCTGCGAGAGGACGCCCGAAATGTATTTTTCGTTGGACACTTCCTCGCGGTGCAGGGAATACACTTTGGCGGGACAGGGCGAAATAAAGAAAATGCCGATGTCGTCGGCGGGGATGCCCCGTTCGAGCGCCTGTTTTTTGGCGAGCTTTGCCGCAATTTTGGCGGGCGCGTAGAGATTGAGCAGATGGTCGGCAAGCTCGTGAAATTTTAAGAGAATGAGCTCCGCCACGGCGGGGCAGGCGGTGCTGATGACGGGACGGGGCAGATCGCAGTGCTGCATGACCTTTTGCGTGCAGTCGGTAACGAGTTCCGCCGCGAGCCCCACCTCGAACACTTCGTCAAAGCCCAGCGCCAAGAGCCCCTCGATGACGTAGTTAGGGTCGTCCAGGTTGTTGAACTGCCCGAACAGAGAGGGGGAAGGCAGGGCGATCTTGTAGCGATAGCTCGACACGAGGTCGAAGCTGTCGTACACGGGGCGTTTGGCGCCCCCCTTGCAGCTGCGGACACATTCGCCGCAGTTGATGCATTTGTCGTATAAAATTTTCGCTTTGCCGTTTTCGATGCGGATCGCCTCTGTGGGACAGCGGCGCATGCACGTGATGCACCCGATACACTTTTCGCTGTCTAAAACGACTGTTTTCAGCGTTGCCATGACATCCTCGCCGATATGTATTTTCTCAAAAAAGTTTGGTTTTGTCTGTAAACTACGGGCACGTTACCCCGAAAATCATTCAAAATCGACGCGCAGATACACGGTGGTCCCCACGCCGACGGCAGAATCGATCTTCATCTCGTCGCTGTATTTTTTCATGTTGGGAAGCCCCATGCCCGCGCCGAAGCCGAGGCTGCGGATGCTCTCCGTCGCGGTGGAATAACCCGCCTTCATGGCGAGGTCGATGTCCGCGATGCCGGGGCCCTTGTCCTTCAGATAGATGTCGATACGGTCGGGATAGATTTCCACCTCCGCCTTGCCGCCGTGCGCGTGGATGACCATGTTGATCTCCCCTTCGTACATGGCGATGGCGACGCGGCGCACGGACGCGGGCGAGACGCCCATCTGCTTTAAAGTGCGCTTGACGCTCTCGCTGGCGTTGCCCGCCGAGGCAAAGTTTTCGCCGTCCACATCGTATTCGAGTCGGATGCACTGCATATCAGCCGCCCAGCCCGTTCGTATAGAGGATGCCGCAGGCGACGAACAACCTCTTTTCTGTAGTGAGAAGGACGATGCCCTTTTCCGCCGCGAGGTCGATGACGGGCTGCTCGGGGCGCTTGCCGCGCACGAACACGATGCAGAGCATATCCATCATTTCCGCCGTGCGGACGACTTGCGGGTTCAAAAGCCCCGTTAAAAGGACGGACTGGTCCTTGACATACGCCAAAACGTCGCTCATCATGTCCGACCCGCAGGCGGTGTGGATCTCCGTGTCGAGATGTTCGGCTCCGCACAGGATCTCCGCATCCAGCAGTTTGACCACTTCTCTGATTGTCATATATCTGTCTCCGAAATAAAATTTTGCCTGCCGCCCCTCCGCGGGGCGGGCATCTTTTTTTACTATCATACCATAATTTGACCCCGATTTCAATACCTTTTCAGATTTTAGGGTCAAAAAAACAGCCCCGCAGGGCTGTTTTAAAGAAAAGGCGCTCACATACCCGCCGCCTGCATGATCCCGAGGACGGCATAGCCCGTCGCCACGCTGACCGCGTACATCACGCCGAGCAGGACAAAGGCGCGGCGGAGCGTTTTGCGGCTGCGGAAAAGGATGGTAAAACCCAGCCCCGCATTGGCGCAGATACCCGCGATGAAACCGCCGAACGTGAGTCCGTTGAGGATGTATGCCTGCGTGATCACCGTGCTGGCGGCGCAGTTGGGGATGAGCCCGATGGCGGCGGAAATGAGGGGCTGATACCACTTTCCGCTCTGCAAAAAGCTTTCGATGGCGCCCTCCGCATAGTGCATGATCATGCCGAAAAGGATGTTGACGGCGAGGATATACGCAAAGATCTGCAGCGCGTGCGTGAGGGGGTGCAGCAGATAACGGTGCAGGTTGGAGTCTTCTTCATGGTCGTGCCCGCAGGGAGTGCCGTGCACGTCCTCCCCTTCCGCCAGCGTCTGCAACGGCGCGTTGCGGGTAAGGAAGTTGAACAGATACCCCACTCCCACCGCGACGGCGAAGAGAATGGCGATGACGGGCATCACCGCAGCCGTTTTGGACGCCACGCCGCTGGTGAGCAGCAGCACGATCGCCTCGTCGCTGGTGGCGAGAAAGACGGAAAGCACCGTTCCCGCGCGGATAAGACGCTTATCGTACAGCTTTGCCGCCATCACCGAAAAGCCGCACTGCGGGATGATGCCCGTTGCCGAACCCAAAAGCGGCGCGAGATTGCCTGTGAGCAGCGTCTTGTTTTTGGTAAAGTTGGTCCTGTTTTCGAGAAGTTCGATGAGCACGTACATCAGAAAGAGAAAGGGAAAAACCTTTAAACTGTCTAAAAAAGCGTGCAAAAGGACATGCAATATCTCTTGCATCTTCTGCCTCCTATGCCTTGTGGACGATTATTATACCGCGGAGCGCGGCTCTTTGCAAGTATTTTTACCCCCGCTTTTCCCCCGCAGAAAAATTGTTGCGGCTCCCAAAAAACTGTTTTTGCCGAACGACCGCTTTTTAAACCTGCCCTGCGCCGCAACTTTTTAAACCCGCCCCTGCGCCGCAACAAAGGCGTTTGCGCTCGTTTTCCCGCCGCCGCAGGGCTTTCTCCGATCGGTTTCGGCGAACATCCTGCCTTGCCGCACGCGGCAGGATGTAGCACTTTTGCTTATCCTTTTCATACACTGTAAAGTGAAGCACACGGCAGTGCGCTACCTGATTTAAAAAGAAGAAAAAAGATATGGCAATCAATTAGACCCTCGGCGAAGAGCAGACCTGCCCTACCGTCGCTTACCAGATGTCCTCGGTATGCGTTCCCGTTACCGTTACGCCCTTTGCAAGGACGGGTTCGACCTTTACCAAATGCTGCGGAAACGCTACCGTTACCCCCGGCATGGCTGTATGCAGCGGTGTAAAAAACGGCTCTTGCGCATTTACCATCAGTCAGAACATCTGCGTGCAAGTCCCCGTAGAATTCGGTGCGACCGCACAGGTGGGCGACGCCTACGTCAACTGCAGCGGAGCGACCGCCGAAGACATCTGCACCGACTGCTCTCAGGCGAGCATTCCCCCTGTTCCTGACCCTGTTCCGGACCCTGTTGTCCCTACCACCTGAAAATAAAGGCATATCAAGCGCGCAAAGCACCTGAACAAGCACAAGCGGCTTACCCCTGCGAACTGCTTTCGGACCTGTGCGTGCTTTGTCTTTTTGCAATATTGTCGCAAAGAATGCGGCGATGAACAAAACGGGGGGAGCGTGCAGCCGCGCGCTCCCCTTTCGAATGCGTTCTTCGCCCTTTTTACGGACGCCCCCGAACGGGAAGAGCCCTTTCGGGGGCACATTTTTACGTAAACAGACTGCAGGAACACCGCCACACCCCTCTTTTGTGCGACGAACCGCGTCAGAACACGACGAGCTTTCCGTTTTTCAGCGTGACATCGTAATTTCTTCCCGTGTTTGCGCCGTCTGCGTCGAAAATCAGGACGGCCCCGATCTCGTTCTCCGTCTCGCCGATATCGACGATGCTGCTGACGGTGTTTGCGGTGAGCGTCTGCCCTGCCGCCAGCGAGCCTTCCGAGATCCACACGCTGTCCTTGACCAGCGGCGTTCCGTCGTATTTCTTGCTTGCCGAGGCGGATGTGAGGGTGATCTTTCGCTTTGTGACGATGAGAGCGGCGTCCGTATCGAACACGGCAACGTAGTCTTCCCCTTCCGTCAGCAAGGATCCGTCCGCACCGTACACTTTCAGGCTCGCTTTGGAGAAGTTTTCATAGTCGAAGACGCCTGCGTCCGTGATCTCCACCCCTTCCAGGCTGTATTCCGCCCGCCAGTTTTCGGGAAGACCCGTCACGTAATAATCGTTTGCGCCGTACGAAAGCGGCGTACCGTCGTACACCTTTTGCAGACTGTACGGACAGATGGTGATGATATTTTCCTTGACCACCGTGAGCGTTCCCGGCCGGAAGATGCGTCTGAACTCCTTTACTTCCTGCCCCGAAGGGTCGTACAGGGTAAAGGAAAGGATCTCGCTCTTCGAACTTCCGACCTGCGTTTGGCTGCCCGAAAAAGTTGCCTGATAGGTGTACCCTCTCTCCAGATAATCGTACAGGAGAAGCTTGCTTGCATCGTCGGCGCCCTCCACCTTTGTGGCGACGAGCTCCGTTCCGTCGAACTGTTTCCAGGCGTCTACGGGTTTGAGGTAAAGTTTTGGCTCTGAGCTGCCGCCTCCGCCGCCGCCACCGCCGCCGGGGCCGCCGCCCGTCACTTCTACCTGGACCCAGCCGAAACCGCCGATATACACTTCCACCCAGGCATGAGCGTTTGCCGTGGTGATCTCCGTCCATTCGCCCGCCGACGTGCTTCCCACATATCCCATGGAATAGCGCGCGGGGATGCCCAGATAGCGCAGCAGCACGGTCGCCGCCGTGGCATAGTGCTGGCAGATACCCTCTTTGTAGACCTGTAAAAAGTCGTACACGATGTCTTGCGAGCTGTCCAGCTCACTGTTGTACTTGAGATTGTACGTCGCCGCGTTTTGGATAAAGGACGCAACTTCGCTGATGAGGATCGCCACATCCTCCTCTTCCCGCCAGCCGTTTTGCGCAATGATCTTGTCGAAGTACTCTTTCAGCTGATAGGAAAGGTCTGTCTGCTTATAATGGCGTTCCACCCATGCGCGATAGCGCGCCTCTGCATCGGCATATTGCCCGAGCATGCCCGTCGGCACGCTTTCCGCGGTGATGTCGTACAGGAAATATTCGAGGCTGTAGATCTCTTCCGTGCTGCCCGTATACAGGACGTCGCTCTCCTGGATGAGATAATCCCCTTCTCCCGTCGCCATGTAATAGGGCAGATAGTAACAGTTCCCCACCACGTCGACGGACACGTCCAGGCGGGGATATCCCGCATTTTCCAGCGCAATGCCCGTAAGATAATTGTAGCTGTATTTTCCGTCCAGAAGTTCTTCGTACGGGACGGCGCTTTCCCATTTCGTTTCCGCATTGTTGAGATCGCCGAAGCTCGTCAGCCGCAGATAGATCTGCCCGTCCGCATCCGAAAGAACGCGGATCGCCACGGCAGCTTCCCCGCCGCCGCCTCCTCCACCGCCGCCGATGTTCCCGCTCGTGTCGAGGTCGCCGTTGCCGCCGCTCCCGCCGTTGCCGCCGCTCCCGCCGTCACCGCCGTCACCGCCGTCGCCGCCGTCCCCTCCGTCGTCGAGTATCGTCAAGGTGCCGAAATCGGTGATGATGCGGTAGTTGTCCGTCACGTCGTTGGAGCTCGCGTCATAGATGAGGAATCGGCAGGAATTTTGCACCTGTCCCGGCTCCGTAATGGACGGGTATCCGTCATCGGTATAGGTATGCCCGTCGAGCATTTCGTAGAAAGTTCCCTCGTATTCTCCCGCGGAAACCGTCACGCCCGGCAGACTGTGCGGCTTTTTGTCGTATTCCCACTCTCCGCTCCCCGTCGTGATGGTAATGGGGCGGGGAATGACGTGCAGCAAGCCGAGTTCGAAGGTGACTTCGACATCTTCCGTCCGCTCTTCGCCGCCGAAGAACACACGGATGGTAAAGGTATTTTGCGTCTCCCCTGCATTGGTGATCTCGCCCGTGCAGATAACTTCCGTCTCCGCACTTTCATATCCCGCTGCAAACTCTGTTTCGATCGAATAACGGTCGCAGACAAGCTCCGTCCCGTCGTATACCTTTTCGGCACTCTCCGTCTGCACAAAGATCTTGGCGAACACGACGCGAAGCGTTCCGTAATCGTACAGAACCTGGTAATACTCTGTCACGTCCTTGCCTTCCGCATCCACAACGGTGATGACCATCTTATTTTCGACGCTGCCGATCTCCCGGATCTGCGTCCACAGAGAGGAGACGGACCGATGCCCTTCCAGCAAACCGCACAAACTGTTTTCGGACACCCAATGATCTGCGTCAAAATGGTCTTTCCCGTCGTACAGCCAGCTTGCGGATGCCGTCGTAAATAAAACCGGGCGGGGGATAACTTCCAGCGTGCCGTCTTTGAGCGTGACGGCGTAATTGCCCGTCACGTCCCGCTCTCCGTCCAGAATACGCACGGACAGCAGCTCGTTGACGCTCTTTCCGATCTCCGTCTGACTGCCGACGATCTCCGCTTTTACCTCATGACCCGCAACCAGCGCCCATTCCAGATCGCTCGTCACGGTAAACTCGCTGCAGGTGAGCGGCGTGCCGTCGTACGGCTTTGTTGCCGAGCCCGCCGTGACCGTGATGGGACGGGGAGTGACCGTGAGCGTACCGCTTTTCAAAGCGATGTCGTAATTTTTGGTAACGTCCCTGCCCTCGCCGTCAAAGATCTGTACGGAAACGACTTTGTTTTCGCTCTCCCCTACGTCCGTCTGACTGCCGACGATCTCCACCTTCGCCTCGTGGCCCGAAACCAGCGCCCATTCCAGTCCGCTCGTCACGGTGAACTCGCTGCAGGTGAGCGGCGTGCCGTCGTACACCTTTGTATCCGAACCCGCCGTGACCGTGACAGGGCGGGGCGTAACGGTGAGTGTGCCGTATTCGTAAGTGATTTCGTAATTGCTCGTGACATCCCTGCCCTCGCTGTCCGAAACGGTGATGATCATCACGTTTTGCACGCTGCCCACGTCCGTGATTTCCGTCAGAGAGGAGGAAGCGCTCGTATGCCCTTCTACCAATTTATACTCGCTCGTCTCCGAGACCCGATGCGACCCGTCCGAATGGACAACGCCGTCGTACACCCATTCGTTGGTTGCCGTCACAAAGGTGACCGAGCGGGGCGTAACGAGAAGGACTCCGTCTTCGCAGGTGATCGCATAGTTGAAGGTGACATCCCGTTCCCCTGCAAAGATCTGCACGGAAACGATTTTGTTGGCGCTCTCGCCCACTTCCGTCTGACTGCCCGCAACGACCACTCTTTCCTGATGGTCGAGTACCAGCGGTTCTCCTTCTTCCTTGAATAGTTTATACGTCTGGCAGACAAGCTCTTGCCCGTCGTATACCTTTTTCGCCGAGCCCGCGATCACCGTGATGCTCCGCGCATACACCGAAAGAGTTCCTTTTACGGTCGTAATTTCATAGTTGAAAGTCACGTCCCTCTCTCCGTCCAGGATATGCACGGAGATGACTTCGTTTTCGCTCTCTCCTGCGTCCGTCTGACTGCCCGAAAGCTCCGCCTTCAATTCGTGCCCCGCGACCAGCGCCCAATCCAAATCGGTCGTGACGATGACCTCGTTGCAGGTGAGCGGCGTGCCGTCGTATTCCTTTGTATCCGAACCCGCCGTGATCGTGACGGGACGGGGCGTAACGGTGAGTGTGCCGTATTCGTAAGTAATTTCGTAATTGCTCGTGACATCCCTGCCCGCACTGTCCGAAACGGTGACGGTCATCACGTTTTTTGCACTGCCCACGTCTGTAATTTCCGTCAGAGCGGAAGAAGCGCTCGTCTGCCCGTCTGCGAGCGGATAGGCGCTCGTGTCCGAGACCCGATGCCCGCCGTCCGAATGTGCAACGCCGTCGTACACCCATTCGTTGGTTGCCGTCACAAAAGTAACGGGACGGAGCGTGACCGTAAGTATGCCGTATTCGTAAGTAATTTCGTAATTGCCCGTAACCTCTCTGCCGGCGCCGTCCCAAACGGTGACGGTCATCACGTTTTGAACGCTGCCCACATCCGTGATCTCCGTCAGAGCGGAAGAATCGCTCGTCTGCCCGTCTGCGAGCGGATAGGCGCTCGTGTCCGAGACCCGATGCCCGCCGTCCGAATGGGCAACGCCGTCGTACACCCACGTATTGGTCGCCGTTTGAAAGGTGACGGGGCGAGGCGTGACGGTGAGTGTGCCGTATTCGTAAGTGATCTCGTAATTTTTGGTAACGTCCCTGCCCTCGCTGTCCGAAACGGTGACGGTCATGACGTTTTGCACGCTGCCCACGTCCGTGATTTCCGTCAGAGAGGAGGAATCGCTCGTATGCCCTTCTACCAATTTATACTCGCTCGTCTCCGAGACCCGGTGTTTTCCGTCCGAATGGACAACGCCGTCGTACACCCATTCGTTGGTTGCCGTCACAAAGGTGACCGAGCGGGGCGTGACGGTAAGTGTGCCGTATTCGTAAGTGATCTCGTAATTTTTGGTGACATCCCTGCCCTCGCTGTCCGAAACGGTAACGGTCATCACGTTTTGCACGCTGCCGACGTCGGTAATTTCTGTCAGCGAGGAAGAGGCGCTCGTCTGTCCGTCCGCAAGCGGATAAGCGCTCGTATCCGAGACCCAATGTTTTCCATCCGAATGAGCTGTTCCGTCGTACACCCATTCGTTGGTTGCCGTCACAAAGGTAACGGGGCGCGGCGTGACGGTAAGTGTGCCGTATTCGTAAGTGATCTCGTAATTTTTGGTGACATCCCTGCCCTCGCTATCCGAAACGGTGACAATCATCACGTTTTGCACGCTGCCCACGTCCGTGATTTCTGTCAGCGAGGAAGAGGCGCTCGTCTGCCCTTCCACAAGCGGATAGGTACTCGAATCCGAGACCTGATGCCCGCCGTCCGAATGCGCTGTTCCGTCGTATACCCATTCGTTGGTTGCCGTCACAAAGGTAACGGGGCGAGGCGTAACGGTAAGGGTGCCGTATTCGAAAGAAATGTCGTAATTTTCGGTAACGTCTTTTCCGTTTTCGTCCGAAACGGTGACGGTCATCACGTTTTGCACGCTGCCCACATTCGTAATTTCTGTCAGCGAGGAAGAGGCGCTTGTCTGCCCTTCCGCAAGCGGATAGGCACTCGAATCCGAGACCTGATGCCCGCCGTCCGAATGGGCTGTTCCGTCGTATACCCATTCGTTGGTTGCCGTCACAAAGGTAACGGGGCGAGGCGTGACCGTAAGAGTGCCATATTCGAACGCGATGTCGTAATTTTGTGTAACGTCCTCGCCGTTTTCATCCGAAATGACGAGGGAAAGTTTGTTTTCGACGCTGCCCGCGTCCGTGATTTCCGTCTGCGAAGACAAAGCGCTCATCTGCCCGTCCGCAAGCGGATAGGCGCTCGAATCCGAGAGCGCGTACCCCTCGTCCGAATGAGCTTTTCCGTCGTACACCCACTCATTGGTTGCCGTCACGAAGGTGACGGGGCGGGGCGTGACCGTCAGCGTACCCGTCTCGAGAAAGACGGAATAGTTTTTTGTTACGTCCTGCCCGTCTTTGTCGAGAATTTGAAACAAGAGGATATTTTCCGCCGAGCCGACCTGCGTAACGGAAGAAGCCTCGGCGACATGGAGAGTGTGCCCCTCGACGAGGGAACAGTCTTCGGCGAGCGCGTACCCTTCCGCAAGGGAAAGCGGCGTGCCGTCGTATACCTTTTCGCGATCGGGGGTGGTGATGCGCAGGGGACGCTTTTCCACCGTCAGTGTGCCCGCCGTGATCTCGATGGAATAATGGATCGTGACGTCGAACGTTTCCCCGTTTTCCTGATGCAGGATTTTGATCGAGGGCAGGTTCTGCGTTTCCCCCGCTTCGGTGATGGAATCTTCGAACACGGCGACGATGCTGTCCCCTTCCGCAAGCGGGGTGTTTTCGTCCAATTCGTAGCTGTCAAACTGCAGGGGCGTGCCGTCGTAAATGCCGCTCTTGTCCTGTACGACGATGCCGATCTCGCGCTTGACGAAGGAGATCAGCCGCGCGACGGGGCGGAGCGAATAGCAGTCGGTAACTTCCTCCCCCGCCGTATCGTAGATATGGATGCTCTCCTGCTCCGCGATGACTTTTGTATAGGGAGAAGTGAGGTCCTCGTACGAAAACTGGGTACAGACAAGGGTGTCGCCGTATTCGAGCGGCGCGCTCACCTGCGGCGTTTCGCCGTACAGGAAAGACTCGACGTCGACGACGACATCGACCTGCTTGGGCGCGATGACAAAGGCATACTCCTTGCCGTACCTGTTGCCGCCGAAGATATTGCGGGATACCGCCCTCACCTTATATTCCCCCGCGCGGACGGGCTGTGTTTCCGTCCACTCGTCCGAATCCTGCGGGGCATACTCGTAACGGACGGAAGAGAACACCGCACCCGCGCTGTATCCGGGGTCCTGACCGTACGAAATGGTTTCTATGTTGGGCGTCACTTCGTACACCAGGCCGTACACGCCGAAAAAGGCCCCGAGAGAGGCAAGCACAAAGGCGAGCAAAGAGAATATGAGGATACGGAAGCGCCACAGCGTCTGCAGCACTTCCTTTACTTTTAAGATCCTTCCCCTGTAATTTTCGTATAGCATCTTGTCTCCTCCTGCCCTTTTTGCAGGCGCCTACAGCGTGACCGTCAATCTGCCGTTCTGCGTTTTTATGATATAGTTTGCCGTCACGTCGTTTCCGTCGCTGTCGAATATGGTGACAGACCGAACGACGTTGTCGCTGTATCCGACCTTCGTCTGACTGCCTGTGATCTCCACAACGATCCTCTGCCCGGGCGCAAGCGCTCCTTCCGGCAGGGGGATGTATTCGTTGCAGGTGAGCGGCGTGCCGTCCGCCTGCTTTTGCGCATCCTTTGCTATCACCGTGATCTCGCGCGCTTCCACCTCGAGGATGCCGTAATCGGCAATGATCCGATACATGTACGTCACGTCGTTCCCCGCCTCGTCCCATACCTTGAGGCTGAACGTGTTGATGCTGCTGCCCACGTTTTTCTGGCTGCCCGTGATCTCCGTTTCGATGCGATGTCCGTCCAAAAGCTCGCTTTCCAGGCTGTATTTTCCGTTTGCCAGAGGCGTGCCGTCGTAGATCTTCTGCCCGCCCTCCGTCTTTATGCGGATAACGCCTATGTACACCTGCAAAACCCCTTCCGAAAATTCGATGTCGAACTGATCGGTCACGTCGTTACCGTCAGGGTCGTACAGGATAAACTTTTCGATCTTGCTCGTAGCGAATCCCAAAGCCTTTCGGCTGCCGGATACCTGGGCAAAATAGGTGTATCCCTTCTGTTCGAGGTCGTAAAGCCCCTGCAACGTGCCGGAATGGGTGAGTTCGGACACTCCGTCAAAGAGCATGTACTCATCGACGGGTTTGACGGAAAGGCTGTAGAGAAAACCCCCGCCGCCTGCGCCGCCGTCCCCGCCGGAGCCGCCGGAGCCGCCGTCGCCGTCAGAGCCGCCCGGATTGCCGGGGCCGCCGCCCGTCACTTCCAGCTGGACCCAGCCGAAACCGCCGACATACACTTCCACCCAGGCGTGGGCGTTTTTCGTAGTGATGTCCACCCATTCGCCCGCCTTTGTATCCCCCACATACCCCACGGTATAGCGCGCGGGGATGCCGAGATAGCGCAGCAGCACGGTCGCCGCCGTGGCATAGTGCTGACAGATACCCTCTTTATAGACCTGCAAAAAGTCGTAGACGATGTCCTGCGAGCTGTCCAGCGTCTTGTTATAGTCGAGATTGTACGCCGCCGCGTTTTGGATGAATGAGGCAACTTCACCGAGAAGCACGGCAAGATCTTGCTCTTTGTCCCAGCCGTTTTGCGCGATGATCTCGTTGAAATACGCTTCCAGCCTGCCCGACAGGGAAACGTATGTATAGTTTTTATACACCCAATCCCGATAGGCAAGCTCCGCATCCGAATACTGCCCGAGCATGCCCGTCAGAACGCCTTCCCCTACGATGTCGTACGAGAAATAAGTGAGGTTGTACACCTTATCCGTACTGCCCTCGTAGCGGACGTCGCTGGTCTGGATAAGATAATTTCCCGCGTCCGTCGTCATGTAATAGGGAAGGTAATAATCGCTCCCCATCACTTCGATAAAGACGTCCGAACGGGACGCCCCCGCGTTGTTCAAGGCGATCCCGGAGAGATAATTGTAGCTGTATTTTCCGTCCAGGACCTGCCCGTACGGGAGAGCGCTCATCCATTTCGTTTCCGCATTGTTGAGATCGCCGAAACTCATCAGCCGCAGATAAATCTTGCCGTTCCGATCGGAATACACGCGGATCGCCACGGTATCGTCTCCCGTCTGCCCGCCGCCGATATTGCCGCTCGTGTCCGTATCCCCCGTCGTCCCGCCGGAGCCGCCGGACGTCGTTCCCTTGACGACGAGCACGCCCAGTTCGAGTGTGATATCGTAATTTTCCGTCACGTTTTGCCCGTCCTGCAGGATGAGAACTTCTGCAATGGTGTTGTCGCTCTCTCCCACTTCGGTGCGCGTTCCCGAGACCGCCACCTGCACTTCGTGATCTTTGAGAGGCCTCGTGATGGAGACATACTCCCAGTCTCCGCAGGTGAGCGGCGTGCCGTTGTACTCTTTGCTGTCACTGGCAGAACGAATGGTGATGGGACGGGGCGAAACGCTGAGTTTGCCGAAGAAATAATCGATCTCATAGTTGGCGGTCACATCCTGTCTGTCCGCATCGACGATGATGATCCCCGTGATCAGGTTGTCTTCCACGCCCGCATCCGTGCGGGAGGAAGGCATGGTCACCGAATCGATCTCGTGCCCTTCTATCAGCTGATTTTCGGACGAAACGGTGTAGTTCTGTGCAGAGAGCGGCGTGCCGTCGTAAACCTTCACGCTCGAATAGGTAGAAATACTGATGCGATAAGGCTTGACCTCCAAGACCCCGTACAAACAGGACAGATCGTAGTTAAACGTCACATCCGTCACGCCGTCCGATGCATAGATGACTGCGGCAAATTCGTTTTTGATACTTCCCACA
>CALVHV010000014.1 GCA_944328845.1 uncultured Clostridia bacterium | reverse complement strand
TGATGTCCTCCATGGGCACCACCTGCGCATAGCCGCCGCCCGCGGCGCCGCCCTTGATGCCGAACACGGGGCCGAGAGAGGGCTCGCGCAGGGCAAGGCAGACCTTTTTCCCGAGTCGGGACATCCCGTCCGCCAGACCGATGGAAACGGTGGTCTTCCCCTCGCCGGAAGCGGTGGGATTGATGGCGGTGACGAGAACGAGCTTCCCCTTGCGCTCGGAAAAATCGGTGCAGATCTTTGCCTTATACTTGCCGTAACGCTCGATCTGCTCTTCGGTCAGCCCGAGCTTTGCGGCAATTTTGCCGATCTCCTGCATTTTACACTGTTTTGCTATTTCGATATCGCTGAGCATCTCTCTTCCTCCGATATGTTTTAACGATGTTCGCAGTCGTGCGGGAGACGCAGCTTTTCCGCGTCGGAGACAAACAGGTCTCCCTCCCGTTCGAAGCCGAACCGAAGGAGGTCTGTGCCCCACACGTCCCGCGTGCAGACGCGGGCGACCCCCTCGGACATGCACTTGTTGATAAGGGTGCGCAGCATCAGCTCTTTCTGCGAACAATCTTCGTCGCAGACGAGCTCTCCCTCTTTCAGCCCGCCGCCGTATGTTTTCGGCCCGTCGTGCAGGCAATAATAGAAAGTATACCCCTCTTTTGCGTCCAATAATACGGATAACATAATAACATTATAACACAACTGAAAAATAAACGCAAAAAAAGTTGTGCCGCCTTGCAAATTTATGGTATAATTTTTTTACGGTTTTCCCGTTCGGGAGAAAATAACGGATCGGAGATCTATATGGACCAAGCAATTTTGCAGGCGCTGGAAAAGATACGCTGTCCTTTCCTGGACGTATTCTTTTCGATCTTTACCGCGCTGGGCGAAGAATTTATCATCGCGGCGATCATCGCCGTCGTGTACATCTGTTTTTCCAAGCGCGCGGGCGAACAGGCGCTGCTCACCGTGATGACGGCGAGCTGTTTTACGACGGGCATCAAGAGCGCGGTGCGCAGAACGCGCCCCTATGCCGCAGGCGTGGTGGACAGGGTGCATATAGACAATCCCCTCGTCTCCACCGCCGACCTCGACGCGGACATGAGTTTCCCCAGCGGGCACTCGACGGCGACGAGCGGATTTTTTGCCACCCTCGCCATCCGTGTGCGCAAGCCGCTTGCCATTGTCCTGAGCGCGGCGTTCGTCCTGCTCGTCATGCTCTCGCGGCTGTATCTGGGCGTGCACTACCCCACCGACGTGCTGACGGGGCTGTGCATCGGCGTCGGCTGCGCCTTTTTGTGGCAGCTGATCTACTGCAAATGGTACGGCGCGCGGCTGTATATCTATCTGGGCGTGGCTCTTTTGACCCTGCCCCTGCTGTTCATCGGGCGCACCGCCACCCATTCGATGTTCCAGATCTCCGCCATCACCCTCGCCACGGCGGCAGGGCTGTTGCTGGAAGAAAAATTCTTCCCCTTCGAGGACACGAAAAACTGGCTGCACAGGCTGTTCCGACTGCTCATCGTGGGCGGCGTTGCGGCGGTATTTTTTCTGCCGATGGAATTCCTGTTGCCGGAAGGCGAATGGCTGAGCTTTTTAAAATATTTCCTCACTCTGTTTGCGGGACTGACCATCGCCCCTCTTTTATATAAAATATTTAAGATATAGCCGCAAATCATTGACTTTACGGCGGCAAACGGGTACAATAAGATAGAATTTTTTTGGTTTTGAGGTATACTATGGCAGACAAACATGCAGTGACGATGGAAAAGATCGTCAACCTTTGCAAGGCGCGCGGCATCATCTTCCCCGGCAGCGAGATCTACGGCGGCATGGGGAACACCTGGGACTACGGCCCCGTGGGCGTGGAGATCAAAAACAACATCAAACGCGCCTGGTGGAGAAAGTTCGTGCAGGAGAGCGACAACTCCTACGGCGTGGACGCGGCGATCCTGATGAATTCGCGCGTGTGGGAAGCGAGCGGACACACCGCCTCCTTTACCGATCCGAAAATGGACTGCAAGGAGTGCAAGGCACGCTTCCGCGCAGACAATCTCATCGAGGCACATTCCAAGGGCAAAGTCAACCCCGACACGATGACCAACGAAGAGATGGAAGCGTACATCGCCGAGCACAAAGTCGCCTGCCCCAACTGCGGCAAGCACAACTGGACGCCCATCCGCACCTTCAACCTCATGTTCGAGACCTCCCGCGGGGTAACGGACGAGAGCCAGAACAAAATTTACCTGCGCCCCGAAACCGCACAGGGCGAATTTGTCAACTTCCTCAACGTACAGCGCACCACGCGCGCCAAAGTGCCCTTCGGCATCGCGCAGATCGGCAAATCGTTCCGCAACGAGATCACGCCCGGAAACTTCATTTTCCGTACCATCGAGTTCGAACAGATGGAGCACCAGTGGTTCTGCAAGGAAGGCACCGACCTCCAATACTACGAAGAATACAAGCAGAGGGCGAAAAACTTCCTGCTCGGCCTGGGCTTTAAGGAAGATCACCTGCGCTTTAAAGACCACGACAAGCTGGCGCACTATGCAAAATCCGCCTGCGACATCCAGTACCTGTTCCCCATCGGCTGGTCGGAACTCAACGGTATCCACGACCGCACCGATTACGACCTCTCCCGCCATCAGGAATATTCGGGCAAGAACATGAACTACCTCGACCCCGTGACGGGCGAAAAGTACGTCCCTTACGTCGTGGAATACTCCATCGGCGCGGACAGGCTGATGCTCGCCGTGCTGTGCGAGGCGTACGAGGAGGAAGAACTGGAAGGAGGCGACGTGCGCACCGTGATGCATTTCCATCCCGCGCTCGCCGCATACAAGGCAGCCGTCCTGCCCCTGCAGAAAAACCTTTCCGAAAAGGCGAGGGAAGTGTACAAAAAACTTGCCAAGCGCTTTATGGTCACTTACGACGAAGCGGGTTCCATCGGCAAGCGCTACCGCCGTCAGGACGAGATCGGCACCCCCTACTGCATCACCATCGACTTCGACACGCTGGAGAACAACTCCGTTACCGTGCGCGACCGCGACACGATGGCGCAGATCCGACTCGACATCGACGAAGTTGCCCCGTACATCGAAAAATCTTTCGAACACTGAGTTTTGCCGCCGCGCCTTTTGCGCGGCGGTCTTTTTTTGCTGTTCCCGCGGCAGGCGTCTGAAAACGACGAACGCCGCGCCCCGCTTTGATTTGCGGGGCGCGGCGTTTTTTCTTCTCCCGAAACGCAAGCTTCTATCTCGAAAAAGAGAACTCTTTTCCCAAAAAGTGCTCCGCTCCCAAAGAAGGAAGCCGTACTCACGAAAAGTGCTCCCTCCCAAAAAAGACAACAGTTCTCCCGAAAAGCGCAGGCGGCGCCCGCACAAAGGTGCGGGCGCCGCTCTTTTTATCAGTTATCGAACTTTCGAATGAGCCAGATCTCCGTATTCGGAGGGAAGTCCACGCGGACCGCCTGGTCGTACGTGGTATTGCCCAAAACGACGGTATCCTCCGACCCGACCTTATACCCTGCACCCCAGACGTAGAAAGGAACCGTATCGGAGATCGTCTCCATTCCGGGATCGATAAAATCGTCGTCGCTCGTAGCGTAGGCGTCATCCTCGGAGAGAGGGCGCATATACGGTTTGACCTTCGTATACGGGCCCGTTACCGCCGAACCCTGCCCGGGAGTAAAAATAAAGCGGCGGCGGTAAGGATGCAGCTCGAACCCGTCCCCCGCTTCGTTGACGACGGCGACCTTGCCGGCGTCGCTTGCCGTGGGCTTGGGCAACTCGCGGCGGACAAAGATCCTGTTATCGTTCGATGCCTCCGCCTCCTGCCAACGATCGTCCGAGCCCGCGCCGGAAACATAACGGATGTTGACGGGAGAGATGTCCACCATGTTGCATCGGATGCTCTTGTCCGAATAAACGGAAATGGTAAAGGCGTACACGATTTCAGTTTCCTGAGTGACGGCAACGGCATAATACCCGCCGCTGACGGGAGAAATGAGTCCGTACAGATCGCCCAGCCCGTAAGGAAGGGTGAGTTTGACGACGGTGTTGGGCAGGGAGAGTTTTTCATAATTTTCATCACTTGCCGTGCCCTCGAAGGAATAATCGGAGACCATCTCCACTTCGCCCAGCTCCACGATGTTGGAGCCCGCCCCCTGCGAAAGTTTGAGTTCGTACCCGTCCCCCGCGGCATTGACGGTGGGCACTTTGCCCACGTCGCCTGCGGCTGGACCGGGCAGACCGAACAGGAAACGCACGGACAGGCTGTTCCCCTTCGCCTGCAGGCAGACCAGTCCCCCGTCGCCGTAAGGCATGGACAGCGCATACCCATCCCCGCACGCCGTGAGCAGGAGGGTGCCGTTGCCCGCAAGGTCGAGCAGGGCAAACGCCTTTCCCTCCTCTGCCTCGCTGCCGAGGGTGATGACCGCATCCTTCCCGTTACAGGCGGCATACTGCTCGTACTCTTCCTCCGTGAGGGAGATCTCCGCCCTTTCCGCACGCGCGGGCGAAAAGACGGAGAGAACGACCGCCGTCGCTTCCGATGCGGAAATGCCGCTGACCTTGGCACAGACATAGCTGAGTTCCCCCGTCTGCGCATCCTTGAAAAAGACTGTAAAATGGTCCCCCGCGGCGGGCGTTCTGCTGAAAGAAGAGACGGGCGCCTGAAAAGCACTGCCGACGACGGGCTGCCCCTCCGCAGACAACGGCGAGGAGGCGTATACCAGCGTGTTGGCGTATGTTTTGGTGGCGTACCCGCTCAGATCTTCGGGAGACAGCGAAGCGCCGATCTTTTCGTACTCTTCCTGTTCATCCGACCACACGTATTCGTCGTATGCGTTGCCCGTCTTCCCGTTGGCGGAAGGCACCATGTAAATAAACCGAGAACTGCCCGGGCGAGGCAGGCTTTCGTACGATTTATAGTCGTACGTGATGTGCGTGGCAGATTCTGCGAATTTGCGGGCTCGGTCCGCTTCTTGGGCGGCGACCTCCGCGGAAAGTCCTGCCTTCTCGGCGGAAGCCTTTGCCGATTCCGCGTTCAGCCTCACCTCTTCTCCCCAGGCTTCCGCCTTGCCCGCCGCCTCTTCCGCACGCACAGCGCACGCCTCCGACGCAGCAGCAGACACCTGCGCGGCGTCCGCCTCGCTCGCCGCGATCTGCGCCATCTGCCGCGCGGTCTGCGCCTGGTCGTACACGTCGTCGAAGCGACAGACCTCCTCCCACGCCTCGGCATTGAGCGTCCCTTCCTCCGTATAAGGAGCAGTCTTGTTGTCCGAAGCCAAAGAACGCACAAAGGTGCCGTGCTCGTATGCGTCAGGACAATAGACGATCTCCCCCGCCGCATAGACAAACTCTTCGTTGTAAGCGTACAGGGCGCGCGCCGCGTACCGCGCGGCGATCAGATCCGCTCCCAGCTGCGCGAGCGCGGCGAGGATCTGCGCATATATCCCCTCATCGGGCAGCGGCGGCAGCGGGCCCGCAACACCGCGCTCGACGGTGAACAGCACGGGTGCGCCCGCCTGTACGCTCCCGTCTGCCGTCATAAAGGAAAACTGCGCGCTCACCGTCCCGTAATGCGCGGTGACCGCGGCGGGCACCGTGTCTCTCCACCCGTACAGGGGCAGCCCGCCCTCCCCCTGCAGCCCCTCGAGCAGGCCGATACAGGTGAGATATCTCTCCTCCGTTCCCGCGCCGGAAGGCAGGCGGTAACGCACGCTGAACTGCGCGTTTTCGGACACGGGCGCCGCCACGGTGAGCACGCACCCCTCCGCAGAGCCCTGCACCACGCGCTGCGGAATACAACGCACGGCATTGCCGTACGCATCGCAAATGTAGATCATGTCAACTTCCTCCAGACAAACTCGCTGCGGGGAAGCGCACGGCGCCGCCCCCGGCTTTTTCCTCCATTATACGGCAAAAAGGCGGCGTTTCCATGGATAGCCGACATCCTTTTGCGGCAAAAAAAGGAAAACGCGCGCGAAAATATGCAGGCAGAAAAGGGCCGGAACGCGCGGACATTGGCGGGCGGCAGAAATGCAAAAACAGGCAATCATGCACGAAAAAAAGGTCCGGAACCATTGTCCGGACCCTCTTTCAAGAGCGTAACAGATATTCCTGCGCATCCAGCGCCACTTCCCCCGCCGCGGCGGGACGGTACTTTCCGTCCGGGCACAGCTCGCGCGCCTTGACGTTGTCCGCCAGCATGACGGTGAGGTATTCGAAGATCTTTTCCGCGATTTCCTTATCTTCCACGGGCGCGGCGATCTCCACCCGTTTATCGGTGTTGCGCGTCATCAGATCGGCACTGGAAATGTAGAGGACGCGATCCTCTTCCCCGCCGAAACAGTACACGCGGGAATGCTCCAAAAACCTGCCCACCACCGAGCGCACGGTGATGTTTTCCGTTTTTCCAGGCACCCCGGGCAGCAGACAGCAGATGCCGCGGATGATGAGGCGGATGCGCACGCCCGCACGGCTCGCTTCTACGAACTTGTCGATGATGGTCTTATCCGTCAGGCTGTTCATCTTGGCAACGATCTCGCCCCTGCCTCCGTTTTTTGCCTTTTCGATCTCGCGCTCGACGAGGGCGAGAAGCCCGGGTTTGAGCGTTTCGGGCGCGACGAGAAGTTTCTGATAGACGTGATCGGTATTGCAGATGGCGATGTTGCGGAAGAAGGCGACGGCATCCTCGCCGATCTTTCTGTCCGCAGTGATGATGTTGAGGTCGGTGTACTGCCTGGCGGTGGATTCGTTGTAATTGCCCGTCCCGAGATGGGTTATGTAACCGATCTCTTCCCCCTCTTTGAGCACGATGGAAATGATCTTGGAATGAACCTTGTAATTTTCCATGCCGTAGATGATGGTACAGCCCGCCTCCTGCAGTTTGGCGGCAAAATGCAGGTTATTTTCCTCGTCGAACCGCGCGCAGAGCTCGATGACGACGGTGACCTGCTTGCCGTGCTCGCAGGCGCGGCAGAGCGCATCTACGATGCGGGAATGTCCCGCAAGGCGATAAATGGTGATCTTGATGGAAAGCACCCGACTGTCCTTAGAACACTCGTCCAAAAGTTCGATGAGCGGGGTCATGCTGTCGTACGGATAGGAAAGATACACGTCCCTGTTGCGTACGTACTCGATGAGCGAACCCGCCTCTTTCAGCTCTTCCGCGATCTTGCCGCGGAAAGGCGGATAGCGCAGCTGCGCCGCCTGCTCCTCGGGGAAATAGTTGCCCAAAGAAAAGAAAAATTTATAATCGAAAAAGTGCGGCTCTTCGAAACAATGGGAAGAGTCCAGATTCAGCTGATTGAGCACGAACGCGCACAGCGGAGAGGACATATCGTCCACTTCCAGCCGCACGACCCCCATGCGCGCACGGGACTCGATCTTCTTTTTCATGATCTCGGAAAAATCGTGCTCGACGTCCGTATCGTCCACGCGGGTATCGAAATCGGCATTGCGCGTGACGCGCAGCATCATCTTTCTGCGCACGGTGTACCCCGAAAACGCCAGTCCGCAGAAAGTTTTGAGCAGTTCTTCCACGGGCACCAGCTTGACCTTGTTGCCGTAACCGATGCGGTACAGGCGATCGGCGGCGGGGTTGACGTACATCACCCCGATCATTCCCCTGCCGTCCTTTTCCAGATCGCAGAGCAGGTAGTTCTTTTTGTTTTCGAAGCGGATCATGGGATGCTTTGCATCCAGCACCATCAGCGACAGAAGAGGTACAACGCGGCTGACAAAATATTTTTTGCACTCCTCTTTCTGACGGGGAGTGAGGTCCTCCCCCGTGAGGATGCGCAGCCCCGCCTTGCTCAGTTCGCCGCGCAATTTGACATACACGGAGGCACGGTTTTTGTACTGTTTGCGCACCACCGCCATAATGCCCGCCAGCTGTTTGGCAGGGGTCAGCTGCGTCTTGTTGTCCGTGACGTTGGGGCCGGACAGCATTTCGTTGTACAGGCTGCCCACGCGCACCATAAAAAATTCGTCCGTGTTGGAAGCGAAAATGGAGAGAAATTTACACCGTTCCAACAGCGGATTGGTCGCGTCCGACGCCTGGTCCAGCACTCTCTTGTTGAATTGCAGCCAGGAATACTCCCTGTTTACGTAAATATCCCGTATAAACTTCTTTTTGGCCTTTTCGGCCGCGTTTTCTTTCACTCTTGCTCTGTCTCCTTATGCATATTTCACTTCTCATCCGTTCTCTTTCTTACTCTTCCTTGCGAGGTCTGCCGCGGTGATGCTTGGGTGCGTTTTCGGCGGCAAGTTCCTCTTCTGTCCTTTCCTTGCGCGGCCTGCCGCGGTGGCGCTTGGGTGCGTTTTCGGCGGCGAGTTCCTCTTCCGTCCTCTCCTTGCGAGGTCTGCCGCGGTGACGCTTGGGCGCGTTTTCGGCAGCAAGTTCCTCTTCCGTCCTCTCCTTGCGAGGTCTGCCGCGGTGGCGCTTGGGCGCGTTTTCGGCGGCGAGTTCCTCTTCCGATCTCTCCTTGCGAGGTCTGCCGCGGTGACGCTTGGGCGCGCTCTCTTCAGCGGCCTCCTGCGCCTCTTCCGCGGGCACGCCCGCTTCGGACGGGACGGGCTCTTCCGCAGTCTCTTCCCGCACGTCCGACGCATCTTCCGTGACGGGGTCAAAGAAAAACGCTTCCTCCTCGTCTGCGTAACGGTACCCCGCGCCGATGAGTTCGCCCGAAAGGATGAGGCGCAGATACCCTTCTTTAACGCCGTGGTCGCTGACAATGATGTCCTTGGCGCCGAACCTCTTAGCGAGCGTCTTGGTGACGAGCGCGGCAATGCCGACCGAATACAGTTTTTCGGGCGCGGCGTCCAGGATCAGGCGGGAACGTTCCTGCCCGCAGATCAGCGTCTTGGCGAGTTTTTTGAACTTCTTATATTTCATGGCGCGCACGCCAGAACTCTCCGCGCCGAACATCTCTGCGTACAGGTCGTACAGGGCATTGGCGTTGGCGCCCACGGTGATCATTGTGGACACTTCCCCTTCCTCGGGAAGTTCCGCCTTGTCAAAACGCCGCTCCAAAAACTTTTTGATGCGCTTTGCTTCCTTTTCCTCCGGCTGGATGCGATCGACAAATTTATCGTGCAGCTGGATGACGCCGAAATCGAAATAATGGCGTTCACCGCCGTCCAGAGCGCATACTTCCATGCTGGCGCCGCCCACGTCCAACAGGGCTGTGTTGGGATACACGCTGTAACCTGTGTTGGCGACGTAGTCGCAGTATGCCTCCGTCTCCCCCGAGATGAAGTTGACGGGAACACCCGTCTTGAGCAGCACTTCCTTACCCACGTCCTCAAAGTTTTCCATGGTGCGCAACGCCGCTGTGGAGATGAGGTACAGTTCGTCCGCGCCCAGCTTTCTGCCCTTTTCCTTCATGACGCGGACGGCGGCGACCAGCTTTTCCACGCCGCGCGACGTGAGCCTGCGCCCGTCCATGTAATGCACGAGGGTGAGGCTGGCGCGGTCGCGGAAGGAGACGTTGATCTCGCTCCCGTCGTGTTCCGCCACAATGAGGGATATGCCGCTCGAGCTAATGTCTATGATACAGTATTTCATGGTCTCTCCTTATCGTCCCAGACAGACGCCGATGTCCTCCGCCGAGCGCACGATCTCCGAATCGGGCTCGACGAGCTTATATTTTCCCGCGATCTCGGGCAGCGCGTTGAAAGTGATCTCCCTGCCCGCGACGGCGACGGTGACGCCGAACCTGCCTTCCGCCGCCAGCTTTCCCGCAAAGCTGCCCAGCCGCGAAGAAAGGATGCGGTCGTACGCGGAGGGATTCCCGCCCCGCTGGATGTAGCCGAGTACGGTATGGCGCGTTTCCATGCCCGTGCGCTCGCCGATCACTTCGGCAAGATGCGCCGTGACGGTGGTTTCCCCGCGCTCGGTGCGCACAAAGGCGCGCTCTTTCTTTTTATATGCCGCCTCGCTGTCCAAAATGGCGCCCTCCGCAACGGCGATGACGTTGCAGGGCTTCCCCTTTTCGTAATTGCGCCGCACCGCCTCGCACACGCGATCGATGTTGAACGGGATCTCGGGCAGGAGGATGACCTCCGCGCCCGCCGCGATGCCCGCGTACAGGGTGAGCCAGCCCGCCTTGTTGCCCATCACCTCGACGAGGATGGTCCTGCCGTGGCTTGCCGCCGTCGTGCGGACGCGGTCGATGGCTTCGGTGGCGACGTCCACCGCCGTATGAAAGCCGAAGGTGACGTCCGTGCCGTAAATGTCGTTGTCGATGGTCTTGGGGAGCCCGATCACGTTGCAGCCCTCCGCGCACAGCAGCGCCGCCGTGCGGTGCGTACCCGCGCCGCCCAGCGTGAACAAGCAATCCAGTCCCATCTTTTTATAGTTGGCTCGCATCCTTTCAAGCCGCGTCGCACCGCCCTCTTCGGGGACGGTCATCGTCTTGAAAGGGGTACGGCGGGTGCCCAGCACCGTGCCGCCCACGTTGAGCAACCCCTCAAAATCCGAACGGCTCATGGGTGCGCTCTCGCCGCGGATGAGACCGCCGTATCCTTCCGGAATACCGACGATCTCGCAATTTTTAATGTTTTCGTAAGCGTACAGCCCGATGGCGCGCATAACTGCATTCAGCCCCGCGCAATCCCCGCCGCTTGTCAAGATCCCTATCTTCATAAAACCCTCCTTCCTTATTTTACCACCGATACGGGCGCTCCGTCAATCCGATTGAAAAGAATTTTGCCCCGCCGCGCAAAAAAAAACGGCCGCACAAAACACTCCCCCGAACAAAAAGAGAACGGGGCGCTTTTGACGCTCCCCGTTCCTCTCTTTTGTCTTTTAAAGGTCGTCTGCGTCCTGCACGGGCTTTCCCCCGTCAGACGGCGTACCGGTATAACTTCCGTTTACGTCGTAACGCGAACGCATTTCCCCCTTTTTCTTCTTTACTTGCATGCCTTGCTGCTCTTGGCCGCTCTGGAAGAAGTGGAATTGCTCGACTTGTTCTGAGCTTCCTGGTTCTGTGCAGCCTTGTTTTCGGCCTGCTTGTTCTGGGCCGACCTGTTCTGCTGAGACATCTTGCTCTTCTGAGCCGATTTGTTCTGCTGAGACATCTTGCTCTGCTCGTTGTTTTTCATCTCTTTTCTCCTTTAATCTTGGTCGAAAGGTAAGGGAATTTCAACGAAACCCTGTTTAGCCTTGCACAGCGGGCAAATTTTCCATGCTTCCTTGGTGGTCGTACGGTAGCCGCATTCGCTGCACACCCACAGCGTGGGCTTGTTCCGCTTGTACAGCACGCCGTCCCGCAAGGCATTGTGCAGGTAACGGAACACGATTTCGTGCTCCCGCTCCACGCCCGCCACTCGCTCGAACAGCGCCGCCACATCCTCGAACCCTTCTTCGCGCGCTTGCACGGCAAAAGCGGGATAGACGTCTTCAAATTCCGACTTTTCCCCATCGGCGGCGAATTTCAGGTTTTCGGTCAGAGTCCCGAATTGAAAAGGATAGCCTGCGTTGATCTCAATGTTTTCGCGGCTGCCCGCTTTGAGGACGAGAGTATCGAAAAAAGTCTTCGCATGATTGGTCTCGTTCTTTGCGATGGTGCGGATGTTGTCCGCAAGCACGGGGTAATCTTCCGCCATGGCGAGTTTGGCGATCAATTGATAGCGCATCCCCGCTTGGCTCTCCCCCGCAAACGCGCGGGCAAGATTGGTGTACGTCATTGTTTTACAAAACTGCATTGCAATCCTCCTTACGCCATACAGTATGAACGCCCCGCGCCCCTTTTATACGCCGCTTCCCCGCTTTTTTTGCAAAAAAAACGCCCTTCGGCCGTTTTGCCGAAGGGCGCACCGCGGGCGGGCAAGTCTATTCGTAGTCCTCCATCAGCTTTGCGATGCGGACAAGGTCGGCAGGGGTCACAAAATTGACGATGCGCTCCCCCGCCGTGCCGTGTTCGGAAATTGCCACGGCGAGCAGTTTTTTATTCTCCTCAAACGCGTTGAGGATATCCTGCAGAGAATCCTTTTTCCCCAGATATTTATAATAGACGAACAGGTCTGTCTCCGCGAGGATCGCCGAGACGGGGGTGGAAGAGAGCCACTCGTCCACGGACACGCCGCGCTGGACGGCTTCTCCCAGTTCCTTGATGATGCGGCGGTTGTTGACGATGCCGATCATGCGCCTGCCCTCGTACACGGGAAGATTGGAATAGCCCGTGCGGGAAATGAGCAGGACCGCCCGCCGCAGGGAAAGATTCCCTTCGATGCTGACGATCTTCTTTTCCGGCAGGGTCTCCCCGATGGTGGGCGGGGTACAGATGAGTCGCTCGATCATCTGCAGCTGTTCCACCACTTCGTCGCAGGGTACGGCGATGATCTGTCCGTCCGTGCTCTGGTGCACGATGGCGTTGCGCAGGCGGGCGTAGTCGGCAAGATCGTTTTCGTACTTGCGCACGACGGAATTTTTTTCCGCACTGCGGCGCACCACGTCCGTAAACGACTGCGAGGGTTTGAACCCGTACAGGTCGCGCAGCTGCGCGTCGATCTTGTTGTAGCTGTTGATAAAGGCGGCGGCGTTTCGTTTGTCCATGTCTTTCTCCGATGCCGCGCAGTTTATTGCTCGGCACTTCTATTATACCATACTTTTTGCCGATTGCAAGTCCCCTGCGCGTTTTTTGCCCCCCGCCCCTTATTCTTCCCTGCCCGCGCCGCCGCGCAGGCGGCGGGAAAAGACGCGGTACGCTCGGGAAAGGGAAAGCTCGTAATCACATTCTTTTCGCGCGGAACGGAAAAGCAGTTCCCCGCGTTCGGAAGCGACCTGCGCCAATCCGTCCGCGCACATGCAGACAGGCACGCCCGCGCAAAAGGCGCTCGCGCGCAGCATCAGCCTCGGCGCTTCCTCCCGCTCCTGCCCGAAAACGCAAAAGATCGCGTCCGCGTCGAACAGGGACAGCGACTGTGCCACCTGCGGGAAATAGAGGTCCTCCCCCACGCACAGTCCCAGTTTGCCCGCGGCGGTGGAATACACTTTGAGGTGCGCGCCGCCGCGCACTTCCTCCCCCTGCGTATACAGCTGGTCGGAAACGCCGAGGATCTTTCCGCGCTCCGCCACGGCGGCGCTCCTGCGGCGAAAACCGCAGGACAGGGTGACGCATCCCGCCACGACGGTACAGTTCAGCCGCCTGCTCAACAGGGCGAGCGACTCCAGCTTTTGCGAACTGCCGTCCAGTTCGCTGCGATAATCCACCTCCCCCAGCGCCTGAAAGCCGAGGGCAAGCACGTCACAGGAAGAGCGCGCCGCGCCCTCCTCGCATGCGGCAAGATCGCCGCGCGTAACGAAATGAATTTTCATGCGAACCTCCCCTTCATTGTATACAGTTGGCAAAGATTTTTGTGCGCGCAAAATTTTTATGGGGCAATGTGCCCATATTCCGCTTGAAATACTTGCAAATTGCTCACAATGTGGTATAATATTTGTGGTAAGACTTGTTTATTTTCCGGGAGCGCATATGCAACGAAAAATACGGATGACACCGGTACGCCTGCTCGTTTTAGGGTACCTGGCCATCATTCTGATCGGCGCGATCCTTCTTGTGTTGCCCTTCTCTTCCAGAATGGAGGGCGGCGCACCGTTTATGGAAGCGCTGTTTACCGCCGTTTCCGCCTCCTGCGTGACGGGGCTGGTCCTGCACGACACCTACACTTATTGGTCGGGGTTCGGGCAGGCGGTTATCCTCGTGCTCATCCAGATGGGCGGCATCGGCTTTATGACCGTCGTTTTTGCCTTCTTTAAACTGGGCAAAAAGAAGATCGGTTTGAAAGAACGCATCTTTATGCAGGAATCCGTCAACGCACCCACCGTAGGCGGCATGATGCGGCTGACCATGACTATCCTCATCGGGACGGTCATCTTTGAGGCGCTGGGCGCGATCGTGCTCTGCTTCCGCTTCATCCCCGATTTCGGCTGGGGACTGGGGATCTGGTTTGCGGTGTTCACCTCCATATCCGCCTTCTGCAACGCAGGCTTCGACCTCATGGGCGCTTCGGGCGAGGAATTTGCCTCTCTCACTGCCTATTCGGGCGATCCCCTCGTCTGCCTCACCGTTCCTTTCCTCATTATCGTCGGGGGGCTGGGCTTTTTCGTCTGGGACGACCTTAAAGAACACAAATTCCGTTTCCGCAAATACGCCCTGCACACAAAGCTCGTGCTGGTGACGACGGCGATCCTCATCGTGGTGCCCACTCTGCTCTTTATCTTGGCAGAAAACGAGCTGCCTTGGCAGGAACGCATCCTTTCTTCTTTCTTTACGGCAGTTTCGCCGCGCACGGCGGGCTTTAACGTGCTGCCGCTCTCGGGGCCGGGTGCCGTGAAAGAAGTGGTCATCTTTGTCACCATCTGTCTGATGTTTGTGGGCGGCTCGTCCGGTTCCACCGCGGGCGGCATCAAGACGAACACCTTTGCCACCCTCCTGCTTGCCCTCCTTTCCCTGCTGCGCGGCAAGTGCTCGGTGGAATGTTTCGGGCGACGCATCGACGAGGAAAACGTCAAAAACGCCACACAGTTCGTTACGCTGTATCTGCTGTTTGCCGTCGTCGCGGTCATCCTCATCTGCCTGATGGAACAGAACAATCCTGCCGTCACCTCACTCACTGACGTCGTTTTCGAAGTGATTTCCGCCATCGGCACGGTGGGACTCACCCTCGGCATCACACCCAACCTGTGCATCGGGTCGGAGATCGTGCTTGCCGTGCTGATGTATTTGGGGCGCGTGGGCTGCCTGACCTTTATGCTCTCCCTCCGCACCCCCAACGCACCCGCCGCCGCACTGCCGCTCGAAAAGGTGCGCATCGGTTGAGTTTCGTTTATTTTTTCAGTATACGTTGCGCCGTAATCTGAACGGCGCCGCACAATACTTATAAGAAGGTAATTATGAAATCTGTACTTGTTATCGGACTCGGACGCTTCGGAACGTACATCGCCAGAAAATTTACCGAACTGGGCAACCACGTGATGGCGCTGGACACGGACGAAGAAAAGATCAACGAAATATTGCCCTACGTTACCAATGCGCAGATCGGAGACGCATCCAAGCCCTCCGTGCTCGAAGCCATCGGCGTGGATAACTTTGACATCTGCGTCGTCTCGATGGGCGAAAATTTCCAGTCCTCTCTGGAAACCACTTCCCTGCTCAAGGAAGCGGGCGCAAAGTTTGTGCTTTCCCGCGCGTCCACGGAGATCCAGGCTAAATTTTTGCTGAGGAACGGCGCCGACGACGTAGTGTTTGCAGAAAAAGAAATGGCGGAACGGCTCGCCGTTAAATTCAGTGCCAACAACATTTTCGACTATATCCAGCTCACCCCCGAATACGCCATCTACGAGATCCCTACGCCCAAGAGCTGGGAAGGCAAAACCATCCGCGACAAGGGCGTGCGCGCCAAATACAATCTCAACATCCTCGCCGTCAAGCGGGGCGGGACGCTGATCCCCCTGCCTTCCGCCGACCACATCTTTAACTGTGCCGAACGGCTGATCGTGATGTGCAGAAAATCGGACATCGAAAAACTGACCCATTAAAAAACGTATATTTTACAGGCGGCGCATCCGATCGCGCCGCCTGCCTCTTTTTGTGAAACGGTCGCAGCCGCCGCGCATGATGCGCGGCGGCTGCGACCGTATTTGTTTCAAAGTTTTCTTTCGCCCCCGTTTTTCCCTTTTCGAGTGGGCCTGCCGCATACGGCAGAACCTGGCTCTTCGCCCTTCGCGCTTCTTTTTTTCAGGCATGACTGCCGCATACGGCAGAACCTGACTCTTCGTCTGCCACTCTTCCCTTTCGGGCAGCCGTTTCTTTGCCGCCCGATTTCTAAATTATAAAAAAGCGCCCGAAACGGGCGCTTTTTTCAGCGAAGCATAGAGCGGTTGGCGGATTGGTTACGCGCGCGCTCCTGTTTTTTGAGGTTGTCAATGCGGAAACGCTGGGTCTGGGCAAATTCTTTTGCCTCTTCCTCGTCGATGCGGCCCTGTTCGAGAAGCCACTGCACATAGCTTTTGTCCGTACATTCCCCGTAGCGGCGGACCGTTTCCCCGCGCAGGCGATGCACGATCTTACTGACAAAAAAGCCGATGTCGCGGAACAGGCTGCGCTTGCGCACGTATTCGGCGTCCTCTTCGAACAAGTCGTCGTACGTGAGCGAATCGCCGCCGTAAATTTCCAGCGAGCTGACCAGCCCCGGGCGCACCTGAAAACGGACGAGATCCTCTTCCTGCATCGCCGCATAATCGGCAGGAGAGAGAGGACGGGGTCCCACAAAGCTGAGCTTGCCCGTCAACACGGCGGCGAGCAAGGGATAGTACTTCATGCCGCAGCCGCGCAAAATCTTGCCCATCTTTGTCACGCGCTGTGCTTCAGGCAGGAGATTTCCCTCCGCGTCGTGCACGATGCGCTCGGTGGCAAAGGTAACGAGGCAGATCAGCTTTCCCTTCTTGCCGCAATAATACTCGCTGACGAACAAAGTCTTATAGGCGTTTTGCACCTTGTTGTAAATGGCGTCCGCCGCGAGAAAGAGAAGAAAGAAAGGCAAAAGCACTGCCAGAAAGACAAACGAAAAAAGAATATCGAGCAACCGCTTAAACAGCCAGCGATAGTTGAGCGCAATGATAAAGACAAGAATGACGATATCTAACAAAATAAAGATCGTCATCCCCCACGGCGTGGACAGAATGTCCGCCGAGGAAGCGAGCGTAGCGTTCATAGTTTCCCCTTTTTAAGGATCGCCCTTACGGGCTTTTTTTTATTATAGCACGAACGGGGGCAAAAAGCAACCGTATTCGGCAAGCGCGCCTGCGATACAAATCGGGACGGTCAGTCCTCTTCTTCCTGCGGGAGCGCGGCACAGGCGACGATCTTTTCCAGTGCGGAAAGCACTTCTTCCCTGCCCTTGCGGGTCTGGCTCGATACGGCGATGATGTTGCCTTCGCCCGTTTTAAACGCCGCAGCGATGCGGCGCACCGCCTCCTTGATGCGCGTTTTGGCAAGCTTGTCCGCCTTGGTGGCAATGACGGTGAAGGGGGTCTGCGTGGCGTACAGGAAATTGATCATGGTCAGATCGTCCGCCGTGGGGTCGTGGCGGATATCTGCCAGCGCAAAGACGTGCGCAATGTTCCCTTCGGCAAAAAAATCTTCCAGCAGCTGCGCCCATTTCTGTTTTTCGCCCTGCGAAACGCGCGCATAGCCGTACCCCGGCAGATCGGCAAGCAGAAATTCGCCGAAATCGAAATAATTGACCAGCCGTGTCCTGCCCGGTTCCACCGACGTACGAGCCAGCTTATTGCGGCAGGCAAGCATGTTGATAAAGGAGCTCTTGCCCACGTTGGACTTGCCGCACACGGCGATGACGGGCTTCTCCGACCTGACAAATCCCCTCCTGTCCGCGGCGGAGGTTACGAACTTTGCCTCTTTGATGACCATGTTCTTCCTCACAGCCCCAGGATGGCATTGTGAAAGACGGTGCCTACCTCTGCCGCAGGGATGAAGCGCAGATCCGACCGCACGTTTTCGGGGATCTCCTGCTCGTCCTTCTCGTTGTCCTTGGGAATGATGATGTTTTTGATGCCGGCGCGGTGCGCGGCGAGCGCTTTTTCCTTCAGCCCGCCGATGGGGAGCACCTTGCCCCGCAGAGTGATCTCGCCCGTCATGGCAACGTCGTTGCGCACGGGCTTATGCGTAAACGCGGAGAGAATGGCGGTCGCCATCGTGATGCCCGCACTCGGTCCGTCCTTGGGCGTGGCGCCTTCGGGCACGTGGATGTGGATATCCGTCTCCGAAAAGACGTCTGCGGCAATGCCGTATTCATCCGCATGGGCGCGGATGTAACTGATGGCGGCGCGCGCGGATTCTTTCATCACGTCCCCCAATTTTCCCGTCAGGAGGATCTCCCCTTTTCCGGGCATGGCGGAAACTTCGATGGTCAGCGTGGTGCCGCCCACCGCCGTCCAGGCAAGACCCGTGGCGGCGCCCACCTCGTTGCCTTCGAGATGCGCACGCTCGTCGCTGTAACGGCGCACGCCCAACAATTCTTCAACGGCGCTTTCGTCCACCGTCTGTTTGCCCATCGACGGATCTTCCGCATACCGTACCGCTATTTTACGGCAAACGGAACCGATCTGCCGTTCCAGATTGCGCACACCCGCCTCCATCGTGTAACCCTCGATGATGGCGACGATCGCGCCGTCCGTCACTTCCAGCAGTTCCTCACTCAGACCGTTTTCCTTGATCTTTTTGGGGATGAGATACCGCTTTGCGATCTCCTTTTTCTCGTCCAGCGTGTAGCCGTTGAGCTCGATGAGCTCCATCCTGTCCAACAGCGGGGTCGGGATGGTGTCCACCGTGTTTGCGGTGGTAATAAACAGTACCTTGGACAGATCGTACGGCACTTCCAGGAACCTGTCGCGGAAAGTGGAGTTCTGTTCGGGGTCAAGCACTTCGAGCAGGGCGCTGGCGGGGTCGCCGCGCATATCCGAGGAGACCTTGTCGATCTCGTCCAGCAAAAACACGGGGTTTATGCTGTTCACCTGCTTCATGGCGTAGATGATGCGCCCGGGAATGGCGCCGACGTAGGTGCGGCGGTGGCCGCGGATCTCCGCTTCGTCCTTGACGCCGCCCAGACTCATGCGCACGAATTTTCTGCCCAGAGCGCGGGCGACCGACTTGGCGATGGACGTTTTACCCACGCCGGGAGGCCCTACAAAGCACAGGATGGGCGCGTTCATGCTCTTGGTGAGCTGCAATACCGCAAGGTATTCGGTAATGCGCGTTTTGACCTTTTCCAGACCGTAATGGTCCTCGTCGAGGATCTTTTTGGCGTCCGTAAGACTTTCCGTGTCCTTCGTCTCCTCCGTCCACGGCAGGTCGAGCAGCCAGTCGAGATAGGTACGGATGATATTGTATTCGGGCGAAGAAGGAGGCATCTTGTCCGTACGGGCAAGCTCTTTGAGTGCCTTTTCCTCCACTTCCGCGGGCATCTTTTTCTCGCGGATGCGTTTTTCGATGGTGTCCCGCTCCTCTTCGTCGTCGCCCAGTTCGGTGTGGATGGCTTTGAGCTGTTCGCGCAGGAAGTACTCTTTCTGGTTTTTGTCGATGCTCTGGCGCACGGCGGCGCTGATCTTCTTTTCCAGTTTGGCGATCTCACGCTCGTCGTTGAGGCAGTGCTCGAAGAGTTTGAGCCGCTCCACCACGTTGTTCTCTTCGAGGATCTTCTGCTTTACGTCCTCTTTGATGTGCAGGTACAGGAGCGCATTGCCGATGTAAGCGGCGGGATCGGAGATGTTTTCCAACGCGGCAGCGCCCTCGCGCGGGAAGCGGGGGTCGGTGAGCTGGATGTCGCGCATCATGTCCTGCGCGGTGCGGAAATACGCCTCTTCCAGCACGGGGTCGCCGTGCACGGCCTTGACTTCCGCAACATTGGCGTAAAAGCAGCCTTCTTCCTCGTATATCTCCTCTGCCTTGGCGCAGAACAGGCCTTCCACCGTCACACGGAGGTTGCCTGTAGTGAGTTTCGCGATCTGTTTGATGCGGACGACCGTACCCACGGCGCACACATCTTCGGGCGCGATCTCGTCTTTCACCGCGTCCTTCTGCATACTGACAAACAAGGTCATCTCGCGGGAAGAGGCATGCGAAATGGCGGTGAGCGATTTCAGACGCCCCGCGTCGAACACCGCTTCCGTGGCAGGAAAAATGACTTTGCCCCGCAGCGCTACCAGCGGGTAATTGAAGATCTTTTTTGTTTTCGGCATATTTTTCCTTTGCGGCGGACTTGCCGCCCTGTCTTTCTTTCTGTATCAGTATAACACAAAACGCGCGCATTTACAAGTTAAATTTCTTTTTTCAGGGAAAAGCGCGCGGTTTTCTCTAAATTTTCATTCTTCCCCTTCCGAGCGAAAAGCGCCGCCGCATTGCCTTGCGGCGATGCGGCGGCGCGCCCCGATACAGCGGGGATCATTTTTTGTTACGGATGTATTCGTCGATGGCCTCCGCGGCGGTCTTGCCCGCGCCCATCGCGAGGATGACCGTGGCGGCGCCCGTTACGGCGTCTCCGCCCGCGTACACCCCTTCGCGCGAAGTGAGGCCGTGTTCGTCGGCGATGATGCCGCCCCATTTCTGCGTTTCCAGCCCCTTGGTCGTGTTTTTGATGAGGGGGTTGGGGGAAGTACCGATCGCCATGATGACGCAGTCGCAATCCAGCGTGAATTCGCTGCCCGCCTTTTCCACGGGACGGCGGCGGCCGGAAGCGTCCGGTTCGCCCAGCTCCATTTCCACACAGGTCATGCCTGCGACACAGCCGTTTTCCCCTTCGAGGATGGCCGTGGGATTGGTGAGGAATTTAAAGACGATGCCCTCTTCCTTGGCGTGTTCCACTTCCTCCGCACGGGCGGGGAGTTCGTTTTCCGAACGGCGGTACACGATGTACACGTCCTTTGCGCCCAGGCGCTTAGCGCAGCGCGCCGCGTCCATGGCGACGTTGCCGCCGCCGACCACCGCCACTTTTTCCGCATGCAGGACGGGGGTGCGGGAATTGTCTTTGTAAGCCTTCATCAGATTGACACGGGTGAGGAACTCGTTTGCCGAATACACGCTCTTGAGGTTTTCGCCCGGAATGTTCATAAATCTGGGAAGCCCCGCGCCGCTGCCGACAAATACCGCCTCAAAACCGTATTCGCCCATCAGCTCGTCGATGGAGAGGACGCGGCCGATGACCATGTTGGTCTCCACCTTTACGCCCAGCGCTTTGAGGTTGTCGATCTCTTTCTGCACGATGCTCTTGGGCAGACGGAACTCGGGGATGCCGTACACCAGCACGCCGCCCGCCAGGTGCAGCGCCTCGAATACGGTCACTTCGTAACCGCGCTTGGCGAGATCGCCCGCGCAGGTGAGCCCCGCAGGGCCGCTGCCGACGACCGCCACTTTATGGCCGTTGGGCTCCGCCTTGACGGGAAGATCGCAGCTGTTGGCGTTGTGCCAATCGGCGACGAACCGTTCCAGCCTGCCGATGGCGACAGGTTCACCCTTGATGCCACGCACGCATTTCTGTTCGCACTGCGTTTCCTGCGGGCAGACCCTGCCGCAGACGGCGGGCAGGCTGCTCGTCTGCTGGATGATCTGATATGCCGCCTCGAAATCCCCTTCCGCCACTTTGGCAATGAAGTCGGGAATGTGGATCTTGACGGGGCAGCCGCCGATGCACGGTTTATTTTTGCAGTTAAGACAACGCTTTGCCTCGTCTACCGCCGTTTCCGCCGTGTAGCCGAGAGCAACTTCCTTAAAGTTTTTGTTGCGCACGTCGGGTGCCTGCGAAGGCATTTCGTGTTTTTTCAGGCTCATGTTGGGCATGTTACTTTACCTCCTTGCGGAAAAGGTTGCATGCCTCCTCCCGCTCGCGCTTTTCAAACTCTTTGTAAGTAGAGGCACGCTTGAGGATCTCGTCGTAATCCACTTCGTGCCCGTCGAAATCAGGCCCGTCCACGCAGGCAAATTTGGTCTTGCCCGCCACGGTGAGACGGCAGCAGCCGCACATGCCCGTGCCGTCGATCATGATGGGGTTCATGCTGACCATCGTCTTGATGCCGTACTGCTTGGTGAGCAGGGAAACAAACTTCATCATCACGACAGGCCCGATGGCGATGACTTCGTCATACTTGTTGCCCGCCTCGATAAGCGCTTTGAGCGCGTCGGTGACCAGCCCCTTTTCGCCCGCCGTGCCGTCGTCGGACATGAGCTTGAAGACATCGGAGACCTTGCGGAATTCTTCTTCCAGGATGACGAGATCTTTGTTACGGAAACCGACGACGGAATGCACTTCCGCGCCCAATTCGTGCAGTTTTTTAGCGACGGGATACGCGATGGCGCAGCCCACGCCGCCGCCGACAACGGCGACATTTTTCAGCCCGTCCACGTGCGAGGGCTCGCCGAGCGGCCCGACAAAGTCGTGAATATACTCCCCTTCCGAAAGATGGTTGAGGCGTTCGGTCGTCCCGCCGACGATCTGAAAAATGATGGTAACGGTGCCCTTTTCTCTGTCGAAATCGGCAACCGTAAGGGGGATGCGCTCCCCTTCTTCGTCCACGCGCAGGATGATGAACTGCCCCGGTTCTGCCTTTCTGGCAACAAAAGGAGCATCGACCTCCATCAGCGTGACGGTGGGATTCAGCTCTCTCTTTTTAACGATTTTATACATAACTGACCGTCCTTTTCTCTTTGTGCTTTGATATAAATTTTATCACTTTATAGTATAAACGACCGCGCGACAATTTACAAGCGTTTTGCGCCGCAAAACGCAAATAACGTTATCAAAAAAATTTATATCCTGCTTTTCGCTTCGCTTACCAACAGCGGGCATGCGCAAAACGCAGCGCGACTTGCTTTTTAGATGCGGCAAAACAGGCTTTTACACAGGCAGCGCAGCGGCGGCGCCGAAAGAAAACGGGACATAAAACACGCTGCGTTTCCCGCATATTATTTTGACAAAAATTTTTTATAACGGTATGCGCCGCGGGCATTCAGCCCGCGGCGCATACCGTTCCTCTTAACCTCCTCTTAACCCCAACGCCCGCACAAATCGTCCGTTTGCGAAGCGGTGAGAGCCCCCGTATAAGTACAATTATAAAATATCCCTTCGTGTTCGACATGCCCCATATACCCGACGATACCGCCGGCCGCTTCTGCCGCAATAACGTCTGCATCCACGCTGCAATCGGTAAACGTATAATTAAAGCGGTTCGAGCCGTAAAAATGATACGCAAACCCTGCAATACCGCCGGCATAACAGTCTGCCCCATCCTGCGAAGCCGGCTTTACTGCCTTGACTGTACCAGTAAACGAGCAACCGCGGAAAACCGCATCGTTGGCCGAACCGACCAAACCGCCGGCACGGCTCCCGACTACAACGCCTTGCGCGCTGCAATTTTGAAAGACTGCCCGCCCGCCGTTGCACCCGACGAGCGCCCCCGCGCACGCTCCGGACTGCCGATCGCCCGCATAATCGCTTACGTCGACAAAAACATTTTCCAACTGCAAACCGATAAAGCAAGCCGACACAGTTTCCCCGAACAGCCCGGCATAGACATGTTCATCGTCGAGGAAGGAAGAACCTATCGTAAGATTACGTATCGTATAGCCGCCCAGGTTGAAAAACATGCCCGTAAACGGAGCATCGTAGCCGAGAGGCCTCCAATCGACGCCCGTCAAGTCTATATCCGCAGCAAGAACATAATTCCCGGCAAGGTTATTTTCAATATTTTGCAAATCTTCCGCCGTCCGCACGGCAATCATCGTATCTGCATCCGCAACAACGATTTCGCCGCACAACCCGCCGATATATTGTTTCGCATCGTCCACCAAGTGAAGATACAGCTCTGTTTTTCCGTTTCCGACGGCGACGAGACGGTCGCCCGATACAGCCGCAACGGACGGATCGCCCGTAACAGCGTAGGCAAGGTGATATTCGATACCCGTTCCCTCCGCCAATGCCGCTATGTCAATCAGTTCCGTTTCCCAGGCATCGAGCAGATATGTGACAAACGGAAGGCCCTCGATTACGTTCATAACCCCATTGCGGAAGCTGTGCCACATCACTTTGCAACCGCCGTTCCAACTATCCGCCCAACCGGCGGGCTTTTCCGCGTCCCCGCAATAGATTTGCGTAATCTCCGAAGCGGAAAAAACTTCCTCCCCCATTGTCTCCACGCTTCCCTCGAAAATTGCCCGCTTCAACGCCGTACAGCCGTAAAAGGCGCGGTCGCCCACCGCTTTGAGAGAACCGTCTAAATCGATCGTCAAATCGGCGAGATTGGCACAATTTTCGAAGGCGTGCGCGCCGATCTGTGTAACAGTAGACGGAATATACACCGAGCGCATTGTGCAATCGGCAAACCCGTTCGGCTCGACCGCTACGACGGGAGCGCCTTTATATTCGGCGGGGATTACGATATCGTCCAGATATTTGGCTCTCCCCGCGGAAACCGCGTAGCCGCGGCTCCCGCCCGGCGTTCCGATCGGATAAAAATCCAACAACGCGCTCTGCCCGGGCAATGCCTCTCCCGCGTAAATACCGGTGTCCGTGTTGCCTATCCACCAATTTCCGTTTTCGCCGATTGCAGGCGTTTTTCCGTCCTGCCCGTCCGCGCCGGGAATCCCCTGCTCGCCCTGTATGCCCTGCTCGCCTTGTTCTCCCTGTTCCCCCTTCTCACCTGCCGGGCCTTGCTCGCCCTGTTCTCCGCGGGCGGGAATACCTGTATCGGTATCGCCTATCCACCAATTTCCGTTTTCACCGATTGCGGGCGTTTTTCCGTCCTTCCCGTCGGCTCCCATTAACGATGAAAGCCACTCCTCCTCCGTCCCGGAGTACCCATGCCGGCAAGCAATTTCATAGGCCGAATCGCCCTCAAAAAGCGCTGCAAATTCCTCATATGTGCCCTCGTATCCCTCTGCTACGGCGGCTTCGTAAACGTCCTGCAGCGTTTCAACAGAACCGCCGCACCCGACAGCGAGTATAGCGATGCCCGCACACAGGAGCAATACAACCCATACAGAAATAAACCGATAAAGGCACTGCATCTTTTTCATTGTTCATCCTCCCATAATTCATATTCTAAATCCATTATACCCCCCCCCCGAGCGGAATTGTCAATCGTTTATCATTATTCGTTTATGCGGCAAACAATCCGGCATCTTCGTGATTTGTTCAGGATACAGCAAAAAAGACTTCGGTTTTCACCGAAGTCTTTTTTCTACAATTTCAATTACTTGACGATCTTGGAAACAACGCCCGAACCGACCGTTCTGCCGCCTTCACGGATAGCGAAGCGGAGACCTTCTTCCACTGCGACAGGCTTGATGAGCGAAACGTCGATCTTGACGTTGTCGCCGGGCATGACCATTTCAACGCCTTCCGGCAGTTTGATGGAACCCGTAACGTCCGTCGTACGGATGAAGAACTGAGGACGATAGTTGTTGAAGAACGGGGTGTGACGGCCGCCTTCTTCCTTCGTCAGAACGTACACCTGCGCTTCGAACTCGGTGTGGGGATGAATGGAACCGGGTTTCGCGATAACCTGGCCTTTTTCGATGTCCTTACGATCGATACCGCGGAGCAGAGCACCGACGTTGTCGCCGGCCATCGCTTCGTCGAGCATCTTGCGGAACATTTCCAGACCCGTGATAACCGTCGAACGAGGTTTCTCGATGAGACCGACGATTTCAGCGGGATCGCCGACTTTCGCAACACCACGCTCAACACGGCCCGTAGCAACCGTGCCGCGGCCGGAAATGGTGAACACGTCCTCGACAGGCAACAGGAAGGGCTTGTCGTCTTCACGCTGAGGATCGGGGATATACGCGTCGATCGCATCCATCAAATCGAGGATGCACTTGCACTCGGGAGCAGCGAGGATTTCCGCATCGGAAGCGCCGCTGGTAGCCTTTTCCAAAGCTTTGAGAGCGGAGCCCTTGATGATGGGCGTCTTGTCGCCGGGGAAGCCGTACTTGGTGAGCAGGTCGCGGATTTCCTCTTCGACGAGCTCGAGCAGTTCGGGATCGTCGACCTGGTCGGTCTTGTTCATGAACACGACGATGTAAGGCACGCCGACCTGACGAGCGAGCAGGATGTGCTCACGGGTCTGGGGCATGGGACCGTCGGTAGCAGCAACGACGAGGATCGCGCCGTCCATCTGCGCAGCGCCCGTGATCATGTTCTTGACATAGTCAGCGTGGCCCGGGCAGTCAACGTGTGCATAGTGACGCTTGTCCGTCTGATATTCGACGTGCGCGGTGTTGATCGTGATACCACGAGCCTTTTCTTCCGGCGCCTTGTCGATTTCGTCGTATTTCATCTTTGCAGCCTGACCTTTGGCAGCCATAACCATCGTGATAGCTGCGGTCAGAGTCGTTTTGCCGTGGTCAACGTGGCCGATCGTGCCGACGTTAACGTGGGGTTTGCTTCTGTCGAATTTAGCCTTAGCCATTTTCGTTCCTCCAAAAATTTTTATTTTTAAAATGATAACTTGTGCACCGAGGAATCCCGGCTCTCGCAGCTATCTATCATTTTACTTAAGATAACGTGCTATACAAGCAAGTATAATTATATCGTAAATCACAAAGATAATCAATCTTTTTGCGCAAATTTTTGAAAAAATTTTCAAAAATCTGCACAAAGAGAAAAGTTATTCCGCTTTCTTGCCGCGCTCGCCGATAATTTTTTCGGAGATAGAACGGGGCACTTCGGAGTAATGAGAGAACTGCATGGTGAACTGTCCGCGGCCCTGCGTGCGGGAACGGAGGTCCGTCGCATAACCGAACATTTCGGACAGAGGGATGATCGCGTCGATAACCTTGACGCCGTTGCGGTCTTCCGTACCCGTAATGGTGCCGCGGCGGGAAGAGACGTTGCCCATCAGATCGCCGAAGTAATCTTCGGGAGTGACGATCTCCACCTTCATCATCGGCTCGAGCAGGACGGGGTTCGCCTTCTTCATGCCCTCTTTAAAGCCCATGGAACCCGCGATCTTGAACGCCATTTCGGAGGAGTCGACTTCGTGGTAGCTTCCGTCGTATACGACGACGCGGAAATCCACCACTTCGTAGCCTGCGAGGAATCCGTTTTTGGCTGCTTCCTGAATACCCTTGTCGATGGCGGGGATATATTCCTTCGGGATGGAACCGCCGACCGTTTCGTCGACAAATTCATATCCTTCGCCCGGTTCACGCGGTTCGAGGCGCAGTTTGCAGTGACCGTACTGACCTTTACCGCCCGACTGACGCACGTATTTGCCTTCCGCTTCCACCGCTTTGCGGATGGTCTCGCGGTAGGCGACCTGCGGCTTACCGACGTTGGCTTCCACCTTGAATTCGCGCAGCAGACGGTCGACGATGATCTCCAGGTGCAGCTCGCCCATACCGGCGATGATGGTCTGACCGGTCTCGTTGTCCGTATACGTCTTGAAGGTAGGATCCTCTTCCGCCAGTTTGATGAGCGCCATCGTCATCTTTTCCTGACCTGCTTTGGTCTTGGGCTCGATGGCAACTTTGATAACGGGCTCAGGGAATTCCATCTGTTCGAGAACGATGGGATGTTTTTCGTCGCAGAGGGTGTCGCCCGTCGTGGTCTCTTTGAGACCGACGATCGCGCAGATATCGCCCGAATAGATCATGGGGATCTCTTCGCGGTGATTTGCGTGCATCTGCAGCAGACGGCCGATGCGCTCCTTTTTCTGCTTCGTGCTGTTATAGACATAGGAACCCGCTTCCAGAACGCCCGAATAAGCGCGGAAGAAAGCGAGCTTGCCGACGAACGGGTCTGCCGCGATCTTGAACGCGAGGCCTGCGAAAGGCTCGTCGTCCGAGGTCTTTCTCTCCTCTTCTTTTCCCGTTTCGGGGTTGATCCCCTTGACGTGGTCGACGTCCAGAGGGGAAGGGAGATAGTCGATGATCGCATCGAGCAGGAACTGAACGCCCTTGTTGCGGTAAGAAGAACCGCACAGGACGGGCGTGATCGCCATGGAAATGGTCGCCTTGCGAAGTCCCTTTTTGAGGTCTTCCAGAGAGAGGTCGCCGTCCTCAAAGAATTTCTCCATGAGTTCGTCGTCCTGCTCTGCGACTGCTTCCACGAGCTCGGCGCGGTATTTCTTTGCCTCCTCCATCATGTCGGCGGGGATATCCGTCTTTTCGAACTCTTTGCCGAGGTCGTCTTTATAGATCTCCGCGTTCATGTTGACGAGGTCGACGATACCCTTAAAGGTATCTTCCTTGCCGATGGGGAGCTGGATGCGGATGGCGCGCGTGCCGAGACGCTCGCGCATCATCTTGACGGCGTTGTCGAAGTTGGCGCCGTTGATATCCATTTTATTGACGTAAGCAATGCGGGGGACCTTATACTTGTCCGCCTGACGCCAGACGGTTTCCGACTGGGGCTCTACGCCGCCCTTCGCGCAGAAGGTAGCGACCGCACCGTCCAGAACGCGCAGAGAGCGCTCCACTTCGACGGTGAAGTCGACGTGGCCCGGCGTGTCGATGATGTTGATCCTGTGGCCTTTCCAGGTGCAGGTAGTAGCGGCGGACGTAATGGTGATGCCCCTCTCCTGTTCCTGGACCATCCAGTCCATGGTAGCGGCGCCTTCGTGAGTTTCGCCGAGTTTGTGCGTCTTGCCCGTGTAAAACAGGATGCGCTCGGTGGTGGTCGTTTTACCCGCGTCGATGTGCGCCATGATACCGATATTTCTTGTAACGTCAAGACCGAATTGTCTGGGCATATTCTACTCCTTCCGTTAAAATCTGAAATGCGCGAACGCTTTGTTCGCTTCCGCCATGCGGTGCGTATCTTCCTTTTTCTTGACGGAACCGCCCGCGTTGTTGTACGCGTCCATCAGCTCCGCGGCAAGTTTTTTGGACATTTCGCGCTCGCTGCGCTTTCTCGTGTTGATGACGATCCAGCGGATGGCGAGGGTCTGACGCCTTTCGGGACGGATCTCGATAGGGACCTGGTAGTTTGCACCGCCGACACGGCGCGCCTTGACTTCGAGCACAGGCATGACGTTTGCCATCGCCTGGTTGAAGATCTCCAAGGGCTCTTTGCCGAGCTTTTCACGCATCATGTCGAATGCGTCGTAAACGATTTTCTGTGCCGTAGCCTTGTTGCCGTCCAGCATGATCTGGTTGATGAGCTTTGCAACAACCTTGCTGCCGTATACGGGATCGGGCAGTACGTCTCTCTTAGGTACATTGCCTCTTCTGGGCATGATGTTGTCCTCCTTAAATTGATTGTTCCGCAGGCTTTCCCCGTTCGGGAACGCCTGCGAAGGGGTGTAAGGGTAAATACCCTTCAGTACAGCTATCGCTTGCTCCTCCCCTCTTGCTTTATGAAAAGGAGTAGCGAACCTTCTGCCTTGCGGCATACTGCCTACTTTTGATCGGGGTATCTTTTAAGATAAATGACCGACAAGTAGGATGTTTGCGGCTGTATTTCCGCTGTGTGAGTGTAAGAATTACTTAGGACGCTTTGCGCCGTATTTGGAACGAGCCTGTCTTCTCTTGGCAACGCCGGCAGTATCCAGAGCGCCGCGGATGACGTGGTAACGCACACCGGGGAGATCGCGCACACGGCCGCCGCGGATGAGGACGGAACTGTGCTCGTTGAGGTTGTGACCTTCGCCGGGAATGTAAACGGTACCTTCCTGCTTGTTCGTCAAGCGGACCCTCGCGATTTTACGCAGAGCCGAGTTCGGCTTTTTGGGGGACGTGGTGGAAACGGAAAGGCAGACGCCTCTCTTCTGCGGGCAAGCACTCATGATAGGAGTTTTGCTCTTTTCCGCACGCTGTTCCCTGCCGTGCTTGATGAGCTGGTTGATTGTAGGCATTTTTTACCTCCTTGTAAGAATGGAAATTTATCTTAAAATTGCCCTTACGCAATTTAAGAAAGCTAAAATTGATTCACGAAATTTCTTTCAAGCTGATGAAAGAAATTTCCGTGATTTGAGGACAACCCCACGGGCACGCTTCCGCTGGCCGCGGAGGTTTTCCTCGGGGCGCGCCTTTTCAGGGCACACCTTTTTTATGCGCGCCCCTTCACCTTTCCTGCATGAGCCTTACGGCAAATGGGGTGCGCGGGCGCAAAAGCGCGGTTTTGCTTGCGCCGAAATTTAGTTCACGCAAATCTCGCCGAACGAGACGGCTGCGATTTGCCGTGAGTTAAGGACAACCCCACGGGTACGCCATAAGGCTTTCGATGGCGTCCTTTTTCAAGAAAAAAGCAAAAACACTTGCGGCAAAAGGGCGCGAAAAAAGAAATACGCCCACAGTCGCAAG
>CALVHV010000013.1 GCA_944328845.1 uncultured Clostridia bacterium | reverse complement strand
CCGAAGTTGGTGACGACGGTGGTGTGCAGGGACTGGTACATATTCGCTTTGGGGGTGGCGATGTAGTCCTTGATCCTGCCCGGGATAGGTTTCCAGCGCTTGTGGATCTTGCCGAACACTTCGTAGCACTCGTCCACCGTGCCGACGATGACGCGGACGGCGGTGAGATCGTAGATCTGGTCCAGCGTCTTGTTCTGCGTCTTCATCTTTTTATAGATGGAATAAAAATGCTTGGGCCTGCCGAACACTTCCCCCTCGATCTTGCTCTCTTCGAGGATGTTTTTGATCTCCTTGACGACGAAATCGACAAAATTATGCCGCTCGTACAGCTTTTGGTGGATGTTTTCGACGAGAAATTCGTACGCTTCCGGTTCAAGATATTTCAGACACAGATCTTCCAGCTCGCACTTGATCTGGGAAATACCCAGCCTGCCCGCGAGCGGGGTGTAGATGTCCAGCGTTTCCTGCGCCATCTTGATCTGCCGTTCCTTGGAAAGGAAATTGAGGGAGCGCATGTTGTGCAGGCGGTCCGCCAGCTTGATGATGATGACGCGGATGTCCTTTGCCATGGCGACGAAGATCTTGCGGAAATTTTCCGCCTCCTCTTCCTCGCGCGATTTGAACACGATCTTATCCAGCTTGGTGACGCCGCTGACCAGTTCGAGCACTTCCTCGCCGAACTCGGCGCGGATGTCCTCCTCCGTGGCGGGCGTATCCTCGATGACGTCGTGCAAAAATGCCGCGGCAACGGTGGCGCTGTCCAGCCCCAGTTCGATGAGGATCTGCGCGACGGCACAGGGGTGGATAAAGTAAGCCTCCCCCGACGCGCGCTTCTGGCCGCTGTGCGCCTCCTCCGCGTAATGGTAGGCGCGGATGAGCATCTCCCGCTCCTGACCCGTGTAGTTGTCGTAAACCATCTGCAAGACGATATTCATGAACTTTCCTTCAATGCGCACACGGCGCGATAAATTTGAGAGCGGGCAAGTTCGGACCGCTTGCCGCGCACGGCAACCAGCGCGCCGCGCTCGAAGCGGAACAGACCGAGTTCGGAAAAGACTTCGATGGCAAAGATGACCTGCTGCAGCGAGAAGTCCAGCCCCGCAGACAGAGCGCAGGACACACTGTCCTCCCCCGCGGTACCGTCGCGCAGGCAGCGATAGATCTCCCCCATCAGTCCGCGCGAAGTTTCCAGCTCTGCAATATCATTATACCCGCAAAGTTCGCGGTTGACAACAATTTTTTTGCCCGCAAGCTGCGCAATGCCGAAATCGGCGGGTTTATCCAGGAACAAGATCTCCCGATACATCGAAATTTCCGCGTCCGCCGCGGGCGAAAAGAGCACCGCGTTGCCCACGTTTTGCGAGCTGAGGCGGAAAACATCCCTCTCCATGCCGCGAACTTCCTCTTCGAAGGAGGGCGGGACTTCGTTCGAGCAAACCGCCAGCAGCCCGTAACGGCAGGCGGCGCGCGCCGCGCGCAGGCGGCTTTTGACGGACTCTTCGCTCTCGTATGAGACGGACAGCGCGGGGGCAGGCTCCTTCAGACGCAGCAGGTTGTTGCGGAAGAGGTACAATCCCATGCTCCCCTCGCAGGCGTTTTCGCAGAGCATATCCTTGACGATGCCGCGCACGCTCTCGCTGCCGCGGAAACGGGAGACGCCGCACTCGAAGACGAGCGTCTTTTTAATGTCCGACGCGAGCAGGGGCAGAGCGCCCTCCCCGCCGAACCAGACGAGTTCCAGTTCCCCCGCACGCAGAGAGATATGCGGAGAGCCCTCTTTCAGCCTGCGCGCAGACACTTTTTCCGCCTGCATCGCAAACAGCGGGCGCTTGTTCCCCACGCCGAAAGGCTCCAAAAGCTCCAGTTCTTTTGCCAGCGCCAGGTCGGGCACGAACCTGCCCGCATCGCAGACGCTGAGAGTGGGAACAAAGTCTTCCTCCGTGTACGTCTCGCCGATGTAGGCGTCCAGCGCCCCTCTGAGCGTCTCAAAATTCTCCTCACGGATATTGACGCCCGCCGCCTGTGCGTGGCCGCCAAACTCCTCGATATAGGCGGAACAGGCCTTGAGCGCCTCGTAGATGTTGATATTTTCGATGGTGCGCGCCGAGCCTTTGAGGCAGTCCCCTTTCTTGACGAAGAGGATGGCGGGGCGGTTGAATTCTTCCGAAATGCGAGCCGCGACGATGCCCACCAGGCCCGTGTTCCAGCTCTCGTCGCAGAGCATGATGACGTTGCCGAACGCGCCCTGATCTTTCAGTTTCTGCTTGGCGCTGCGGTAGACCTCGTCGCACAATTGCTGGCGCTCGAGATTGAACTCGTTGAGGCGGCAGGAGAGCTCGTAGATCTCCCCTTCGTCCTCCGAAGAGAGCAGGCGCAGAGCGCTGCCCGCGTCCCCCATCCTGCCCGCGGCGTTGACGCGGGGCGCGATGGTAAAGGCGAGCGTCTGCGCGGTGACTTCGTCCTTTCTGCCCGCCAAAAGCAGCGCGAGAGCGCGGCGGGGCTTGCGGCGGATGAGCCGCAGGCCTTCGAAAACGATATCGCGGTTTTCCCCGACGAGCGGAACGCTGTCCGCTACCGTGGATACGGCGGCGATGTCCAAAAATTCATAAGCGCGGGCGCCCAGCAGGGCGCAGGCGATCTTGAACGCCACACCCGCACCGCACAGGTTGTCGTACGGATAATCGTCGGAAAGTTTGGGATTGACGATGACGCAGTCGGGCAAGACGTCCGGCAATTCGTGATGGTCGGTGACCACGACGCGCACGCCGCGCGATTTGATGTACTCCACTTCCTCACGGTTGGAGATGCCGCAGTCGACGGTGACGATGAGGTCGGGCTCGTGCCCGGCGATGATCTTTTCCAGCGCGGCGACGGACATGCCGTACCCTTCCGCGCGTTCGGGAACGTGCGCCACGCAGCGCACGCCGTAGCGGCGCAGGGCGGACAGGAGGATGGCGGAAGCGCCGATGCCGTCCGCATCGTAATCGCCGAACACGGCGACCAGCCCGTCTTTTTCGCGTACGGCGTCTATCTCCGCTTTGAGTTCGCGCATGCCGCGCATGAGGAAGGGAGAAAGAAAATGCTCCTTGGACGGGTGCAGGAATTTTTTCACCTTTTCCGCATCGTCCACGCCGCGCGAAAAGAGAACGGACGCGGTGAGCTCGTGCAGGCGGCACTCTTCCGCCAGCGCGCGCACGCGCCGCAGCTGTTCCGCCGAAAAAGTATATTCGTATGTCAGTTTTTTCATGGCGGTACCTCTGCCCGTATGATCATATCCCACACCCTCCTGCAGCACTTTGCGCAAGGAGGGAGTCAAGACAAAAGGGGGCGGGAAAAAACCCGCCCCCTGCATTGAAATTCGTTTATCTGATTTCGCCTGCCACTTCTGCGGGCGCGTCTTCTTTTTTCTTCTTTTCGGAAGCGAAGTTGTACTTTGCCTTTTGTGCGCGCTTTGCATCCCACTTTTCCTTGATGAGGGCATACAGAGCGGGCGAAAGGACAAGCGACGAGTACGTTGCCGCGAGGACGGCGAACAGGGCGGAAACCATGACCGAAGTCATATCGAACCCGATAAACGCCCCGACGACGGCAAAGACGGCGACGAACGCCGCGGCGATGACAGAGACGAGCAGCACGGTCGGGCGCGCATTGCGGACGGATTCGCTCACTGCCTCCGCGGCCGATTTGCCCTTGAACTCGTCCGTGCGCAGGTCGCTGCGCATCCTGCCGAACACGAGAAGGTTGAGCAGAGCGGAAAGCAACAGCGCAAACGCCCCCACGCCTGCAAGTGCAGGGCTTACGGGCAGGCGCACGAGCGCCACGACGGCAAGCACGACGGCGGCGTCGTGTACGCCCGCAATGAGGACAGTGACCCCCATGCCGAGGCGGAAACGGATCGCCACGTATGCAAAGAGAAGGACGAAGGCGACGGCCGCGCCGACAGCCGTTCTCCACATATAGTTATAATAGCCGAGGTTTTTCCCTTCGTGGAAGGTAACGGATACCAGCGATCCGTTGACACCTTCGATGGTGCAGCCCGCGATAGACGTTTCCAGCTGATCGCAGAACGCGCGGTCGGGCGTGCCGTCCACATAATATGTGAACACCATGCCGCCCGTGGTATACGTCTGCGTCACTTTGACGTCGGATACCGCGTACGTCTTTTCGATCTCCGCCTTGCAGAATTCAACGAACCGATCCTGCACGTCCGAAACGGAATAACCCGCATCCGTCACTTCGACGGAAGAGTAGTTGCGGCCGGTGCTGTCTGCATTGTAGCCGACAAAGCCTGCCACAAAGGCACCTGCCACGATGATGAGGATGGCGACGGTGAGACAGACGATGAGTCCCTTTTTAGAAAGCAGCTTATTCATCTTCCGTTTCCTCCCTTCTGAAATTGCAGAACGCTATCTTGTTTTTGGGTTGAGCGAGGAACATGTACAGATAGAACCTGGTGACCGCCAGCGTGCATGCAGCGGAAATGACCGTACCGATGAGGAAGATGAGCGCCATATACTGCGCAGAACCGAGCGAGATGAGATACAGAACGAGAGACGCGATAAACAGGATGATGTGCGTATCGATGGTGACCGCAAGGCTCTTTCTGTAGCCGGATTTGATGGCAGACGTCAGCGTCTTGCCCGTATAGAACTCTTTGCGGATGTTGCGGAAAGCGTAGTAATTGAAGCCGACCATCATCGCCGCAGAGAGCAGGATGGCAAACACGCCCGCGATGTTGACCGCGATCCCCTGCACAAAGGCGAGGCAAAGGATAAAGATGAGCGCGTAGGTAAAGAACCCGTACACGTGCGCAAGGCCCATGCCCTTATATCTGACCAGGGAGAACACGAGCATGGCGAGCACGGCAACGCCGAAGACGACGGCAATGATGAGGGCCGCATGTTCGCCCATAGTCGCCCCGTAGGAGTACACCTGCGGCTGCAGATCGAGGGAGAACACGTCCTCCTCGTTGAGCGCAGACCTGATGACGCAGGCGACCGTCTCCGCCGATTCACGGGTGGGATAAGCGACAGAGCCGGAACTGGTGGTTCCGCCGATGTAGACGACGTCCTGATCGAGGGTGGAAGAGACGCTCATGGACATCAGAACGTCCGTACCCATGTACAGGTACAAGGTCGCCGAAGAGGAACTGCTCGAATCGGAAGAAGAGGAAGAGGAAAGAGTTTCCGTGATCTCGGCAAACTTTTCCCTGCCGGCCTTGGTCAGCTTGAGAGCGACTACGAAACCGGAATCCCCGCCGTCCATGACGGAAACGCCGGAAATGTGTTCGCTGCCGGCCGTCATGAGCACGTTTTTACTGTTTGTGGACGTGTCCGTGTCGCTGAAATACAGTTCTCCCGAATAGGAAAGGATGGAGAACATATCGCTGACCGTCTCCAGATCGGAAACGTCGGAAACCTCCACGCGGATGGTATAATCGTCCTCGATCCAGAAGGAATATTCCGTAAAATTCTTATCCTCGAAACGCTGTTTGAAGACGCGGTACGCGGTTTCGAATTCGGTGCGGAAAGACTCCAGCACCTCGCCGTTTTCGTCGAGGACTTTTTCGGAATCGAGATAGACGCCGCCGTGTGCGACGTACTGCTCGGTAGGATCGGTGCCCTCGCCGTTTTCATAGCGGGCGACCTCCCCTGCATACTCTTCCGCGGAAATGACGCCCTCGGGATAATACACGGCTCCGTATCCGCCGCCGAGATCGGCTCCCAGACGGACGGAATTCAAAAGCGATTGAAAACTATACGGTGTCTTGACGGGGAACGTCGGCGTGATGCTGATAAACAGCAATCCCAACAGCACGACGGTCACGAGAACGATCAGCGCCACCGATTTCTTCTTGCCCATTGCCTCCTCCTGCATCTATAAAGTGTTTTACTCCCAAACCGGAACGCGTACACTGCACGCACTACAGATTTAAAAGAAATATACTCATTCATTATAATAAAGTTGAAAAGTTTAGTCAAGTGTAAATTGTTTATTTTTGCGGATTTTTACCCGATTATCATAAAAACCTCTTGCCCGAACCCTCGCCTTCGGCGGCAAAAGCGGCGGCAAGGCGCACATATTCCTCCGCATTGCGCACGATCCCCTCTTTTTCCTCTTCGGTGAGGGTGCGCACGATGCGATAGGGATTGCCGAACACGAGGCTGCCCGCGGGGATCTCCTTTTTGCCGGGGATCAGCGTACCCGCGCCGATGATGCAGTTGTCGCCGATCCTGGCGCCGTCCAGCAGGATGCTGCCCATGCCCACGATGACGTTGTTGCCTACCGTGCAGCCGTGCACGACGGCATTGTGCCCCACCGTGACGTTGTCGCCCAGGATGGCGGGCACTCCGTACCCGACGTGGACGGTGGCATTGTCCTGCACGTTGGAATTTTTACCGATGACGACGGGCGCAAAGTCGCCGCGGATGCAGGCACCGCACCACACGCTCGCGCCCTCGCCCAGCGTCACGTCCCCCGCGACGTATGCGCGGCTGTGGATAAAGGCGCCCGGGGATTTTTCGATCACTTTCATTTGCGCTCGCCCCGCTCTTTGCGCACGGCGAGGATATGCATGGCGTCCTCCACCCGCTTTTTCATCATTTCGCAGGTGATCTCGTACGGCTCGTCGATGTCGCCGTTGAAATGATAGTTGTTGGCGCTGCAACCGCCGCTGCAGATGAATTTTGCAAAGCAGTTTTCGCACTTCTTTCTCGTGAAAAGGCAGGAATTTTTAAAGCGGGCGCGAATCTTTTCGTCCAGCTTCCCTTCGAACACGCTGCCCATACGGAAATCTTTGTCCCCCGCAAACTGGTGGCAGGGATAGATATCGCCGTTGGGCACGACGGAAAAATACTCGTTGCCCGCGCCGCACGCGCTCACGCGCTTGGAAAGACAGGGGCCGCCCTCCAGATCGACGTTGAAGTGGAAAAAGTTGAATCCCTTCCCCTTCGCCTCGCGCTCGAGATACTTGTCGCAGAGCACGTCGTACTCGTCGCAGATCTTGGAGAGATGCTCTTTGGTGATGGCGAGGTCGGGCAGGTCGGTGACGACGGGTTCGAGAGAGATGCTCTCAAAGCCGCTGTCCGCCAGGAAAAGCACGTCCTTTGAAAAATCGAGGTTCTTGGCGGTAAAAGTGCCGCGCACGTAATAATGCTTGTCCCCGCGGATGCGGACAAAGTTTTTCAGGTTTTGGATGACGAGGTCGAAGCTCCCCTTCCCGTTTGCCGTTCTGCGCACGGCGTCGTGCACTTCCTTGCGCCCGTCGAGGCTGAGGACGACGTTTTCCATCTCCTCGTTGAGAAACTGCGCGACGTCGTCTTTGAGCAGGAGCCCGTTGGTGGTGAGGGTGAACAAGAACTTTTTGCCGCGCTTTGCCGCCTGTTCCTTGGCGTAGTACACCGTCTGTTTGACGACGTCGAAATTCATCAGCGGTTCGCCGCCGAAAAAGTCCGTTTCCAGGATCTTGCGGTTGCCCGAATGTTCGATGAGGAAGTCGATGGCGGCCTTTGCCGTTTCCAGACTCATGAACTCGCGCCGCGCGTGATAGGCGCCCTCGTCCGCAAAGCAATAACGGCAGCGCAGGTTGCAGTCGTGGCAGATGTGCAGGCACAGCGCCTTCACCTCGTCCGACTTGGGCGGCGCCGCCTTCACTTCGGGGCAGAACAGCAGCCCCGCCCGTTTCAGCTCTTCAAAATCCTGCTCGTACGCGGCGCGGTCGGCGGCGGAAATGCGGGAAGTATCCACCTTTTCGCCCAGCTTTTCGCGCAGCAGAAGGGCGGCGTTTTCGTCGCACTCGTGCAGGGAGGAACTGCCCGTATCGAAAATATAATGCTTGTCCCGGTAAGAAAAAACGTGTACCATATCGACCTCTCTATAAAAATTTTTCCGAACGCCGCAAAGAGGACGTCCGGAAAATCCGTGATTCCAAAATTTAAGGAGCAGAAAGCCTGCTCCTTAAAAATTACGATTGCGTCAGTTGTTCTTTTCGGGATCGTTTTCCCTAGAAATTCTTTCGCAGGACTGGTTGCCGACCGTGCAGCTGGTTTTGCAGGCGGACTGGCAGGTGCTTCTGCACTCGCCGCAGCCTGTTACTTTGCGCTGTACGGGACGGGCGATCGTTTTGATTTTATTCATGGCTCGATCTCCTCTGTACGTTTTATTGGTATAATTATAATATACACAAGCGGAAAATGCAAGCGTTTTTACAAAACTGCGCGCTTTTTTCTGCCGTCATCGGCCGCCGCGCACGATCCCCGCAATGGCGCCGCCGATGGCGCCCGCCAGCGCACCGACAAAGACGTCCGCCACATCGCCCCAAACGAAGGAAAGTGAGCCCGCCACCGCGGAAAAGAGGAAATAGGTGACGATCGCCGTACACGCCCCCGCCAGTGCGCCGCAGGGCACGGGTTTTTCGCGCAGACAGAGGATGCAGCCCCCCGCCACTGCCAGCAGTTTGATGATCTGATTCACCGGCATGATGACGGCGGAAGAGAAATTGAAAATTTTGATAAGGAGCGCAAACAACAGCACTGCCGCCAGCACAAAGAGCGCGGAAACGCAGACGCTCCTGCACGTCTGCGCCGCAAGGCGGCGCGAATCGCCGGACATAAAAAATACCTCCGCATAGGTTTATTCTATACCTATGCGGAGGTTTTGTCTTGTATTCCGTTTCAAGAGAAATTACTTGTCCTCGGACTCATCCTTTTTCTCTTCCTGCACATCTTCCGCGGGAGCCTCTTCCTGCGCAGGTGCGGGAGTTTCCTCTGCGGGAGCTTCCGCTGCGGGCGAGCCGACCGTCTGGTAGATCGCCTGCTTGTCAAAGCGCATAAAGCAAACGTTGCCCATGCTGTCCCCCGTTTTCAGAACAAAGGTACCGTCCTCGTCGTTGACTTCCATAATTTCGCCGACGACGCCGCCGATCGTCTTGACCTTGCAGCCGGGTTTGACGGAATTGATCTGCTCGGTGTACGCCTTCTGCTTTTTCTTCTGAGAGATAAAAGACCACACGAAGAACACGACCACCAGAACGAGAAGCAAAATGATCCAAATATAGCTCGTCCAGCTGTTGCCGGAACTGCTTTCAGCCAAAAGATTGGTCAACATAGGATGATTCTCCTTTCTTATTTTGATTTAATTACCTCTATATCATAGCGGTTTTGCAAATTTTTGGCAACTGTTTTTTTGCTCTTTTTTGAGATTTTATCTTACGATCGCAAACTTTTCTCTTTTCCGACACCTTTCGACCTTCACATGTTCCCGTACTTTTTATAGAAGTCGGCGCAAAAGCTGCGCAGCGACCCTTCCAGGATGGCGTTGCGGAGCCCGCGCATAAGTCTGTTGAGAAAAGTGATGTTGTGCAGGGACAGGAGCATGGAAGAGAGCATCTCCCCCGCATTGACCAGATGCCGCAGATACGCCTTGGTGTAATTTTTGCAGCAATAGCAGTCACATTCCTCGTCCAGCGGGGTAAAGTCTTCCTTGTAAACGGCGTTGCGCACCACGACCTTTCCCCTGCTCGTCAGCGCCGTGCCGTTGCGCGCGATGCGGGTGGCAAGCACGCAGTCGAACATATCGATGCCGCGCAGTACCCCTTCGATGAGGCAATCGGGGCTGCCTACCCCCATCAGATAGCGGGGCACATCCGCGGGGAGGACGGGCTGGATGGCGTCCAGCATCTCGTACATCAGCGGTTTGGGTTCGCCCACCGAAAGCCCGCCGATGGCGATGCCGTGCTTTGCGTACGGCTTTGCCGCTTCCACACTGGCAAGGCGCAGGTCCTTGAAAAAGTTCCCCTGCACGATGGGAAAGAGCGCCTGTTCCTCGTTTTTGTGCGCTTTTTCGCAGCGTTCCAGCCAACGCACGGTGCGCTCGAGCGCGCCCTTGGCGTATTTATAGTCTACGCCGTACTCGCTGCACTCGTCGAACTGCATGATGATGTCCGCGCCCAATGCGTTTTCGATCTCCATCACCTTTTCGGGGGTAAAGAAGTGCTTGCTGCCGTCGATGTGCGAGTTGAACCACACCCCCTCGTCCTTGATGTTGTTGAGTTTGGCGAGGGAAAACACCTGAAACCCGCCGCTGTCTGTAAGAATGGGCCTGTCCCAGTTCATGAACTTATGCAGGCCGCCCGCCTTTTTGACCAGCTCGTGCCCCGGGCGCATGTACAGGTGATAGGTGTTGGCGAGGATGATCTGCGACCCCGCCTCTTTGAGATCGCGCGGGAGCATCCCCTTGACCGTCGCCTGCGTGCCGACGGACATATAGACGGGCGTTTCGATATCGCCGTGCGGCGTGTGGAAAATGCCCGCCCTCGCGCCCGTTTCGGGGTCTGTTTTAATGACTTCAAACGAAAACTTTTCTGCCAAAATATTCTTTCCTTTTGTTCTGATTTGATGGGTACGTACCCTTATTTTCGCATCCGCTCCGTGCCTTTGTCCGAACGATGTCCGACCAAAAATCAGCGTATGAGCATACTGAGCGCCGCGGCGTATTTTTCGCTGCGGCGGTTCGCCTCTTCCGTCCGCATCTCTTCGGGCAGTCTCGAAAGGTCGAGATTGTGTTTGAGATCGGCGATCTTCACCGCCCTTGCGACAGGGTCGGACTTGATCTTTGCGATGTATTCGAAGTAATCTTCTCCCTCCCCGCGCGTGAGCAGCCTTACGGCGGCAACGACCTCCGCAGGGAACTCCTGTGCGAGCTGTTCCGCCGTGACGGAGGTATCCTCGACGACGTCGTGCAGGAGGGCGGCGCAGGTACAAATTTCATCCGTCATCTGTTCCGCCACGTGAAAGGGATGAAAGATGTACGGCATTCCCGCCTTGTCCGTCTGCCCCGCATGGGCATTGCTGGCGATACGCGTGGCCTTTTTTGTCAGTTCGGTGTGGATCATAAATATATCCTTTTTTGCACTGCGCCCTTTCCGAAACAATTGCCGGGAAAGACAAGGCGCGCGAGGAAAACCCGAAGGAGTTTACTGATGCGTAAATGACTGAGGGTTGCCGGAGCGCAACACAGTATTTCGACGGCTATAAAATGAGCATCGCATCGCCGAAGCTGAAAAACCGATACTTCTTCTCCACCGCTTCCTTGTACAGGGCAAGGCATTGCTCCCGCCCCATCAAAGCGGAAACGAGCATGATGAGGGTGCTTTCGGGCAGATGGAAGTTGGTGATGAGGGCGTCCACACACTTGAATTTGTAGGGCGGATAGATAAAAATGGACGTATCTCCGCTGCAAGGGCGCAGAAATCCGTTTTCATCCGCAACCGTTTCCAGCGTACGCACGGACGTGGTGCCGACGGCAATGACACGCCTGCCCTCCCGCTTGGCGGCATTGACGATGTCCGCCGCCTCCTGCGAAACGCAGTAATACTCGGAATGCATGACGTGGTGAGTGAGGTCTTCCTCCTTGACGGGACGGAACGTACCCAGCCCCACGTGAAGGAGAACTTCCGCCACCTGTACGCCCATCTCGCGGATCTCCTGCAAGAGCTCCTTGGTAAAGTGCAGCCCTGCCGTGGGTGCGGCGGCGGAACCGTCCGTCTTGCAGTACACCGTCTGGTAGCGGTCCTTGTCCTTCAGCTTTTCGTGAATGTACGGCGGCAGAGGCATGCTCCCCACTCGGGAAAGGATGTCCTCGAACACGCCGTCAAAGTGAAACTCCACGATGCGTTCGCCCGTCGGCGTCCTGCTTTTGACGGTGAGGGACAGCTCTTCGGACACGACAAGCTCCGTTCCCTCCTTTGCCTTTTTGCCGGGGCGGACGAGCACTTCCCACTCGGTGAGATCGTGCCTCTTCAACAGCAAAACCTCTACACGTCCCCCGTTTTTCGTGTACGCAAACAGGCGCGCGGGCAGCACTTTGGTATTGTTGACGACGAGCACGTCGCCCGCCTTCAGGTATTCTTTGATGTCGCGGAAGATCCTGTCCTCGCTCTTGCCCGTCGCACGGTCATACACCAGCAGGCGGGAAGAATCGCGCGGCTCCGCGGGAGTCTGCGCGATCAATTCTTCGGGCAGGTCGTAATAGTAATCGGATTTCAACAACATGGCAATGCTCCGCAGACTTTATTCGTCGTCGAACATAGACGTCTGCAATCTCTGTTTTTCGTTCATCCTGATCCCCAGATGCTCGTAGCCGCCTTTCAGGCAAACCCTGCCGCGCGGCGTGCGCGCAATAAATCCCAGCTGCAATAAATAAGGTTCGTACACGTCCTCGATGGTGTTAGCATCCTCGTTGATGGTAGCGGCGAGCGTTTCCAGCCCTGCGGGGCCGCCGCCGAATTTTTCGATGAGGGCGCGCAAAAGGGCGCGGTCGGTATCGTCCAGGCCGAGGTCGTCGATATCCATCTTTTGCAGGGCGTAACGCGCATCGTCGACGTTGACGACGCCGTTGCCCTTGACGGCGGAAAAGTCGCGCACACGCTTCAACAGCCTGTTGGCGATGCGGGGCGTGCCGCGTGAGCGGCGGGAGATCTCGTTTGCCGCGTCGGGCAAAATCTCGATGCCCAGCGTGCGCGCCGAACGGGTGACGATCTGCGCCAGCTCGGCAGGCGTGTACATTTCCAGGCGGCACATCACCCCGAAACGGTCGCGCAGGGGGCTTGCCAGCATCCCTGCCTTGGTGGTCGCGCCGATGAGAGTAAATTTCTTTAAGGAAAAGCGGATGTTTCGCGCCGCGGGGCCCTTGCCCACGATGATGTCCAGCGCGTAGTCTTCCATGGCGGAATACAAGATCTCCTCCACCGAACGGTTGAGGCGGTGGATCTCGTCGATGAACAGCACGTCCCCCTCGTTGAGGTTGGTGAGGATGGCGGCGAGATCGCCGCTGCGCTCGATTGCGGGGCCGCTGGTCAGCTTGATCTGCACGCCCAGCTCGTTGGCGATGATGTGCGCAAGGGTCGTCTTGCCCAGGCCCGGAGGGCCGTACAGCAGGACGTGGTCCAGCGCTTCCCCGCGCATTTTGGCGGAAGAGATATACACGTTGAGGTTTTCTTTAACTTTGCTCTGTCCGACGTAATCTGCCATCGTCTTGGGGCGGAGGGCGTTTTCCTCCACGTCCAGCTCCCCTTTCGTGCTCATGACGAGGCGCTCGTCGAATCCGTTTTCAAAATCTTCTTCAAAACTCATGTCCCCGTCCTCCTCTCTCGTTACATGCTTTTAAGGGCCGTCATGATGACCTCTTCCAGGCTCTGCGCACCCTTTTCCAGCGCGCCGCGCACCGCTTTCGTGCTCTCTGCGCGCGTATAGCCGAGGGACATCAGACCCACCACGGCGTCTTCCTCTTTGTCCGAAAGTTTTTCGGCGGGCGCCGCCTGTTTTCCGCCCTGCACGGGCGTAAGCTCCGAAGCGGAGACCTTTTCGCGCAGTTCCAGCACGATGCGCTCCGCCGTCTTTTTCCCCAGGCCCTTGACCGCCGTCAGCATCTTGACGTCGGACGTGGCGATGGCGACGGCAATGTCGTTGATGTTCATTGCCGAGAGAACGGCGATGCCCATTTTCGGCCCCACGCCGGACACGCTGACGAGCTTTAAAAACATATTTTTTTCGTCGGGAGAAACGAATCCGTACAGCGAGAGCCCGTCCTCCCGCACTTGCAGGTAGGTGTATGCCTCTCCCTGTTTATCATTGACGAGTTTCGCAAACAGCGCGCCCGAACAGAGCAGTTCGTAGCCGACGCCGTTGTTTTCCAGCAGGACGGTGCCTGCGTCCGAATACAGGACTTTGCCTTTCAAATAACCGATCATAGTTTACCTTTCAGATAGAATACAGCCCCGAGAGGCGGGAAGTGAAGGAATGACACAGTGCGACGGCGAGCGCGTCCGCCGCGTCGTCGGGGCGGGGGATCCCCTTCAGATGCAGGAGATTGGCGGTGACCAGCTGGATCTGCCGCTTTTCCGCCTTGCCGTACCCCGTGAGCGCCTGCTTGATCTGCATGGGCGTGTATTCGAACAGCCTGCCGCAGCGCTTGACGCAGGTGAGCAGCGCCACGCCGCGCGCGTGCGCCACCGCCATGCCCGTCGTCACGTTTTTGGTAAAGAAGAGCTCTTCCACCGCCACTTCGTCGGGCGTGCATTTGTCGAGGAGTTTGTTGAGCCCCTCTTCGAGAATGGCAAGGCGCGCGGGCAGCCGCTCTTCCTTGGGCGTGAGCACCACGCCGTAATCGAGCGCGCGCGAGTTTCCGTTGGCGTCTTTTTCCAAAACCCCGTAGCCGAGCGTCGCCAGCCCGGGATCGATCCCTAAAATAATCAAATTTCCCTCTTTTTCCGAAAAATAACTTGAATTTTTCCGCAAAATAGTTTAGAATAGTATTGAGTAAGTTCTTCCCGAGGTTTTCGATGCGAAAACAGCGGGATCTCTCACTCCAATATTTTAAAGTTTTCGCAAGAATAAGTCAATCGAAAATTGCTTAAAAAAGAAACGGAGAGTTAAATTATGAAATTATGGGAAGGCCGCTTTACGCAGCCCAGCGCCAAAAGCGCGGATGACTTTAATCAATCGCTCGGCTTCGACTACAAACTGTACTGGCACGACATTCTGGCAAGCATCGCGCACGTCAAAATGCTGGGAGAAACGCAGATCATTCCCAAAGAGAGCGCCGAAAAGATCAGCGACGCACTCGTCAATATCCTTGCCGACATCGAAAAAGGCTCCCTCGAACTGGAAGGCGCCGAGGATATCCACACCTTTGTGGAGCAGGAATTGACCAAGCGCATCGGCGCGACGGGGAAAATGCTGCACGCGGCGCGTTCGCGCAACGACCAGGTAGCGACCGACCTGCGCCTGTACGTGAAGGACAGCATCGTCAACGTGTGCGGACACCTGCGCGCGCTCATCAATACCCTGCTGGAGATCGCAAGCAACAACGTACAGTTCATCATGCCCGGCTACACCCATATGCGCAGGGCACAGCCCATCTCCGTGGCGCAGTACTTCAATGCGTACAGCGAAATGTTCCTGCGCGACATCGAGCGCTTTACCGACAGCTATAAACGCACGGACGTGATGCCTTTGGGCAGCTGCGCGATGGCAGGGACGGATTTCCCCATCGACCGCAGAATGACCGCAGGTCTCCTCTCTTTCTCGGACATCTCGCAAAACTCCATCGACGCCGTGTCCGACCGCGATTTTGTGGCGGAATACATCTTCTGCTGCTCTACCGTGATGGCGCACCTCTCGCGCATGGCGGAAGACCTCATCATCTACACCACCGACGAGTTCGGGTTTATGGAAATTTCCGACGAGTATTCGACGGGCTCCTCCATCATGCCGCAGAAGAAAAATCCCGACATCCCCGAACTGGTGCGCGGCAAGACGGGCAGGGTATACGGCGACCTGACCGCCATCCTCACCGTCATCAAGGGCATCCCCCTCTCCTACAACAAAGACCTGCAGGAGGACAAGGAACCGCTGTTCGACGCGGAGACCACCGTCCTCGCCTGCCTGAACATCTTCAACGAACTGCTCCAGCACCTCTCCTTCGACACGCGCAAGATGCGCAATGCGGCGGCAGGCGGATTTTCTACCGCGACGGACATCGCCGACTACCTCGTTCAGAAGGGCATGCCTTTCCGCGATGCGCACGCCGTTACGGGTCAGATCGTGCGCTACTGCATCGAAAACGGAAAGACGCTGGATAAGCTCGACCTGTTCGTGTACCAGCAGTTCTCCACGCTGTTCGACGAGGAGATCTTGCAGCGCGTGAAAGTGAACCATTCCGTAGAAGCGAGAAAGGTGATCGGCGGCAGCGCGCGCAGCGCCGTGCGCGAGAACATCCGCTCCATCACGCGGCGCCTGAACAGGATGTTCAAAAACAACTGATCCCCTTCCGCGCGGATCTTTCCGAACTTCAAAAAAGAAAGTCCAAAAAGGGACGTTTTGCAATTTTTTGCACAACGTCCCTTTTTTTTTGCGACGAAAACAAAGAAAAAACAACTTTTAAAAAAGACAGGCAAGCCCTTTTTGCCGCGCTCAGCGGGAGACAGGCAGCTGCATGTCCGCACGCATTTCCTTCTTTTCCGTTTCGGAATAGTCAAAGCTTTCCGCCGCGGATACATAGCCGAGACGGCGCAGAAAGACATTGCACTCCGTGCGGCAGCGGAACAGAAATTCCGCCTCGACGATGTTTTTCCGCTCTTCCTGCGAGAGGGGCACAAAGGCGGAATCGCCGCGGTATGCCCTTTCCAGCCCGACGCAGAAGGCGGAAAAATTCCCGACGGAAAGGGGCACTTCGTCTACAGGTTCGCCCCGCCGCAGGGGCGCAAAGCGAAACACTTCGCCCGAAGAAAGGCGGACGGCGACGCCGAAGAAGGAGACGCCTTCGACGGACGCACCGAGTTCCAGATGCAAAAAGGGATAGTCTGCCAGCCCGCTGCGGTGCCCCGAAAGGCAAACGCGCGGCGAGGCGCCGAAGAAATAAAAGCCCTCGTTGCGCGGAAGGGCGCCGATCTGCAGCATGCCGTCCCCTTCCGCATCCAACGCCGATATGCGGCAGTTGTTCCCGTAAATGCGGCCCTTTTCCCAGCGGGCGACCTTGCGGCAGGTACCCACCGAATACCCGAAACAATTTTCGTAAACGTATTTTTTGCCCAGCCGCATAAAATGCGGCAGCTGAAAATATCCGCTGTGAACGCTTTCCCGACAGGTGCGGTACGGCAGGAGCGGTTCGCCCGTGCAGAGCGCGGCGTCGCAATCCTCCTGGTACTGTGCAAAGGCGTACGTCATCCCCTGCGGCCGTGCAACGCACGGCGAAGTGAGGCGGATGCAATCCGCCGCCAGCACCTGCGCGCGGGCGGGATAATACTTCCCGTCCTCCCCGCACAGGCAAAAACCGTACGGTTCCCGCCCGTCAAGCCCTGCGCCCGCATCGGCGAGACGGCAGACAAAGCCGCCCTCCCCGTCCGCTTCCGCGCTCTCAATGCGCGGAAAGGCGTACCGACGCCCGCAGACGGCATTTTCGAACAGCACCCTGGCGAGCGCCGCGGCAATGGGCTCCTTGTTGACGGGATGGATGGGATGATAGTACAGATCCCCGTCGCAGACCAGCCACCGCGGCTCGGCGGTATACGTGGGAATGACAAAGACGTCCTTTCCCTCGCGCGCCAGCCTGTCGAGGCTCTCGTTGACGTACAGATACCCGAAACGGTCGCCGTAGGGATAATACTCGGGGGCGATCTGAACGGCGGCAAAAGGGATCTCGCCAAACATGCGGCGGTAAGCGTGCACGATCATGCGAAGTTCCCGTTCGAAAAAAAGTGCCGATTCCAGATCGAAAGCGGAGCTTTCGCCGAGATACCAAACCATCGCGCGGAAGCGCAAGCGGGAGAGCGGGGCGATCTTTTCGTTATACACGCCCGCAAGCTGAGTAAAATTGCGCCCGCCGCACTTGTTGTAAGACTCTCTGTCCACATACCTGTCCGCGCGCTTTAAAAAGGCGAGCACTTCCGCATCCCCTTCCGCACACTCGCGCGGGAGATATGCCTCGACGGACAGCCCGCCCATGGAAGTATCCACCATCCCGACGGGAACGCCCGCACTTTCGGACAACAGCACCGCCGTCATCACGCCGATGGCGGACGCCGCGGAGATCTTTTCCGCGTCTTTTCCGACATATTCGTAATCGCGAGCGAGATCGGACAAGGGATCGACGGGCCGAAACACTTGGGAAACGTCCGGAACGGGCGGTTCGGCGAGAGAGAGAAAACTGACGTCCGCCCGCGCCGCCTTCTTTGCCCAGCGCGTGCGCCCTTCCACCGCCGAAAGCGGATAGGACATATTCGACTGTCCCAAAAGAAGGTAAACGTCGCCGAAGCGCACCTTTTCCACAACAACTTCCCCTGCCGCGCAGGAAGCGCGCAGGGAATAGAAGGACTTGCCGCCCTTCACGGCGGGGAATTCCGCAAAAAAGCTGCCGTCCCCGTCCGCGCGGCAAACGCTCCTACAGCCGTGCTCCCCGCACAGCTCCACGACCACTTCGCCCGCGGCGCCGCTTCCCCAAACGGTAAACGGGACGTCCCGCTGCAAAATACAACCCTCCGCAAAGACGCGGGCAAACCGAAATTCCTGCATTTTACACATTTCCCCTTGCGACGGTGTTGTACACATAGCAGGCGACCGCCGCCCATCCGTGGCACAGGCTGCCCGCAAGGGCAAAATCGTCCGCGCCGCCCGCCGTTTCGTACAGCGTCGTATCGCGGCAGGCCATGTCCGCAAACGTAGTTTCAATGTCGTTCAGCACGTACGCCAGTCCGTTCTCCCCGCACGAGAGCACCGCCTCGTACAGCCAGAGTTTGTTGCCCAGCGTAACGTCCGTCAGGGCGCCGTCCTCTTTCAGGGTGCGCACCAGCTTTTCTTTTTCCGTTTCCGCACAGCCCGCGACGACGGCCAGAGCGGTGGAAAGGCGGGCATAGCCCTCCTTTTTCCCCTCCCGCAGCGTCACGGCAAAGGCGGCGCGCTCCCCGTCATAGAAAGCGCTCCCGACAGCCGCACGCATCGCGGCAAGGCGCCCTGCCAGTTCGCGATCGGGCTCCTCTCCCGCCGCCGTGCGCGCCTTTTCCCAGCGCTCGCACGCGATGATATAGAGCAGATTCAGACAGCTGTCGTATTGCAGCGGCAGACGGAAATCGCGGAAGATCGCCCCTCCGTCCAGACCCGGCTGCCATTCGTAAAAGTTCCAGTAAGGCTCTTCCTGCAACACCGGGATCAGCCCGCTGCCGTCTATGCGGGCGGCAAACGCGCCGAGAATGGCGCGCACCGTCGGCTGCATTTCGCGCAAGAAAGCGGCATCCCCCGTAAACTCAAAATTTTCCGCCACAGCGAGGACAAAGTACAGGCTGAACGACGGGATGGTGATCCCCACCCGCGCAGGGAAACACAGTTCCAGCATCCCGTCCCCGCGCAGTCCGTGCGTCATCAGCCGCAAATTTGCCTGCGCGTACCTGCCCGCGTCGCGGAAAACGGTATACCCGAAAAGCATCTGGTTGCGGCTGTCCATGGCGTACAGAGCCTGTTCGCGCCAGGGGCAGTCTTCGTAATGTTCGTGCATGCAGGTGCGCAGGGTGCGCACCCCCGTCTCGTAGATCCTGCGCCGCAAACCGTCAAAAATATTCGTTTCCAAGCTTTCGGCGGGATATTCCGTCCGCACCAGCCGCAGGTCGTACACCACTGCCCGCGGGGCGAGAATGAACATCTGCACATACCTGCATCCGAGGCGGCGCAGCTGCTCCGTCCAGCGGTTGTGGCCTGCATGCGCGCGGTAGGTGACGGCAAAGTTTCTGCCCTCGATAAACGAACGCACGCGGAGATCGCGCAGGTGTTCGCCGAAACAGAGGACGACTTCGGCATCCTGCTCCACTTCCAGATCCAGGCAGATCCTCCCTGCCGCCTCTTCGCCCAAATCCGCCAGGACATAAATGCCCGTCGTCTCCGAAGAAAAGCGGTACCCGCGCACCGAGGGGAACTGCGGGGCAAGCTCAAAGGGATTCCCCAGTTCGGTCAGCGTGCGGTGGCGCAGAAAGCTGTTGTACATCGTCTCCGCCGCCGTGGGATACTCTTTCGTGACGAGCACCTCGCCCTGCGCGCAGAGAGAAACGGGTCCGCCCTCGTTCAGCCGCAGGAGCGGCACGGGGCGCTCGACAAGCCGACATTCCTTTGCGAGAATGGCGCAGGGCGCAAATCCGGGCGCATCCCTCTCCGTCCAATCGTCCTCCGCGCAGGAATCGTAGCGATACCCGAAGCCGAGCTGCGGGCTGATCTTTTCGGCGCGCCCGCTCCGATAGGCCAAGTCTTGCCGCGCGAGCGTCTCTTTCCCGCTCGCCGCCAAAACTTTGCCGCCGCAAACGACTTCGAACAAAAGTCCCGCCGGCGCGCAATAATAGGTGCTGGTGTCTTCCCCCGTATAGGAACAACGTACCGCCAGGCGATTGACGCCGCGGCGGCACAGTGTCCCGACAGAAAATGTATCGTAGATCTTATACTGCGGGTAGTCGGGATACTGCCCGCTGTATACGTACTGCCCGTTGATATACAGGGCATAATTGGTGTCCGCACTGATACGAAGCAGGACGTCTCCGCCCTGCCACGTAAATTCCTGTACAAAATCCGCATACTGGTTGACGCAACTGCGCTCCAGCCAGACCCAGCGGCTTTTCGTAAAAACCCCGTTCATATTTCCCCTTTCCGTATTCAGCAACGGCTGAGCATCGAATGGCTCACCGTATCGATGGCGCAGCGCAGCCCGCCGAGAATGGCGGCCCTGCCCTGCAAAAGCGAGAATGAAATATCGATATTTTGCCCCATGTAGTCGTACTGGGCAATGTAACTTCTGATCTTTTCCAGATATTCGCTGCCGAGGAGTTTGATCTTTCCGTCCAGGATAAAGGTGGGGACGTCCAGAATGGTCGCCGTGTTGAGGATCTCCACGGCGGAGATCTCCGCCGCTTCCTCGGCGATCTTGCGCACCGTCTCCTCGCCTTCCTTATATTGCTCGATAAAGTTTTCTACCGTCAGCAGTTTGGAATTTTCGGGCAGCTCGCCGCGGTCGCGGAAATAGTTTTCCCACGCATAGACCATGCCGCCCAACGAAAGGCCGTAGCTGACATAGCGGAACTGCTTTTGCTTTTCCAGCACGCGCACGCTGCCGAATTCGCCCGCATAGCCGTGCTCGCCCTCGAAGATCTTGCCGCCCAGCTTGATCGCGCCGCCGTAATTGTTGTCGATGTGCAGATACACGACGTTCTTTTTGGCGATGGCGGAACCGAAATAGCTTTCCCCCATCAATGCCAGCTTGACGTCGTTTTTGATGATGACCTGCGCGTCGAACGCTTCCTGAAAGATCTTTTGCAGGTTGATGCTGCGATAATCGACAAACTTGGGCGCATACGCGAAGTATCCCGTTTCCGGGTCGATCTTGCCCGGCGTGCCGATGCAGATGGCGCTGTACCCGCTGAACTCGGGCGCCTCCTCTTCCAAAATCTTTTTCAGGACGGAGACGACCTGCCCGAGGATATCCTGCGAAATATACACGCAGCCGTGGATCACGCGGCGGCAGACGATCTGCATCTTCATGTCGGACACGCAGATGACCAGGTCGTTGTCCGTCAGATCGACCGCCGCAACAAGACCGTAATCGGGATTGAGTTCGTAAAAGACTTGCGGACGGCCCTTGCCCTGCTTGCCGGACAACTCGGACGGGCGGATCATGCCGATGTTCAAAAAACCTCTGACGATGGTGGCCGCCGCCGTGTTGCTCAGCCCCGTCACGCGCGCGATGTCCGTACACGAATACACGGGTCCGTCCCTGAAAAGACCGTAGACAAGCTTCTGATGTTCGAGTTTGATCTTATCCTGATTGCTGATGCCCAACTTCTGTCCCATGCCGCATTTCCCCTCTCGCGCAAAAAAGTGTACTTTTATTAAGCTGTATTATACCATGCCGAACAGATATTTTCAACCGATTGCATAAAAAGCATGGAATTTTTGCGGCAACAATAAAAACTTACATAGTCTGCAGAGCGGAAGAACAGGTGGACCCGTTCGAATCGGTCACGTTTACGAAGAAATACTTTGCCGCAGAAGGAACTTCGAAGGAGATCTCCGCGCCCCCTTCCAGCGGCAGGGACTTCCAGTTGGTCGCCGTATCCGATTCCGAATACAAAAGCTCCGCCTTTTTGACAGAAACGCCTTTGGGAAGATCCAGCCTCAGGACGGGTTCTCCCTTCGTCGGTTGTTTTTCGATATTGAAAAAGGGCTGTTCCCTTTTGACGACGTGATCGGCAAAGGCATACACTTCCTGCACGCACGCGGCGGAATACTGGCTGTGTTCCAGGGTCTTTTTGACCAGCACGCGCGCATTCGGCGTATCGGCAGCGCAGCGGAACGTCCCCTGCACGTTGAAGTGGTAATCGCTGCCGCCGTTGACGTAAAAAGTAGGCGTCTCGCACTGCAAAAGCCCCTGCCCGTCGTCCCAAAGCAAAGCCTGCGGCACCGACGCATAGATGTTGCCGAAATTGCAGGGCGTGCCCGCCATGTTCAGCCCGCCGTAGATGGGGGCGGCAAAGGCGAACCTGTCGTCGTAAATATTGGCGATGCTGCAGATGACCCCGCCCCAGGAAACGCCGACCATGCCGACAGCGGAAGCATCCACCTGAGGACAGGAACGAAGATAACTGTTTGCCGCGATCACGGACGCCACCGCATGGTACATCCACTGCTGTTCTGCGGGAGAAGCCGCATCCGCGTAGTATCCGCTGTTCTGCGGCCCGCGCATTTCTTGCGGAAGCAGGGCGCGGTACCCGTTTGCCATTTCACTTCCCTGCGTGGGGAAGCGCCCCTCGGTGTCCATGGCGATGGCGGCGTATCCGCGGTCCAGCCACATGGCCACCCAGTCCCAGAACGCCGTCCCCTCGCCCCCGTGCACGAGCACGACCGCGGGGACGGGCGCCTCTTCGCTTGCGCCCTCGGGAAATCCGACGTACGCAAACACCTTTGTCTGTTTTTCGCCCAGGGGCACGCCGTCGTACAGGATCGCGCGGATGCGGGAATCCGAAACGGAGACCTGCGCATCTGTTCCCAACAGCGCATCCAGCCCCGTTTCCGTAACGGCGGGTGCCGTCCACAAAGAATCGTCAAACGAGATCCCGCTTTCCGTATATGCCTGTTCCATGCCCGTCTCCTCCTTTTTCGGAAAGAAATATTTTTCGTCCGCACCGCCTGCGGCGCAGGCGCCGAGAAACAGAGTTCCCAAACACGCAAACAAACAAAATACCGAAAGGCATTTTTTTACCATTTCCCCTCCTTGACCGCGCGCAGCATGGCAAAATAATGCTCGTCCGGAACATAGTCGGGAATACTGTTTCCGCTCCCCAATGCGTAGCCGCCGCGTTCTTTTGTCTGTTCGAGGATGCGGCGGCAGCGCGCCGTGATCTCCTCTTCGGAAGAACAGATGAGATAGTTCATGTCGATCCCGCCCAACACGGCCATCTTGCCGACAAACTGTTCGTATGCCTGTTCGACGGGCACGATCTTGTCTTCATAGCTGTGGCGCGCATCGTAACCCAGCGCGAGCAGGTCGTCGAAGATCATCGTATAATTGCCGCAGGAATGTAAGATGGCGGGCTTGCCCGCGGCGTGGATGGTCTCCACGATGCGCTTGTGCCACGGGAAAACGAATTCCCGCAGATCGGCGGGCGAGAGCATGGTCTGTGTATTGAATCCCCAGTCGTCGTTGCTGATGAGCGCGCCCACCGAATCGTAACGCGCGCAGAGGCGGTAATATTCGACCAGCGAAGAGCCGATCTTTTCGAAGATATCCCCGACCAGCTCCCGATCGTCGTAGAGCATCATGCACAGATTGTCGTACCCGACCAGTCCGATGGCATTTTCCAGGACCCCGCCTGGCCCCATAACGACCACCTTCATCCCCTGCGGCAGGTCCGCGCGGATGCGCTCCAGCGAGGAATAATCGCAGGCGGAGGCGTCCATCCACGGGTATCTGTCCAGCCCGGCGCGGTCTTCGATGCAGTGCCCCGCGTTCAGGGAAATGGTGCGGCCGTCCTGTTCTTCCCCGTTGGAAAACCAAAGTTCGCTGCCGCGCACCGTCGCGTAATCGTACCCGTAATACGCAAAGGAGCGGACCATCGTCTGCATCGTCGCGTACGGGGTCGAGACGTCGTATTTTTTTCCGCACGCCCGCCTGTACAGCCGCTCGTTGAGGTAAAACTCGAACAGGACGGGGCGCGAAGGCACCTCGCGGCGCAATACTTTGAGCAGCTCGTTAAATTCCGCCATAATTGACCATTTCCCCCTTTTCCAGAAAACCGTTTACGATAAAGTGAAAATAAAATGCGTCCAGAACGCCGCGCATGCGCAGCTCGTTTTCGTTGACGTATGTCTGTAGCTGCGCGTACAGCTGCTGCACTTCGCTCTGCGGGCGTTTTTCCCCTTTTGCGATGCAGCAGGGAAGCAGGAGAACGAGCGTCTGCGTATAGAACAGAAGCTGTTCCAGCCCTTCGCGAAGGTAAGCTTCCTCCTCCTTTTCCAGCGCCGCGCGCAGCGTTTCCTGCGTTTTGCGCAGATAGGCGACCGTTTCGCGGAACCCTTCCAGCACTTTTTCGTCGCCGAGCGGGATCTGTTCGCGGAAGTACTCGAAGGGCACCTTTTCTTTGACCCGCTCGAAAATTTCCCGCGCGAGAGCCGCGTGTCGGCCGTAGGTGTCCGCAAAGAAAGCGTCCAGATAGGCGGGAAGATCTTCGATGGGACGAGACAGGCTGTCCGCCAGCACGTGCATGGCCAAAGGCGAAGGATAAAAGGCGCGCTGGACCTGACAGCTGATCAGCCCGTTCAGGCCGAGCCGGGAAAAACAGGCGATGTCCCTGCCGAGCACTTCGGAGAGCTTCAGCCCGCTCAGATCGCGGTAGATGTCCCACATCAGATGATAATCGAAATCGAAGCAATCCCCCGAAAAGCACTCTTTCCAGCGGCGCAGGAAGGCGAGATACATCCCCACGTCGTGCGGGTATTCGTTTTTGTTGCGGACATAGGCGGGAAGTTCGTTTGGAACTTTCACGTCCCCGTCGCCGTACGATTGCGTATACGAACGGAAAATGGGCGCAAACATCATCACAAAGCGGTCAGGATTGCGGATCTTTTCCGTCTGAGGCGGCCAGTACAGGTCGAAATAGATGAGAAAGACGATCTTCGTCGGAAGCCCTTCCTCCGTCAGGCGCGCGTCGATGTCGTTGAGCATGCGCACATACAGATCGGAAACGCTGACCTTACGGCAGTTTTCGCATTCGCAGACGTTGTTGAAATCGTCCGCCAGCCAGAAATGCAGCACGTCGATCTCCGGATGTTCCTTGGCGTAGCGGACGACTTCGGAAACGAGTTTTTCCCGCACGTCGGCACGCGAATAGCAAAGGTTGGTGTTGAGGGGCACGTCCTTGAAGAACTTGCGCTCTCCCCCCACCTGTGCGAGGTACGGGCGCAGCGATGCGGGCACTTCCGTCCTTTTCTGCCAGCCCGTGGAGGAAATGCCGAGACATTCGCACGTCCACCCGTGTCCGACGGCATGGACGACCATGCCCCGCTTTTTCAGTTCGGAAACGATCCTGTCGTTGATCTCCTGCGCCCAATCCCAGCCGAACGGCTGCGCGGGGAGCAAGGGATTGTTGGGATGCGTGTACCAGCGTTCAAAGAACTCGTACCCGTTTCGGAACTGGATAAAATAGCTGTTCAGCCCCGCTTTGGGCATCCAGTCGATGAGCTGCGCAAGATCTTCTTCGGATACGGCGCCCTCGATGGAAATGCCGCGGTGATCGTTTGCGGGGCGAAAAGTATAGGAGACATTAAAATCCTGAACAGATAAGCGGGGAATTTTTTCCCCGCTCTTTCCGGGTCGGATAAACCGACACCCGATCTGTTGCAATGTTTTATAAACACCGAGCAGAACACTTCTCTCGTTATTTGCTGCGATCCTCCCCTTTCCGCCATGTATCTCGATGGAATATCCGTCTTTGAAAAAATGAGTGTTGTCCTTGTTTTCCACCTCGAACCGGATGCTGCACCCGTGTTTTTCTCCGAAGATGCGGGCGCAGTAGTCGTTGAGTTCCTGTCGGGCAAATTCTAAAACGGCGCTCATAAAACTCTACTTTTCCTTTTTTAATCTTTTTTCTTTTTCAGGCAGACTGCCGCGGCGCCCGCCAACAGGACGAGTGCGCCCGCAGAACCGAATCCTGCCGCTGCCAGGGAGGACGAGCAGCCGCCCTTCTCCTTGTCTGTTTCGTCTTTATCGCTTTCACCGGGATTTTCGGTGCTTCCGCCCGCCGTCTTAAAGGCACTGCCGCTGACCTGACCGATCTTGATGCCGTTGCCGTCATCGATGTCGTAACTGTACGAGACCGTAGGCTTGTATTCCGTGCCGGGTTTGAGCCCCGTCACCTTGCCGTCCGATACAAACCTCTAACTCGCAAAACAAGCGAACAAGAGAAGAGTGCCAAGCGATAAACTCGAAATTTTTTTCATTGCTTTCCCCTTATCCTATCTGTTCAATGCGCACCAGCACACCTTCGCCCGGTGCGAGGCGTACAGCAAACAAATTAGAGGAGCAAAAGCTGCTTTTGCCGCGGAAAACGACTTTCAGCGTGACATCTTCGCAAAAATGCAGGCGTGCTTCCGCATCTTCCACCAAGCTCGGATTCATGACGTAATATATATACCCGTTTACAGTCTGAAAACAGCCTGCGATGCAGGGCATTTCCACCTCCCGCAACGGACCGCACGACAAAAGCATGTCTTCCGACGGAACATGGTGCTGTTTTGCCGCCTCGCCCATGATGCCGAGGTGCTTTCCGTTGACGATATCTGAACCGATCACGTTGAGGTGTACGTTGATGTTTTTGACCACAGACATCTTTTCGGTCACATTGCCGTTGTCGTCCATCAAGCAGCCGTAAAACTGTGCGCCCTCTAACGCCTTTTCAAAAGGTTTGAGAAAGGCAAAATACTGGATGCCTCGGCATCCGTACAGGAGCGCAGAGGAAACCTGCCAGAGGATCTCGCTTTCGCTCGGATTCCTCACGATGTCGCGGTCCCAGGTACAGCACTGGATGAAGCAGTAAAACGGAATGCCCCTCTCCTGCGTCTTTTTGCGGATATACGAAAGCTGCCAGAAATGATCGGCCGTGATGTGCGGAAATTCCCCTTCCATCGGGTAATAATCGTAAGATATGTATTCAGGCCTCACGATGGACAGATATTCATCGATATAATGCATATATTGTTCTCTGGTGCCGCGCGGTTTTCCGAATTCCCATGCCGCTGCCCCGTGCAAAAACTGGTTCTTCTGTGCATAAACAGGAAACAAGTTGATGTAAAAGGCCTTGTCCACAGTCTTTTTGCGGAACTGCATCCATGCGTCGCGGATTGCGGGGAATTGGGAAATGCCGGGCTCGTCGGCAAACAGCACGCCCGCGCAGGCGGGGTGACGGATGTATTTTTCAAAATACGGGGTATCCAGATCGACATTCCCCAGCTCGTAGTTCTTGTCCCGCACGAGGTAGCGGATGCCGTACTTTTTACAGTAGTCAAGCGCGCGGAACGCCTCTTCCGTGTATTCGGGGAAATTTTCGTACAGAGCATAAATACAGTTGATCCCATTCTCGCACAAGATACGATAACTTCTGTCCGTAATCAGGTTTTTGTTGTTGTACCTTTTCATATGCGGCGCGGGCGCGACCCAAGCGCCAATCAGAAGTTTTTCAGACGGCGTCAAAGCCGAAGCAAACACATTGCTCTTCTTCACCGTTTTTTATTTTCCTCCCGACTGATTTCTATTTATTAAATCCACTTTAATAAATATAGGCACATTATAACACCCACTTTAAAATCTGTCAATACCCTTTGTAAAAATTTCACAAAAAAAATTTTTAACCCACTTTAAAAAATAGGTATCTGCCTTTGACGGGCGAAACAAGAAAATCTTTTCTCCCCTTTTTTTCTTACGATTCCCTTCTTCCCCGTTGCCCTTTTTCCGTTTTACTATTTATTCCCCTTCTTTTTTGCTTCTCTCCTTCCTCTTGCTTTCCGATCGTCCTGCCCTTCCGCGCCGATCGCAAAACTGCGGAAAGTCCTTCGATCCGACAGGACAGTCAAAAATACCTGTCTGAAACACCCCTCCTGTCTGGCACATCCCGCTCTGTTTTGGCGAACCCCTCCGATCTGTTTTGCAACCCCCTCCGAACAAAGCCGCGCCCCGCAGGAACCTGCGGGGCGCGGCTTTTTGAAAATTCACGGCACGACCAAAAAAACAATCGCTGTTCAACAGCAAACGGGACGCGACAGAAGCCGCACGACATAACACACGGGGCGCGGCAAAAGCCGCGCCCCGTGTGTTGCGTCAATATCTACAATATAATATACGATAAAAACAGATCCTGCGCCGAAGCTGCGTTGCAAGCCGCTCTTGCATCATGCGCTTTCGAACTGCGAATTGTACAGCTCCGCATAGAAGCCGTTCTTTTCGAGCAGCTGTTCGTGCGTACCCTTTTCGATGATGTCCCCGTCCTTCATGACGAGAATGAGGTCGGCGTTGCGGATGGTAGAGAGTCTGTGCGCGATGATAAAAGAAGTTCTGCCCTCGGTGAGTCTATCCATCGCCTGCTGGATGAGCACTTCCGTGCGCGTATCAACGGAAGAAGTCGCCTCGTCGAGAATGAGCATGGGCGCGTTTTCGATCATGGCACGCGCGATGGTGACCAGCTGTTTCTGCCCTGCCGAGAGATTCGCCTTATCGTCCAAAACGGTGTCGTACCCCTTGGGCAGGGTGCGGATGAAGTGATGCAGACCCACCGCCTTACAGGCGCGCACGACGTCCTCGTCGGTGACGTTTTCCTTGCTGTACACCACGTTTTCGCGGATGGTGCCCTCGAACAGCCATGTATCCTGCAATACCATGCAGAACAGGTCGTGCACGTTTTCGCGGGTGAGTTCGCTCGTGGGGATGCCGTCGATGCAGATGCGGCCGCTGTTCAGCTCGTAAAAGCGCATCAGCAGGTTGACCATGGTGGTCTTGCCCGCGCCCGTGGGCCCGACGATGGCAACTTTCTGCCCCGCCTTTGCCTCGGCGGAAAAATCATTGATGATGATCTTTTCGGGATCGTAGCCGAAATGCACGTGTTCGAAAGAGACGTCGCCGCGCACCGTTTCGGGCGAGAGATGCGCCGTCTTCTTGCTCTCGTCCGAGAGCTGCGCCTCTTCCAGGAACTCGAATACCCGCTCGCTGGCCGCCGCGGCGGTCTGCATGCTGGTAAACGACTGCGCCAGCTGCGAAAGCGGCGAAGTGAACAGCCGCACATACAGCGTAAAGGCGATGACCGTGCCGAAAAGGATGGTGCCGTTTGCCACCAGCACGGCGCCCGTCACGCATACCGCGACATAGCCGAGGTTGCCGACAAAGGTCATCAGCGGCATCATCAGTCCGGAAAAGAACTGAGATTTCCACGCGCTGGTGTACAGTTTATAGTTGATGTCGTTGAACGTCTTTTTGACTTTGTGTTCGGCGTTGTACGCCTTGACTACGTTGTGCCCCGCGTACGTCTCCTCGATGTGGCCGTTGATTTCACCCAGGTAGCGCTGCTGGCGGGCGAAAAACTTCTGCGATTTGCCCATGATGAGGAACATGACGGCAAAGCCGAGCAGGCTGGAGAGAATAGCGGCGAGCGCCATGATCGCGTTGGTGACGAACATCATGACAAAGCTGCCGATCAGCATGACGACGGCGGTGACGAAGGTGGTGACCGACTGGTTGAGCGTCTGCCCGATCATATCCACGTCGTTGGTGACGCGGGAGAGTGTGTCCCCCACCGAATGGGAATCGAAATAGGACAGGGGCAGCAGATTGATCTTTTTGGAGATGGCGGTGCGCAGGTTTTTGGAATTTTTCTGCGTGACCGTCGCCATGATGAATCCCTGCACGTACGAGAAGACCATGCCCGCCCCGTACAGGCAGACAAGAGTAATACACAGCCGCGTGATCTTCGCCATGTCCATGTCGAACACCTGCGAAATGCCCTGTTCGGGCAGGTAGACAAAGGAGGACTGGATGGCGTTGGTGAGATCGCTCAGAACATTGGGACCTATGAGGTTGAGCACCACGCCTGCCACTGCAAACAGCAGCGCGATGATGACGTAAGCAAGAAAAGGCTTGATGAAGAGGATGAGTTTGCCCATCGCCTTTTTAAAGTTTTTGGGCTTTTCCGCAACGGGAGGCCCGCCCATGGGGCCGTGGCGACGAGGCGCACGGGTATGCTCAGCCATTGGCTCCCTCCTTTCCTTCCAGTTCTTCCTTGGAAAGCTGCGAATATGCGATCTCGCGGTACACCTCGCACGAACGCATCAGTTCGTCGTGTGTGCCCTTGCCCACGACGTTGCCCTCGTCCAGAACGACGATGAGGTCGGCGTCGCGGATGGTTCCGATGCGCTGGGCGACGATGAGTGAGGTGGTGTTGCCTGTCTCCCTGCGCAGCGCCTCGCGCAGAAGTTTATCCGTTTTATAGTCGAGCGCGGAAAAGCAATCGTCAAAGATATAGATCTCCGGTTTTCTGCAAACGGCGCGCGCGATGGCGAGCCGCTGTTTCTGTCCGCCAGAGACGTTGGTGCCGCCCTGCGCGATGTGCGCCTGCAAACCGCCCTCCATCTTTTGCGCAAACTCCGCCTGCGCTATGCGCAGTGCCCTTCCGATCCCTTCTTCACTGAAGTCCGCCCCCTGCTTGTCGCCGTAGGCAACGTTGCTTTCTACCGTACCCGAAAAGAGCACGGCGCGCTGGGGAACATAGCCGATCTTGTCGTGCAGCGCCTGCAAGGTATAGTCCTTGACGTTGACGCCGTCCACCAGCACTTCCCCTTCCGTCGCGTCGTAAAAGCGGGGAACGAGGTTGATGGCGGTGGATTTGCCGCTGCCCGTCGAACCGATAAACGCAACCGTCTGACCCCGTTCGGCGCGGAAAGAGAGGTCACGGAT
>CALVHV010000012.1 GCA_944328845.1 uncultured Clostridia bacterium | reverse complement strand
CGGACACCGACCTTTCCGCAGGGGCGGTGCAGGCTTCGCTGGAGGAGGCGCGCGCCTTTTTTGCAAAATATTTCCCTGCCTACGCGCAGTGCGACATGTATTGCGATTCCTGGCTTCTCTCTCCCGCGCTTCCAAACCTGCTGCCGCCTTCGTCCAATATCATTCAGTTCCGCAATCGCTTTGAGATCTTGCGTACGAATGAGGACAGCATGGCGGTACTGGACTGGATCTGCCCCGATCCGAGCGTGCCGTTAGAGCAGCTCCCCGAAAAGACTTCGCTGCAGCGCGCCGTCAAGGCGTACCTTTTGGCGGGCGGAAAGATCGGCTGGACGGCGGGCAGACTGAAAAGAGACTGACCTTGTGAGAGATAAGACAGGGCATTGTATCGGGAATCGGAAAAAGATTGTTGAGGACAGGATATGAACATACTCGTCGCGGGAATCGGATACGTAGGACTTGCCAACGCCATCCTTCTTGCACAAAATCATGAAGTGACCGCCTACGACATCAGCGCCGAGCGCGTAAAGGCGGTAAACGAGCGGAAATCCCCGCTTGCGGACAAAGAAATAGAGGAGTACCTGGCGGGAAAGGAGCTGCATCTGCGCGCCGTTTCCGAGCTTTCTCCCCATTGTGCGGAGGCGGATTATATCATCATCGCCACACCCACGGACTACGATCCCAAAAAGGATTATTTTGACACGTCTTCTGTGGAAAGCGTCTTGCAGGAATGTCTGCAAGCGGGCGCCAAGGGGTATTTTGTCATCAAGTCGACTGTTCCTGTCGGATATACAAAACAGCTGCGGGAAAAATACGGGTATCAAAAGATCCTCTTTTCTCCCGAATTCCTGCGCGAGGGACGGGCACTGTACGACAATTTATATCCTTCCCGCATCGTGGTGGGATCGGACCTTTCCCTGCGTGACGCCGCCGAGGAATTTGCCGCGCTGCTGAAAGAGGGCGCCGAAAAGAAGGACGTGCCCGTTTTGCTGACGGATACGACGGAGGCGGAAGCGATCAAACTGTTTGCAAACACCTACCTCGCGCTGCGCGTTTCCTATTTCAACGAGCTGGATACGTATGCGGAAATGCGCGGGCTGGATACCAGATCCATCATAGAGGGCGTCTGCCTGGATCCGCGCATCGGGGACGGGTACAACAATCCCTCCTTCGGGTACGGCGGCTATTGCCTGCCCAAAGATACCAAGCAATTGCTTGCAAACTATAAGGACGTGCCCGAAAATCTCATCCAGGCGATCGTCGAGTCCAACCGCACCCGCAAGGATTTTATTGCCGAACAGGTGATGCGCCGCGCAGGCTATCCCGAAAATAATAATGTGTGCGTGGGCATCTACCGCCTGACGATGAAGAAAAATTCGGACAATTTCCGCCAAAGCGCCGTACAGGGCGTGATCAGGCGGCTGGAAGGATACGGGGCGTCCGTGCTCATTTACGAACCCATGGCAAAGGGGACGGAGCACTACGGGCACGAGATCACGAAAGATCTTGCGCAGTTCAAACGCCGCAGCGACATCATCATCACAAACCGCATTTCCGCCGAGCTGGAAGATGTGAAAGACAAAGTATATTCGAGGGATATTTTCAAGAGGGATTGAACGGGAGACGGAATGGTTAAAGTTTCTGTAATAATGCCGATGTATAACCAGGAAAAATACATCGTCGAATGTCTTTCGAGCGTCGTGCGGCAGACGCTGAAAGAGATAGAGATCATTGTCGTCAACGACGGGTCGACCGACGGTTCGATGGCGCTTGTCCGCGGTTTTGCGGAAAAGGATCCCAGGATCGTCGTTATCGACAAGCCGAATTCCGGTTACGGTCACTCGATGAACGTCGGCATCCGCCGCGCCACGGGCGAATATATCGGGATCGTCGAGACGGACGATTACGTGGAAGAGGACATGTTCAAGGACCTGTACGAGGCGGCAAAATCGTACGGGGACGCAGACATCGTCAAGTCGGATTTTTGCCGCTTTTCCAGCGAACACGGCTACGTCGTCCGCAAGACGGTAAAGCTTTCGGAAAAAAAGGGATATTACAACCGCGTGATCTGCCCGCTGCAGGAGCGGGAAGTGTTCCGCTTCCCCATGAATACGTGGACGGGCATCTACCGCAGGGATTTTCTTCTCAAGTACGGCATCGAACACAACGAAACGCCGGGCGCTTCCTACCAGGACAACGGCTTCTGGTTCCAGACCTTTTGTTTTGCCCGTTCTCTCGTCCTTCTGGACCGCGTGTACTACATGAACAGGCGGGACAATCCCAATTCTTCCGTCTATCATCCCGGGAAAGTGTACTGCGTCTGCGAAGAATACGCGTACATCGCAAAGATCCTGGAAAAGAATCCCGCCGTCAAGGCAAAGATCATCGGCTACTACTGGCTGAAAAAATATCATAACTACGTCTTTACTTTGCATCGCATCGCGTACATGTACAAAAAAGAGTTCGTGCTGCGCATGCAGAAAGAATTTGCGGAAGGGGACCTGAGCGGTCAGCTGGATAAAAGCGTGTTTACCGAAAAGGAGCGCGCGGAGCTTGCCCTGCTGCGCGAGGACGCGCAGCGCTTTCTCGAAGAGGCGGACATCGCGGCGGGGGATAAGCCCGTCGTCAGCGCCATCCTCGTCAAGACGGGCGAACATTTCCTGCGCACCTTCGAAAGCGTCGCCAACCAAAAATTCGGAAAGATACAGATCATCTGCGTGGGCAGGTCGTTCACGGACGAGGAGCTGGAGCGGGTCGGCAAGGACGAACGCACCGTTGTGCTCGCCGAGGACAGGCCTCTTCCCGACCTCGTGGGACAGGCGATGACGCTGGTGCAGGGCGATTACCTGCACATCCTCGTTTCGGGGACCGTTTTGGATGCGGCAACCTATTCGTCCGCCATCAAAAATCTGGAACCGTGCGCGGCGGAAATGTACGTGTGCGGGACGGAACTGTGCTTTTCGGACGAATTTATTCGGGCAGACCTGCGCAATTTCAATACCGACTTTTTGTTTAACGGCATGGCGTCTCCCGCCGAAAACGAGGCGCTGCTGTATGCGGTGGGGGTGTCCCTGAACAACAAGGTGTTCCGCCTCTCCATGATCCGCAAACAGGCGGTGCGCCTCCTTTCCTTCGACGCAAACGGGAACAGCCCGTTTTTTGTGCTCCACTGCATCGCCGCAAGCCGCTACGTCTGCTACGAAAACGAGAGCTTTGTCAAGAGATATCCCGCTTCCGCGCAGACGGACTATGCCGCCCTGCTGGACGAGTACGAAAAGAGCTTTGCCTCGCTGGCGCAGACGGATTGGGCGCAGAAACCTTTTGTCAACCTGTTTGCACAGGAAGTGTATACCTGGCTCGCCGCGGGCGGGGAAGGCGTCTCTTTCGTGCTGGAACACGCGAAGCGGATCAGGGAGCTCGTTTCCCTCACCCGCTTTTCGAGAGAATGTTTTTATAACGGCTACGTCTACGACCTGCTTTTGAAAGTGCTGTATGCGGCATGTACGCCGCAGGAATCGGAGGCGGTCGTTGCCGATCATTTCCGTGCGGGGGAAGTCTATATCCGCACCGAGGCCCCGTACGTGGGCGAGAGAGGCGCGTCCGGCGGCGCCGTTTCGGAAGAATTGCAGCAGCAGATGCGGGACATCATCGCCGCGCGGGATTGCCTTGCGGGGGATTACCGCGCCATTACCGAGTCCGTTTCCTTCCGCGTAGGGCGGCTGATCACCTATCTGCCCAGAAAGGTGCGCGATACTTTCCGTCAGGACAGAAAGATAGCGCAGCAAAAGAAACTGGAACTCAGGCTGCGCCGCGCAGACGAGCGGGGCGCGGACATCATTGCGGGCGCAAAGCCGCTTGTCAGCATCGTGATGCCCCTGTACAACGTCGCCAAATATATCGAGGAATGTCTGGATTCCCTTCTCAACCAGACGTATCAGAATATTGAGATCATCTGCGTGGACGACGGCTCGCAGGACATTACCTGCCAGATCGTGGAGCGGTATGCCAAGGAATACGGCAACATCCGCTTATACAGGCAGCAGCACCTGTTTGCGGGCGTTGCGCGCAATACGGGATTCGAGCACGCAAACGGAAAGTATACCATCTTCCTCGATTCGGACGACTTTTTCGATCCCGATTTTGTGAGGAGCATGGTCGTGCGTGCGGAAAGCACGCGGGCGGAGGTCGTCGTCTGCCGTTGCCGCGGGTTCGATAACCTCACGGGAAAGTTTTTCGGGATGAACTGGAGCGTGCACGAACAGTATCTGCCCCTTCTCCCCGTTTTCCCCGGCCGCGCCGCGGGCAAGCATTTCTTCTTTGCCTTTATGGGTTGGGCTTGGGACAAGATGTATCTGACCGATTTTGTCAAAAAGAGCGGATTGCGGTTCCAGGATCTGCGCAGTTCCAACGACGCCTTCTTTACTTTTACCAGCCTTGCCGTGGCAAAACGTGTCTCCTTTGTCGATAAAGTGCTGATCAACCAGCGCAGAAATTTGAAAACTTCCATTTCGCAGACGAGGTCGCAGTCCTGGGACAACTGCCTGCTCGCCGCCGACAAGATCTACGAGGAGTGGAGAAAGTCCGGGCTGTACCGCGGCAGTATGGAACAGGCGTTCTGCAACTGGTTTGTACAGTTCGTCTGCTGGCATTATTATTCGTTGGACGACGAGGCAAAGGCAAAGCTGTCCGAACAGCTTCCCCGCTACATCCGTAAATACAGGCTGTTCGAGCGCCATTCGCGTTTTTACTATATGCAAATGGATTACGAACGCTTCCGCAGCATCACACAATAAGTTTTTCCGCCCCGCGGTACAGACCCGCGGGGCTTGCTTTTTTGATTGCGATATGTTATACTTTCGGATGCGCAGACCGTTTCTGTGCAGAGCCCGAAAAAGGAGGGGAAAGCATGATCTACTTTACATCCGATCTTCATCTGGGGCATGCGGAGATCGTAGGCATGAGCAAGCGCCCCTTTTCTTCCGTGGAGGAGATGGACGAAACTCTCATCGCAAACTGGAACAGCCGCGTGCATAAAAACGACGCCGTGTATATTTTGGGCGATCTTATCTATAAGTCGGCGCGCGCGCCCGAGGAATATCTCTCCCGTCTGCGCGGGCAAAAACACCTCATTTTCGGCAATCACGATCTGACCTGGAAAGACAAAGTCGACCTGTCGAAATGGTTTGCCTCCTGGCAGTGGGCGGCGCAAGTCAATACGGGGCAAGGGAATGCCATTCTCTGTCACTTTCCGCTCGTCACTTATATCCGTAAATTTCAGATCCACGGCCACCTGCACAACCGTACCGATCGGGAATATTGGGGGCTGCTGCGGGAGATGCCCTGTTCCCTCAACGCGGGCGTGGACATCAACGGATTTTACCCCGTTTCCCTTGACGAACTCATCGAAAATAACCGTATTTTCAAACAGGAACACCCCGTTCTCTGAACGCTTGTTCCGCCTGGCTGTGCTTTTTTTCTGACAGGGTTTTGCCTTTTTTGTTTCCCTGCATTCGCTTTTCCTCTTTTCGTGAGAAAAGGGCGGCTCTTTGTTTCGGGCGGGTTGCAGGATTCGACAAAATAGTTTTCTGTTCGCAAAACAGAAAAAACGGCGCGGAAGCCGGGGAGAAAATGTGTAAAATCTACGTTATTAAACAATTATAAAATTATTGTTTTTTAATATACGTATTTAAAATTATTGCTTATTATAAATTCAAATAAAAGGCTTATTTTTTGCCTGTACATTTGAAAAGAACTTACATTTTTACGATAAAAAGGAAAAGACGGGGGCGGAAATCTCAAAAAGTTTGCATTTCTTGATTTTTTTTTGAAGATATGATATACTTTTTTTGTTAACAGAACTTAAGTCGGGCATGAAGAGAAAAAAAGAAGGAGGTCAAGGCAATGCAGATCACTGTCGGAAAGAGCAAGAAAGTTTACGATACTGTTGAAATGACTGAGGTCAAGAGAGTGGCGCACGGCGTTTACGGCGACCCCGCCGGCTATGAAGAAGTTCTTTATGTCGCTGAGGACGGGAAGTATTTCCTGTACGGCGTAGGCGGCGAAACTTCTCCCTACCCCGCAGAACAGCTCGTCAGCCTCACCAAGGCAAAGCTTGCTGCTTGGGAAAAAGCCAACGCGTAACGAAAAAGGCTGTCCGAAAGGGCAGCCTTTTTTCGTTTGTCGGCAGGCGATTTTTGCGCCGTTTTTCTTTCGACAAGGAAAGTGTTCCTTGTCCGTAGCGCCGCGCTTTAGCGCGGCGCCACGGAGCGCAGGGCGGGCTCGTGGGAAAAAGATCCGTCCCGTCTAAAGGGTGCGGGGAGTGTTCGGGGGAGAGAGATGGTCCCGTTTAAAGGGCGCAGGGCGCACCCGCAGGAGAGAGGCGGTTCCGTTTAAAGGACGCAGGGCGCACCCGCAGGAGAGAGGCAGTCCCGCTTAAAGGGCGCAGGGAGTACATGTGGGAGAGCGGCTTGCTCCGTTCAAAGGACGGGCGGAGCGCTTGTCGGCGGAAGGGGCGTAAGGTTATCTGCAAAGAGCAGGCGGCGCGCCCCGAAAAGCGGGGCGCGCCGCCGATGGCGGAAAAAGCGGGAAGCCTTCTCAAAAGAGGCATAAAAAACGGGACGAAATGTCCCGTTTTTTGTAAAGGGAAGCGGGACATCTGTCCCGCTTTTTTATTGCAAGGTAGGTTGTTTTCTCAGGACAAGGTAACAGACGGAGACGAGCACCGCGGCCGTGACCAGAGGCACGATGATAAGAACCGCGAGAATGGAGTTATCCGGCTCTTTGAGGAGATCTGCGCGGATAGTGCCCGTGTAAACCTTTCCTTCGGCGTCCTTGTACGAGACGAACACCATGCCGTTTTCGTCCGCTTCGCCGTATACTTTCAGAGATTCTTCATTTTCGAGAGTCAGCCCGTCCAGAGTGACGACGCTGTCTTTTTTCAGCTGGCGGTAAACAAATTCGGCGCTGTTGATCGAGCTTTCGCCTGCTTCCACAAGATATGCCGTGGGCACGAACCCGTACAGCACTTCTTCGCCGCGCGTTACGCGCACGACGCTGTAGGAGTCGGCGTCCAGTACGCCGCTCTCGGGAAGAAGTTCGCCCAGCACGTATACATGCTCTCCGCCTTCCAGCCGCTGAGTGACGCCGAAAGGCTGCAAATTGTCTCCGCTGCCCGTCCGCAATACGGGGAAACGGTACAGCCCCACGCTGTTGGAGAGGGTCGCGTTGTAACCCTGTTCGGTATAGTATTGGGTGCCCAGCAGGTCGAAGTCGCTCTCTTCCAGCAGCAGCCGCAATTCGTAGCTGCGCGTGGTCGAAACGCCCTCTGTCGAATAGTTATAGAAGAGTGCGAGCACGCCGTATTCTGTCTGCGCAAGCACGACGCCCGTGCGCGTTTCCTGCATGCGCTCCGCCTTTCCGCAGGGCAGGACGGAAGGTTTTTGGGACAGGGCGTCCAGATCCAGCTGCACCGTCACGCAGCCCGCGTTTGCGCGGACAAGGATGTCCTGCGCGCAGTCCTGATCGGGCAGGTCTTCGTAGATTTGGCGGTACGCATCCGTCGCAGAGAGGTTGTTCAGCGATTCGACGTCCGCATCCGCCGTCACCGCCGCAAAGGCGTCCGAGAGAATGTACACTTTGTTCTCTTCGAATCCGAGCGCAAAGGAGACGGCATGCGAGCCTTCAGGGTTATACACGAGGGAAAGGGCAGGGGAAAGGTCGTACGTGCGCATGGTGCCTTCCTTGACGTCATAGCGCACGAGCGTATCGCCGACGAGGGCGTACAGATCGCCCCTGTAATCGGAGAGGATCCTCTTTGCACCGCTCAGCTGCGTCACGATGGTCAGTGTGGCAGGGGGCGCAAAGAAGGTCGTGGCGTCGTATTTGTAGATGGTGCCTTCCGCTGCCATCACGTACAGATTGCCGTACAGGTCGGCGGCGAGGTCGTTGGGCGTGATGCTCACGTTGCCTGCTTTCGAACGGGCATAGGCGGAGTCTTGTAAGGCATAGGCGTACGTCTTTCCGTCGCTTGTGGCGAGGAAAAACTGCCCGTCCGCATAGGCGATGCCCACGACGCCCGCGATATCGTCGCGGCCCGCGGCGACGTAACCGTCTTCCGAGCGGACATAAAAGGTGAGGATGCCCGAACCGTATACGGCAAGCGCGTTCTCTCCCGCGCATACGCGGGAAGGAGAATAGTTGAGGGCAAGGGAAGAATAGATGCCGTCCTCAACACAGAGGACGCGGTTTTGCGAAGTGTCCGCAAAAAAGAGTGTCTCGCCGAAGACAGAGACGTCCGAAGCGTTTTCGGAAAGCCTGTTCACGCTGTCGCTGTAGCGCGCGATCTCGTAGCCTGTATACTCTTCCGTCTGCGGGGAGAAGGCGCGGAGGCAGCTGCCGCAGATGAGATAGATCTGTTTGGTGTTGCAGATCTTGCTGAACTCACTTTCCTGCATGGTCGAAACGCGCACGTCGGGGCTGCCGCCCTGTTTATAGAGGTATCCTTCGGTGGAGAGGTAATAGCATCCCTGTTCGGTAAACGCAAAGGAAGAGATGTTGTACGTGGCGCTCGCGTGCTGAGAACTGTTGTTCTTGTTGGCGAGGAAGATGTTTTTGTTCCAGGAAAAATAGACCTTGCCGCCGTATTCCGCAAAGGAAGGGGTGAGGTTGCTCGCCTCGCTGCCCGGGGTGATGTTTCCGTCTCCCGCGGGGGCAAGGATGTCGCGCGCGCTCATTGTCGTGTAAAAGACGCTGTTCTGCGCGTTGGCAAAGTATACGTCCGTGCCGTAAATGAGAAAGGTCGCGCACGATTTGATCTGCGTTTCCACCGCCTGCGCAGGCGACTCGCAGCTGATCCAGAGGATGGGGTTGCTTCCGCTCATGTCCGCGGCAAAGTACAAAAGCGTCTCTCCGCTCTCCGTGTAAAAATTGAGGGAGGTGACGCTGTCCGCATCCTGCTGGGTGTAGGAGGTGTAGCTCTTTTCCGCCTTGTCGTACAGCCAGATCTTGTTTCCGTCCGCAATGGCGATGTATTCTTCGTTTTCCGCAATATCCGAGGGATCTTGCAGGTCGAGGTATTGTTCGTGCGTTTCGGGCAGGAGAAGCTGTGCGCCGATGCTTTCCTGTGCCGCCGCTCCCGTAAATTCCGTAAAGCCGAAAACGCACGCACAGAGCGCCGCCGCGGCGAATATCGTCAGTAATTTTTTCATGTGTTTCCCCGGATCGCACTCCCTTGACGGGGTGCGTTTTTTGTATCCGCGTCCCCCTCTTTTCGGGCGGGCGCTTTTTTCTTTGTCTTATTATACCATACGCGCGCGCGTTTGTCGACAAAATTCGCAAACTTTTCTTCCCTTCCTCTCTTTTCAAATTTTTGGAAAAAAATAAAAAACAGGCGAGAGGGTGCCTGTTTTATGTGATATACTAAGAAAAAAATACGAACAAATGTTTATATTTTATGTCAGCCATGTTTGAATTTGAGGAAAAGGCGTGAGATAATAAAGTTGCGTGCAGGATGGCATGCGTCCGAAAGGGGCAGGCAAAGGAGGGGTATGGCGTGAAGGAATATCAGAAGGTGATCTTACTTGTTTTTCCGAGGCTGGAAAAGCTGATCTCGGAGATCGGGCAATGCGTGGAGGCGAGGGCGCGCTCGTCTTTCAACGGGCGGCAGAGCGCGGAGGAGTGCATCGAGGGGATCCTGAAACTTGTGTATGCCAAGGACGCTTTTCTCGTATTGAGGGAAAAGGCGGAAAAGGTGTACGCGCAGCTCACGCAGGAAGAGCGGTATATGCTCGAATATAAGTATTTCCGCAGGAAAAAGAAGCTGGAAGGGGAGTTCGCAAACGTGCGCTGCGACTGCTGCGAGCGGACGTATTACCGCCGCCAGCGCAGGCTGAACGTCCGGCTGAACAGCCTGTTTTTGCGTGCGGGGATGAGCGAGGAATGGTTTGTAAAGACCTTTTCGGACGTCCCGTACGTGATGGGGCTGTGGGAAAAAGTGCGCAGCACGGGGGAAAACTCGGTGCTGGACAAGCGCGCCCGCACCGAATTGCATGTGAGCGACGCGCCGCAGGCGGCGGGGCTCAGGTAAAAGGGTCTTCCTCTTCGCGCGGCTTTTCTTTGCGCGGGTGGAAGAGAAAGTACAGCGCGCCCAGCGCCGTCACAACCAGCGCGCAGACGAGCACCACGTTCAAGAGGCCGGATCCGTCCGAGCTCTTCGGCTCGTCGGACGGGTCGGGCGTTTCCTCCTGCGTGTGTTCGGTGTTGGGAGGATAGGAGAGGGGAGAACAGGAAGAGGCGGGCACGTACCCGAACTCTCCTTCCAGCTCCACGTAATAGCAGGTGGAAGAACCGTACGAAAAGGTGCCGTAAAAGGCCGCCGTCACCTCGTATTCCGTAAAAAATCCGTCGGGCAACCCTTCCGACGTGCGGAAGGTGACCGTCGTGTCGTAGACAAGGAAGGGCGTTTCGGGCACATAGTCGACAAGTTCCACGTCCGAGCGCAGACAATAGCCGCGCACGGCGGTGCGGTTTGCCGTTCCGCTCAGGTATTCCACCGCATAGTATTCGGTCAGTTCCCCCGTCACGCGCACAAAGTACGTTTCGGGCAGGATAAACAATCCGCTGTCCGCGTCCGGCTGTTCGTAAAGGTATGTATACGCCTTTGTGACGCGCGCGTACAGCGGCGAAGATTCTTCCGCGGCGACGGGGAAAAAGGGGATGACCCATACCGCCGCCAAAGCGAGCAGGAGCGCTATTTTTTTCATGAAAGAGACCTCCGTTTTTTTCGGGTAACCAACAGTATACCGTGCAAAAAAAGGGGAAAAAAGGGAAAAAGAGAAGGATGGGAAACAATTTTGCCGAAAGGCGCGTGTGACAGTAAAAACGGGGGTACGTATCTTAAAAAATGATGCAAAAAAATGTCGGCTACCCTTGGGAAAGGTGGGTGCGGCGTGTATAATCGAACGTGCAAGGGCAAAGGAGCGGCGGGATGGACAGGCGCGAATGTGTGGAAAAGATCCTGAAGATAGAGCGCGAGCAGGCGCGGCGTCGGCAAAATCCGCTGGCGTGCTACAATACGGGCGGAAAAAAGCATAAAAAGCAGATCGCCTTTCACAAATGCAAAAAACGCAACCGCTGGGTGTTCGGCGGCAATCGCAGCGGTAAAACGGAGTGCGGGGCCGTCGAATGTATCTGGATGGCGCGCGGCGTTCACCCGTACAGGCAGAACAGAAAGGACGTGTTCGGCTGGGTGGTCTCCCTTTCCCAGCAGGTCCAGAGGGACGTGGCGCAGAAAAAGATCCTGCACTATCTCCCGCCCGAATGGATCGAGGACATCGTCATGCTGTCCGGCAAAAAGGGCTCGCCCGCGGGGGTGGTGGACCAGATCCGCGTTCGCAACGTGTTCGGCGGCATTTCCGTCATCGGGTTTAAAAGCTGTGACCAGGGCAGGGAAAAATTTCAGGGCGCGTCGCTGGATTTTGTGTGGTTCGACGAGGAGCCGCCCAAGGACATCTACGACGAGTGCAGGATGCGCGTTCTCGACCGAGCGGGGGACATCTTCGGCACGATGACTCCGCTCAAAGGGCTCACTTTCGTGTTCGACGAGATCTACATGAACAAGGGCAACAACCCTGAAGTCTGGTACGAGTTTATGGAGTGGGAGGACAATCCCTTCCTCAAAAAGAGCGAGATCAAACTGCTCACCGCATCGCTGGACGAAAAACAGCTGCAGAGCAGGCGCTTCGGCAGGTTCTGCGTCAGCGAGGGGCTTGTCTATCCCGAGTTCGACGAGCGGGTGCACGTCATCCCGCCCTTTGAGATCCCGTTCGAGTGGCAGGACGAGATCTCGATCGATCCCGGGCTGAACAACCCTCTGTCCGCCCACTGGTACTGCGTGGACTTTGACGGGAACGTGTACGTCGTCGCCGAGCATTACGAGGCAAAGCGGGACATCGGGTACCATGCGGAGCGCCTGCGTGAGATCAGTGCGCGGCTGGGCTGGCACACGGACGGAAAGGGCAGGCTGCACGCGCTCATCGATTCGGCGGCAAACCAGCGCACGCTGGCCAGTTCCAAAAGCGTGAGCGAGCTCTTTTACGAGCAGGGCATCAACGTCAACGCCAACGTCAACAAGGATCTGTTTGCGGGCATCGCGCGGGTAAAATCCTATCTGAAGGGGGAAAACGGCGTCCCGAAACTGTATATTTTCGAGAGCTGCGTCAATCTTATCCGCGAACTGAAAGGGTACTTCTGGGGCAACGGCGATCTGCCGAGAAAGCGTGACGACCACGCGCTGGACGAGCTGCGCTATTACCTGATGACAAAGCCGCACAATACGCCGCCCGCCCCGCCGCTCTCCCCCGTGCAGAGGGACAAGGCGCGCCTGATGCGCCGCCTGCGCGGCAGGCATTGACCTTGCAAAGGAGGTTCCGTGAGCGAAGATCCCGTCAGAAAAGCGCTCGTCCGCCGCGCCCTCGGCTACGAGACGGACGAGGTGGTGGAGGAATACGGCTTCAACGAGGGGGAAGCCGTCTTACTGAAGAGGAAGGTGACGAAAAAGAGCGTGCCGCCGGACATCCAGGCGGCAAAGATGCTGCTGGACGCGGAAGAGCCGCTCGAGCAGCTCAGCGACGAAAAGCTGGAAGAGGAGCGGCAGAGGCTTTTGCGCGAACTTATGGAGGAGGAGAACTGATGCAGAGGCAGGAAGCGCCCGTCACGGGCGCAAAGAGCAAGGGAACGGCGCAGGTGCTGGGCGGGGAAAACCCCGCCGTGCGGCAGGCGAAGTCCTTTGAGAGGAAGTTTGAAGAGGAGACGGTCCGCTTTTTGCAAAATACCTTTGCGGAAAGGCAGGAAGCGCGGCGTTTTCTCGAGCGCGGCTGGGAACTGAACATGAATTTTCTGTCCGGCAACCAGTATTGCGGCATGGCCGCGTCGGGCGAGCTGGAAGAGGAACAGCCGCAGTATTGGTGGATGACGAGGCGGGTGTTCAACCACATCGCGCCCGCCATCGACACACGCTGCGCCAAACTGGCGCAAGTGCGGCCCGCTCTCTCCGTCCGTGCGGTGACGGGGGAGGAGAGGGACTTGCAGACGGCAAAGATCTCGGCAAACGTACTGCGATCGGTGTGCGAGGAGTGCGCCTTCGAGGACGTCATCACCCGCGCCACGCTGTGGAGCGAGACGTGCGGCACCGCCTTTTACAAGGTGCTGTGGGACGTGCGCGGCGGCGGCGCGGAGGGGAAGGTGCGCATTGCGGCGGTCTCTCCCTTCGAGATCTATCCCGAGGACGTTTCGGTGGAAAAGGTGGAGGAGCAGGGCAGCATCATGCACGTCAAAGCACTGCCTGTCTCCGAGATCTTCGAACGGTACGGCGTGCGGGTGGCGGGGCAGGACGTGCGCGAGTTTTCGCTGGCGCCGCAGATGTCCGCTTCGAACTTTGCGGGCGGAGGGGGACAGTTTGCGGGCGGCGTGCGTAAAAACTGCGCGCTCGTGTACGAGTATTACGAAAAGAGCAGCAGCGCCTTCCCCAACGGCAGGCTGATCATTGCCGCGGGGGACAGACTGGTGCATTACGGCGACTTGCCCTACGAAAACGGCGAGGGCGGCACGCGCACCTATCCCTTTGTCAAACAGTGCGCCGTTCCCTTTTCGGGCGCCTTTTTCGGGGGCAGCATCATCGACCGCATGATCCCCGTCCAGCGCGCTTACAACGCGGTCAAAAACCGCAAGCACGAGTTCCTCAACCGCCTGACGATGGGCGTGCTCGCCGTCGAGGACGGCTCGGTGGATACCGAAGAACTGTTGGAAGAGGGGTTGCCGCCCGGAAAGGTACTCGTGTACAGGCAGGGCGCGCAGCCGCCCAAAATGATGGGCGCGGACAGCCTTCCCTCCGAGTTCGAAGAGGAGGAAGAAAAACTTTTGGACGAGTTTATCCTCGTCAGCGGGGTGAGCGAGCTTTCGTCCACCACGCAGAACCGCACCCACGTGACCAGCGCGACGGGGCTGCAGCTTCTGATCGACCTGGACGACACCCGCCTCGCCGTCACGACGGACAGCATCCGCCGCGCGGTGAAGGGGGTAGGCAGGCAGATCCTGCGGCTGATGCGCCAGTTTGCCGGGGAAAAACGGCTGATGCGCATGACGGGCGAGGGCAGAAGAGTGGAGATGTATTATTTTTCCGCGGCGGACATCACGTCGGACGACGTCGTGTTCGAGGCGGAGACGGACGAGGCGAACTCTCCTTCCAAGCGCCGTTCGCTCATCTACGAGATGTATAACATGGGCCTGTTTGCGGGCGAGGACGGCAAAGTTTCGGAAGAGACGCGCGAACGGGTGCTGGACGCACTCGGTTTCGGCGGGCTGGACAGCACGCGCGGGCTGCTGCCCCTGCACAAGAACAAGGCGGCGGAGGAGAATTTGCGGCTCCTGCAGGGGGAGGTGTCCGCGGACGAGTTCGACGACCACGCCGTGCACATCACCGAGCACACGCGGTTTTTGCTTTCGGACGAGTTCAAGGAGCACCCCGAAAGCAAGGAAAGGTTTTTAAAGCATCTGCGCGAGCATAAACAGGCGCAGAGTCAAACGGGGCAGTGATGCCAAAGGCATTTTAAAATAACGGGAGGACGTTTATGGAGAAGGAAAACATTCAACGGGACCCGGACGTCACGGCGCAGGGGACGCAGGTCCGCACGGAAAGCGGCGCGGCAGGCGCGTTCGGAAAATTCAAAAGCGCGGATGCCCTTCTGAACGCGTACAATTCGCTGGAAGCAGAATTTACCCGCCGCAGTCAGCGTCTGCGCGAATTGGAGGGACGGGTGCAGGGCGAGAACGATGCGCCGCCCGCGCCCGCGGGGGAAGGGCGGCAGCAGCCGCAGACGGACGAGCAGCTGATCGGGGCGGCTGTGGAAAAATATCTCGCCTCGCGTTCGGCGCCCGTCATCATGGCGGACGGGGGCGGGCACGCTCCCGCACCCGCGCCGCGCGTGCGCTCGCTGGAAGAAGCGGGCAGGCTCGCGCAGGAACTTTTCCGCAAAAACGGATGACGTGAAAAACGCATGACGTTGTGCGGGATTTGCAACCGCCGCCGCAAAGCGGGCGGCAAAAGATTTTGTAAGGAGAAAGCAGAATGGTAACAATGACAAGTGCGGATAACGCATTAAAAAGCTTCTATCTCGGCGTCGTTTCCGAACAGCTGGATACGTCCGTCAACCCCTTGCTCGCGCAGATCAAAAAGAGCACGGCAGACGTCTGGGGCAAGGAAGTGCGCAGACTGGCGCAGTACGGCGTCAACGGCGGCGTAGGCGCCGGCACGGAGGAGGGGGAACTCCCCGCCGCCGCGGGCAACAATTACGAGCAGTTCGTCACCACCCTCAAAAACCTCTACGGCACGGTGGAGATCAGCGACAAGGCGGTACGCGCTTCCGAAAACAGCGCGGGCGCCTTTGTCAATCTGCTCAATGCGGAGATGGAAGGGCTCATCAAGTCCTCTTCCTTCAACTTCGGCAGGATGCTCTTCGGCGACGGCAGCGGCAAGCTGTGCACCGTCTCGTCCGTTTCCGGCAACACGGTGACGGCGGATTCTGTCAAAAACATCATCGAGGGCATGACCGTCGACGTTTACGATGCGGAGGGCACTCCCGTTTCGGGCGTCACGGGGCGCAGGATCACGTCGGTGGATAGGGACGCAAAGACGTTTGTCCTCTCCGGCGGCGCGCTGACGGGCGTGGATGCGGACGATTTCGTCGTCGTGCAGGGCTCGTATAACCTCGAACTCACGGGGTTGGGCGCCATCTTCAAGAACTCGGGCACCCTGTACGGGCTGGACAGAAGCACCCACAAATGGATGATCCCGTACATGGAAAGCTCGGTGGGCGCCATCAGCGAGACCGTCATCCAGAAAGCGATCGACAAGCTGGAGGAGACGGCGGGCAGCCGCGTCAACTTCATCGTGTGCAGCTGGGGCGTCAAGCGCGCGTTGCAGAAGGCGCTCAGCGCATCCCGTTCGCTCACCGATCCCGAAGTGCTTGCGGGCGGGTATAAGGCGATCACCTACAACGGCATCCCCGTCGTGGCAGACCGCTTCTGCCCCGACGGCACGATGTATCTGCTCAATACGGACGACTTCTGCCTGCACCAGCTCTGCGACTGGAAGTGGCTGGAAGGCGACGACGGCAAGGTGCTCAAACAGGTGCCCGGCAAGCCGCTGTATACGGCGACCCTGGTCAAGTACGCAGATCTCATCTGCACCCGTCCCTGCGGACAGGCGATGCTCTCCGGCATCACCGAAGAATAAGCGCGGGGCAATGCGTCGGGGCGCGGCGTTCGCCGCGCCCCGATTTTTTAAAAGGAGGGGAATATGACAGTCAAAAAGATCATGGCGCTGGCGGCGGAACTGAGCGGGAGGCGTGACCTCGCCGACTTCCTCGGCGGGGTCAGCGCGGAAAATCTTCCCGAACAGCAACGGGAAACGGAGACGCTGCTGCAGTGCTACAATCTCACCGAAAACGAGATCGCGCTCGACTACCTCCCCCTGCGCCGCTTACAGGACTTCGATTCGGACGGGGAGATCTCATACGGCCTGTTTGCAAAGCCGCCCGTCGAAATTTTGTCCGTGCGCACGGCCGCGGGCGCCAAGGCGGAGTTTACCGTCGCCGAAGAGGGGATCAGAACGCCTGTCGGCGCGCTGAAAGTGGAATACAGCTACCGCCCCTCCGTCAAGACGGAAGAGGACGAGGCGGAACTCAATCTGAAGGGAGACGGGCGTCTGCTGGCGCTGGGCACGGCGTGCGAATTTGCGCTGCTTTCGGGCATGATGCAGGAAGCCACCCTTCTGGATAAGCGCTACCGCGATGCGCTCGCCTGCGCATGCAGGGAACGGGGCGGCCGTCTGAAAATGCGGAGGTGGATATGAAAGTATATCAGAAACAGCCCTTGCAGTGCTCTTCGTACGCAAAGCGGGTGAACATCCCTTTGCGTGCTGGGGCGGAAGAGGGGGGATACCTCATCCATTTCCGCGAGGGGGAGGGCTTTCTCGGCGGCGGGATCGGCAGCGAAGAGGTGGATATCGGCACGGAAGCGCAGATCTCCGCATTCTTCCGCGCGGGGCAGGCGGCCGCGGCATACGCGCCTACGGGCGAACTGTATGCGGGCGCGGATATGGGGGATACCGGCATCTCCTTTACGGACATCCCCGCGTGTCTGCCCCTGCCCGACGGCGAGGGAATGCTCCTTTCGGACGGGACGGCGTGCGCGCGCGTGAGCGCGGCGGGGGCGCAGAGCCTGCCTCTGCCTTTCCGCACGGCGGTATTCGCCTACGGCAGGCTGTGGCGCACGGCAGACGGCGTCAGACTGTATTTCGGCGCGCCGGACGACTACGAAGAGCAGGCAGAGGAACGCGGCAAGGCGGGCTATATCGACTGCCCGGACGCCAAGGGAAAGATCCTGCACCTGTTTTTTGTCAAAAACGAGGTGTATGTCCTGCGCGAATACGGGTTGCAGAAACTCACGGCGCACGGCGACGAGGAAGAATTTGCTTTCGAGGACGTGCTCTCCTGCGCGCGCGTCTGCGGCGGGAGCGCGGCGGCGACGCAGAGCGCCCTGTTCTGGCTGGCGGAGGACGGGTTCCACGTCTTTGGTGATGCCAGAGTCAATGGTTATTCCGAATTTTTTGCACCGCACACGGACTTTGCCGCAACGCGCGCGGCCGCCTGCGGGAACAAGTACATCCTGCGCGGAAAGTACACCCTGCCCGACGGCACTGAAGAGGAGGGTGTGGGTGTGTTCGACGTGCAGGGGCGCGGGTATCTGTTCCCCAGAAAGCTGGAAGGGCTGGTCTGCGTTGGAAACAAAGTGTACTTTACCCACGGAGGGAAGGCGTACGCCGTGACTGAGCGGGGATATTTTTTGGGCGAGATGGTAAGCCGTATCTGGCAGAGCCCGCCCGTCGAGCCGTTTGGCTGCCGCGCCCTGCTGGCGGAAGTGCGGGTGCGCTCCGCGGGCCCTTTTGTCCTGTACATCGAAAGCGAGGAGAGCAACCGCGTGCTCGTCTTTTCGGGAGGGCTGCAAAAAAAGCGGGTGCTCCTGGCGGGCACCGCCTTTTCCTTCCGCGTGCAGGCGGAGGAGTGCGAACTGTACTCGCTTTCGGCGGTATTTCACAGAGGGGAGGATGACGTATGACGGAAGAGGAAGTCAATGCGGCGGTAGAAAAGCTGGTCGCCGCGGCAAACGAGGAGAGCGAGGAGGCGGTGCGCGAGTATGAGGAGGCGTGCAGGCAGAAAGTGTACGCCGCCGCCGAAAACCGCACCCTGCGTTCGAGCATCCTTACGGGGGCACTCGCACAGCTGAAAGAGGACAACGAGGCGCGCCTGAAAAAGATCCAGGACGAACTGGACGAAAGCCTGCTCGCGCTGTATGCGGAAAACGTTTCGGGCAGCGGCACGGGCGAGGGGATCGACCCTTCGGAAGCGCCCTACGACGCCGATTACTCGCTCAACGCGCGCGACAGATATCTGCGCGTCAAGGAATATTATCTCTCTTACGACGACCTTTCTCAGGCGTACGAGGATCTGGGAAAGGACGAGATCGCCATGGATTACCTCGGCGACTATTATTTTTATCTGCTGCGCCTGCTTGCCATCATGAAAGATCAATAACAGGCGTTTTGCATCAAAAACGGCGGTACGTACCGCCGTTTTTTTTACAATTTGTCTGTTTCGGGCGGGTAAAAACACATTTTTTTGGCACAAAATAAAAGAAAGGCTTTACATCGTGGCATTTTTATTATATAATATATATTAGGATATCGCTTTTGCGGCGGTATCCGCGCGCCTTTTTTACAAAATACGCAGGGGCGCGCCGGGACAGGAAACGTGAGATCGATAGCCGCTACACTTCAATACATCTTCAAAAATTTTCTGTTTATCTTTGTCTTTGCACTGATCCCGTCTTATTTTTTTGCGGCGTCTTTGGACTTGGAAAACATCCGCGCACTGGCGCAGGCGCTCCTTTCGGCAGAAAACCCCGAATTTTTACAGGTGTTTTCTTTCCTGTCCTTTGTCAATGCGAGGGGCTGGGTGTTTTCTGTGATCTGCCTCATTCTGCTGGTGATCTGTCTGCCTCTTCTTTTCGGCTTCATCGAAAAACACATGCGCATCGGTTCGCGCTCTTTCAAGGGCATCTGGGGCAGGTTCAATACAAATTTTCTCTCCACTCTCGTTGTGGGGGTGCTTTTTCTTGCCATGTACGAGCTGTGGGCATTGATCGCGTCGGGGCTGATCTACGGCTCTACGCTGATGTTCAGCGGTGCGGCCGGTTCGGTTGCGGCGGTGTTGGTGTATTTTGTCATGCTTGCCCTCATCTCGTATCTTGCCTCCATCTTTTTGCTGTGGCTTCCCTGCCTGTTGATCACGGGTTATAACTTTATGGACGCACTTTCCTACTCCAACCAGCTGTACGCGGGCAAGAAGGGGGGATTGTTTTTGGCAGTATTTGTGCCCGGCGCCGTCAGCGGCGTGGTCACGCTTCTGGTGGTGGGGGTGTTCGCTCCCATGCACGTGCAGGTGCCCGTCTTTCTCATCGAGGAGATCCTGTTCCTGCTGCTGATGCTGTACTATTCCGCGCTGATGTTCGTCGCTTATTTCCGCCTGACGGGGGAAGAGCGCGCCGATCTGCAAAAAAAATTCTGAGGGATGAGACATGATCTTCAAAAACGCTTTTCATCTGCTTGTCGATAATTTCCTGATGACGTATAAACTCATCTTATACAAGCTGCTTGTTTCCGTCATCGTCCTTGCCCTGAGCGTTGCGCTGGTGTATCCTACTTTGCACATGCTCATTTCGAGCCAGCCCTTTCAGGACGTGCTGGATCTGATCAATCAGTTTTTCAAGGCGATCGCGACGGGCGACGTCGAGTTCCTCAACGGTTTTGCGCCCCTCTTGCAGGAGCACATGGTCGTGCTCGGTTCGTTTATCGCGGCAAAGACGCCGAACATCGTCTTTTTCGTGGTGGCGACCGTCGTCATCGTGCTGGTCGGCAAATTCCTGGACGGCATCGGCAACTTCGCCTTCGGTTCCCTCGTCGGGGACAGGATGTCCAGCTACGCCAAAACTTCTTTCTTCTCCGCCTATATCAGCAATCTCGGCAGGGCGGCACTGTGGCAGGTAGTGTACGTGCCGATCACGTTTGTGTACGATCTGCTGGTGCTCGGGCTCTGTTACGTGGTGCTCATCGCGCTGCTAAACATCATTTCCGTGGCAATCGTTGCGGCGAGTGCTGCGATGATGGTGTCCGTTGCCATCTTCCTGTGTGCGCAGGCGGTCAAACTCACGCTGTTCAACGATGTGGTGCCCGCGTTCGTAACGGAAAAGGCAAAGCTTTCGGTGGCGATGAAAAAGACCTTTTCTTTCACCAAGGAGCGCTTTTCTCAGCTGTTTTCCTCCTACATCGTATCCTGTCTGCTCATCTGGTGCCTCAACATCCTGTTTGCACTTGTCACCTTTGGGGCGGCTCTCTTCATCACCGTGCCCATGTCCTATCTTCTCCTCATCAACATCCAGTTTGTCGGCTATTACACCTACGGCAACCGCAAGTACTTTTTGGGGGAGGACAAGATCGTGCAGCCCAAACAGCGTTCGGGCGAAGATTTTTATGACGATTTCGAGATCTGAGGTCTTAACCGTGCGGCGTCGGTTCTGTGCGGTCGGAATATTTTCAGTTTTGTATTTTCGGAGGTTTGATTATGGATCATAAGTCAGTCTATCGCGACTGGTGCGCGAACCCTGCGCTCAATGCGGAGGGAAAGGCAGAACTTGCTTCCGTAGCGGGGGATGAAAAAGCGATCGAATACCGTTTCGGCGCCGAATTGGAATTCGGCACGGCGGGCATGCGCGGCATCATCGGTTACGGGACCAACATGATGAACGTGTACACCGTTCGCCGCGCCACGCAGGGCCTTGCGGAATACGTCAAGTCTTTGGGCGAAAGTGCCATGAAGCGCGGCGTCGTCATCTCTTACGACACCCGCCGCAAATCGGACGAATTTGCGCGCGCCTCGGCGGAAGTGCTGGCAGCAAACGGCATCGTTGCCTATCTGTTCGACGACGTGCATCCCGTGCCCATGCTCTCGTACGCCGTGCGCAGGCTGGGTACCGTGGCGGGCATCATGATCACCGCCAGCCATAATCCGAAGGAATACAACGGCTACAAAGTGTATGGCGAGGACGGTGCGCAGATGTCGCCCGAAGCCACTGCGGTCGTCGTCGGATTTATCGAAAAGATCACCGATTACTTCTCCGTCAAGGGCGCAAACAACTCGCTCATCAAGCGCGTTCCCGCCTCCGTGGATAAGAGCTATTACAAAAAGATCTGCAAACTCACCCTCTCGCCCAAGGCGGTCAAGACGGTGGGGAAGGACCTCAAACTCGTCTATACGCCCGTACACGGCAGCGGCTATATTCCCGTTACCACCATCCTCAAAAAGCTGAAGATCAACGTGACCGTCGTTCCCGAGCAGGTGAAAAAGGACACCGAGTTCTCCACTGTCGAAGTGCCCAACCCCGAGTTCAAGGAGACGCTCTCCATGGGCATCGCGCTGGCGCAGAAGATCGACGCGGACGTCGTGTTCGGTACCGACCCCGATTCCGACCGTCTCGGCGTAGCCATCAAGGACGATAAGGGCGAGTTCGTCGCGCTTTCGGGCAACCAGGTGGGCATCCTGCTGCTCGACTATATCCTCACCCGTCTCAAAGAGGACGGAAAACTTCCCGCCAACGGCATCGTGGTCAAGAGCTTTGTCACCACGGGCATGGCAAAGGCCATCTGCGACGGGATGGGCGTGGAGATCGTCGACGTCCCCGTCGGGTTCAAATTTATCGGCGAAAAGATCAAAGAATATGAGGCAGACGGTTCGCATACCTTCCTGTTCGGGTTTGAGGAAAGCTGCGGATATCTGCGCGGCACGGAAGGCAGCCGCGACAAGGACGCCGTCGTCGCCAGCATGCTCTGTGCGGAAATGGTCTGCTACTACACCTATAAAAAACAGTCGGTGTACGGCAGATTGCAGGACATCTATTCCCATTACGGATACGTTCTGGACAAAAACATCTCTATCAAGTTCGACGGGCTGAATGCCATGAAAGAGATGAACGCGCTCGTCGATTCGCTCAAGACGAGAAAGGCGGAGAAGTTCGATATTTACAACGTCGTCGCCGTGCGCGATTATTCTTCTTCCGTGCGCCGCCTTGCGGACGGCACCGAAGAGACGCTCAACATCCCCAAGACCAACGCGGTGTATTACGAGCTGGAAAACGGCAGCTTCATCTGCGTGCGCCCTTCGGGAACGGAGCCCAAACTCAAGATCTATTATTCCGTCCGTGCCAAGGACGAAGCTTCCGCGCAGAAGGCGTTCGATAAGATGCGCGCCGCGTTCGAAGTGTTTATCAAGTAAAAATAATTCAAAAGCGCCCGCTTGCGGGCGCTTTTTTTTGCGTTTTTTCTTGCAGCGGGGTATTTTGTCGGGTACGCCTTTGTCCATATTTTGCGGGCGCTTTTTTTGCGTTTTGTTGCTTGGGGCGGGGAAAAGAAAAGCGCGGGGGGAAAGGGGGCAATTCCGCTTGAATTTTTTGCGCGTTTGTGGTAGAGTAATATGGAGTACAACGCAGGAGGAAGAATGCCATGCAGAGAGGTAAATTTATCGTTTTTGAGGGGATCGACGGCAGCGGCAAAAGCACGCAGATCAAACTGCTTGCCAACTACCTGCGCGAAAAGGGGGTCTCCGTATATACCACCTTCGAGCCGACGGACGGACCGATCGGTTCTCTGCTCCATCAGTGCATGACGGGCAGGATCCCCGCGGACGAGAGGACGATCGCCGCGCTGTTTGTGGCGGACAGACTGGATCATCTCAGCAATCCTGTCAACGGCATCCTCGCCAAGCTGGAAGCGGGCATCACCGTCATTTCCGATCGCTATTATCTCTCCTCGTACGCCTACAACGGGGCGCACGTCAGTCTGGACTGGGTGATGCAGACAAACAGTCTCTGCGCCGAACAGCTCCGCCCTGATATCAACATCTACATCGACATTGACCCGCAGGTCAGTCTCGGCCGCGTCAGCAGGCGAGGCACCGTCGAGCGGTACGAAAAGCTGGACAACATGGAGCGGGTGCGGCAGAAATATTTCGAGCTTTTTAAGCTTCTCGGCGAGGAAAAGGTCGCCATCGTGCGCAGCTGCAAAGAAGTACAGGAAACGGCGGGCAAGATCCGCGAGGTCGCGGACAAACTGTTCGGGTTCGACAAATAAATAATTTCGTCAGAATGAGCGGAACGCAGCCGAAAGGGCATGGCGTCCGCTCTTTTTTTGCAAAATTTTCCGCAAAGCATTTTCGGCGGCCGTTGGGTGGAGATTGAGGATAGGGGCGGCGGCTGTCAAAGCGCTTTTTGCGGCGGTTTTTGAAACAGCGGGGAGAGCGTCGGGGGTGCGGCGGTTGAAGATAATCGCGGCGGTTTGCGCCGCTTTTGCGTGCCGTTTTGGCGCGGACAGGCACCTTTTTTGCCCTCTGCGCATACAATGAAAAAAAGAGCGCCGCTCGCCGCGGCAAAGGAGCGCCATGGAATACTCTTATCGGGAATTGCGCGTAAAGCCGGTCATCAATCTCGCGGACGGAAAAAATCTGGGAAAGACATGCGACGTCGTGTTCAGCTTTCCCGAAGGTAAATTTTTCGGCATCGTGGTGCCGGGCGGAAAGTTTTCCTTTTTGCACCGCAACGATCTTTTTATCCCTCTGCGCAGCATTTCCAAGATCGGGGAGGACGTCATCTTTGTCGATCTGAAGGGAGGCCGTCCCGTCTGTAAAAACGAAAAGCCCCGCCGCGATTATTCCGAGTACGAATAAGCGGAAAAATTTTAGCAAACTATTGACTTTTTCCCCTTCGTTTTATAGAATAGGAAAGAACAAAAAATCCCCTGCGGACAAGCCTGCGGGAGGGGAGGAAAGAGATGGATGCAAAGCAGATGATGCAGATGTGCAGGCGCAACAACAACTATGCGCCTTCGCAGGAACGGTACGATGAGATGGAATACCGTCGGGCGGGCAGGAGCGGGCTCAAACTTTCCGCCCTCTCTTTCGGGCTGTGGAACAACTTCGGTTCGACGGACAGCGTAGAGAACATGCGGGACATGATCTTCACCGCCTTTGACAACGGCATCACGGTGTTCGACATTGCCAACAACTACGGCCCCGTCAGCGGCGCGGCGGAGCGTAATTTCGGCGGCATCCTCGCGCGCGATCTGCACGGGTACCGCGACGAACTGATCATCACCACCAAGGCGGGCTTCGGGGCGTGGCGCGGCCCGTACGGCGGCGGGAACGGCGGCAGAAAACATCTTATTGCCAGTCTCGACCGCAGCCTCGTCAACCTCGGTGTGGAATATGTGGATATCTTCTATCATCACCGCCCCGACCCCGAAACGCCCATGGAGGAGACGGCGCTCGCCCTCAAACACATCGTAGACAGCGGAAAGGCGCTGTACGTGGGTATTTCCAACTATACGCTGGAGCAGACAAAGCAGATGTGCGCGCTCCTGCGCGAAAACAAAGTCCCATTTGTGCTCAATCAGGTGCGCTATTCCCTGCTCGACCGTACGGCGGAGACGAGCGGTCTGAAAGCATTTGCGCGCGAAAACGGCTTTGCGCTCACCGCGTACAGTCCTCTGGCGCAGGGTTTGCTCACGGACAAGTATCTGCACGGCATCCCGCAGGATTCGCGCATGAACCTGAACATGAACCTGAAAAAAGAGTCGCTCACGGACGAGGTTTTGCAAAAGGTCGCCGCTCTCAATGAGGTCGCCGCCGCGCGCGGCCAGTCGCTGGCGGAAATGGCGGTCTCCTGGTTGCTGCACGACGAGGACGTCGCCAGCGTCATCATCGGTGCTTCCCGCTCCGCGCAGATCCTGGAAGATCTGCGCGTCGACAAAAATTTCATGGCGGAGCAGCTCAAAAAAATAGACGAGATCACTTTGTAAGGAGAAAGGAAAATGATCACGGAAAAAATCGACTTATACGCATGGTCCGGTATCGGACGCAAGGGCGAAAAGGGCGGATATCTCTGCTCTTACCGCCACGGCGATCTCTCGCCCGAGATGGGAAAGGGCAAGGTGCGCCCCGCCATTCTCATCATCCCCGGCGGTGCTTATGCGTTCGTCTCCCTGCGTGAAGGGGAGCCCATCGCCCTGCAATACTTTGCGCAGGGTTTCGACTGCTTTGTGCTCGATTATGACATCGCGCCCCACCGCCATTACCCCGCGCAGATCCTGCAGGCGGGCATGGCAATGATGTACCTGCGGCGGGAAGCGGACAAGCTCGGCATTGACGGCGGGCATATCGCCGCCGTCGGCTTTTCGGCAGGCGGGCACCTGTGCGGGTGCATCTCGCTTTTGTGGGACGATCCCGCTCTGCAGAAGGCGTTCGGAAAGGATTGCGAACTCATCCGCCCCGATGCGTCCATCTATTCTTACGCCGTCGTCAGCAACGGAGAACACATCTCGCACGGCGGGTCTTTCGATAATTTCTGCGCCGACGTCGTAAACAGGGACGACTACTCCCTCGAAAAGAAAGTCCGCCCCTCCGCAAACCCCTCCTTCCTCTGGGCAAATACAGAAGATAACTGCGTTCCCGTGGAAAATTCTCTCCTCTTGTACAGCGCGCTGCACAGAGCGGGCGTTCCCGTGGAGATGCATATTTACGAAAAGGGCTGGCACGGCATGTCCACCTCGGACGAAGAGGTGTACACGGAAGACGTCTCCGATCCCATGTTTGCACATATCCGCACATGGCTGCCTCTCTCTTTCAGTTTTTTAAAGGCGCACGGATTCGCCGTCAAAAATGCATAAACGAGCGGTCTCGGCATAAAAACGGGGGCGCCGCGGCAATTTTGCCGCGGCGCCCCTTTCTTTTCAGCGCTTTTTTTCCGAGTCGCCGCCTTCTTCAAGCGGGACTTGTATTTCGTAATTCCAGTGCAGGATCCCGGTGAGCAATACGATCTGCAGGGTAAAGGAAGGCGATGTGCCACATAATTCCCGAGCCCTTTGCTTCAGCGCCTGCGCAGCGTTGTCGGCATCCTCGGGCGGGCAGACGCGGCATAAATATCTGCCTTCGGGCAGGAAGCGGAGGCCGTTTGCGGCTCCGTACGTTTTGCAGAGGGCAAACATATGCCTGCCCTCATCGCTCAGACAGACACCCGCTAAGTCTTCGAAAGAAAATAATTCCCTCTCCTCCCGTCCGAGAAGGGGATAGAAGTGCCGATGATAATCCCACAGGTTGTCCAGGTCGGGCGTTTGCAGCGTGTCAGAAAGGAGGATCGCCCGCTTCGGGATGTGGCGCACGAAGTATCCGTCTTCCGTCGGGTACGCCCTCTGTTTTTCCATATAAAATTTTTGCGCCCTGCCGATGCGGTCTTTGGCGGCGACCAGCTCCGCTATTTTTTCGTCGGCATGGCGCATCGCCTCTTCCAGCGCCGCCGTAAGTTTATCCAGGCCGTCCAGTGAAAGGATGTTTTTGATCTCCTGCAGCGAAAGCCCCATGCATTGCAGGGCGTGCACCGTGCTCAGCTGCACCAGTTCTCTCTCCGAGTAATACCGATATCCCGTCCATTCGTCCGTTCGGCACGGAGAGACTAGCCCGATCCTGTCATAATGGCGCAGCGTTTCCGTCGTCATGCCTGCTTCACGCGCCGCCTCGCTCACCGAAAAAATTTTTTTCATGCGCCTTGTTTTTCCTTGACTTTTGTGTTACACAAAGGTTTATCCTGATTATAGCATCGATCGGTGAATGGAGTCAAACAAAAAAGGAGTATTAGGATGAAAAGAAAGATTTTGCCTTTGTTGGCGGCGGTTGTCTGCGTCCTGTTTGTCTTTACAGGGTGTGAGGAGCAGGAGTTTGTACAAAAGAGCTACTCTGCGGACGCGGAGAGCGTAAGATCTCTCACACTTTCGGCGGCGGACAGGGAAGTGGAGGTGGAAAGTTGCGAGGGCACGGAGATCGGCATCTATTACAGCGAAAGCGAGAAAGAACATTTTGAGATCTCCCTTTCCGAAGAGGGGGAGCTGGTCATGTCTCTCGTGACGGACAAGGTTTGGACGGACTATTTCGGAACAAAGCCTTCTCTTGAAAACAGGCGCATCCGTATCCGCATTCCGAAGGGTGTTCCGGAAGATCTGAGCATTTCCGTCACCAACGAAAAACTTGTCCTTTCGGACGTGGAGATCGGAGGGGAACTGTCCCTGTCCTCAAACGGCGGGGATATCTCGCTGAACGCGGTCTCGGTAGGGAAAGGCCTGGAGGCAAGCGCAAAAAACGGCGACATCGTCGGCTCTCTGGTAGGGGGCTGGGACGATTTTTCCATAGACTGCAAGACCAAAAAAGGAGAGTGCAATCTTCCTGCAAACAAGGCGGGCGGGGAAAAGTTTTTGCGCATAAACTGCAATAACGGCGACGTGCGCGTGGAATTTATCGGGGCGTTTGCGGGCTGAAAGAGGAGAGCGCCTGCTCTATTTCCCGCACGATGCGCTCGTTGGCGGGTGTGAAAGGGGCGCGCGCCAGACGGGCGGGCAGGTCTTTGTCGGCGGCGAGGAGCCGTAATTCCCGCACGAGTCGGGAAGGGCTCAGCTGCTTTTCGGGCAGGACGCGGCACAGCCCCCGTTTAAGAAAATACTCGGCGTTTTGCGCCTGGTCCCCGCGCGAGCGTCGGTTGTCCAGCGGAACCAGCAGGGCGGGCTTTTTTAGGGCGAGCAGTTCAAACAGCGTGTTCGAGCCCGCCCGCGAGAGCACGTAGTCCGCACAGGCATAGGCAGACGCCATGTCTTGCTCGTATTCGAGGGGGACGTACCCCTCTTTTTTGGTCAGATCTCCTTTCCCGCGGATGTGCAAAACATCCCAGTCGGACAGTTCGGGCAGCGCTTTGTCCAGTGCGGCGTTGATGGCGGCGCTGCCGCTCCCGCCCCCGAAACAGAGCAGGACGGGCTTCTTCCCCGAAAAGCCGTATTTTTTCAGGGCGGCGCCTCTTTCTGCCGTAAACAGTTCCTCCCGCACGGGCGAGCCCGTAAACTTTGCGTTTTTCAGCCGCTGTGCCGTTTCGGGGAAGCTGGTCAGCACGGCGCGGCATCTGCCCGCGATCAGTCTGTTGGCAAGCCCCGGGGTCAGGTCGGATTCGTGCGTCAGGACGGGGATGCCCAGTTTTTTTGCCGCCAGTACGGCGGGCAGGGCGACGTATCCGCCCTTGGAAAAGAGCAGGTCGGGCGCCAGCTCGCGCAGCACGCGCCGCGCCTGCCGCACGCTCTGTAAAAGGCGTACGGGCAGCAGGAGATTTTTGACCACGCTTCCCCGCACCAGCTTGACGGCGGAAAGGGTGTGATAGGGGATGCCCGTCGGCGCAAAGATGCGCTTTTCCACGCCCTCCGTGCCGAGGTAAAAAACCTGAAAACGCCCCTGCAGGCGGGGCAGAAGGGCGAGGTTGGGCACGGCGTGACCCGCGCTTCCTCCGCCCGTAAGAACAATTTTTTTCATGATCCCTCCCATGCGATTAGTATATTTTGCTTTTCCGCAAAATATAAGAAAAAGGGAACAATTTTCTTTGCGCCCTTTACAAACGGCGGAATTTGCGTTACAATAGAAAAAAGAGGAGGCGTTTATGGTTTTTACATCTTACGACGGCAAGGAGATCTTTGTGCGGGAATGGACGGACGTTGCCGACCCCGCGGGCGTGGTGCAGATCGCGCACGGCATGAACGAATACGCGGCGCGGTACGAAAAATTTGCGCACGCGCTCAACGAAGCGGGATACATCGTCGTCGCGGACGATCACCGCGGGCACGGCGACACGGACGCGGAGACTCCCGGGTATGCCGAGGGGGATATGTTCGAAGATACCCTCAAAGACATGGCGGGCATCGCCGAGCATTACGGCAAAAAGTATCCCGGCATCCGCTACGTTCTCTTCGGGTTTTCGTACGGTTCTTTTCTCACGCAGGCGTTTATCCAGCGTTTTTCCCGCTTTGTCGACGGGGCGATCGTCGCGGGCAGTTCCCGTCAGAACGGCGCAGCCGTCGCTCTGGGCAGGGCGCTTTCCTCTCTGAGCGGGACGTTCAGGGGCAAGGATGCACCCGCTAAATTTGTCAATTCGGTCGTGTTCGGCGGCTATGACAAAAAGATCGGCGAGGGGGACTGGCAATGGCTCTCCACCAACCGCGAGAGTAACGAAAAGTACAGGGAAGACCCGGGCTGCAATTTTGTGTGCAGCAACAATTTTTTTGCGTGCTTTTTTAAGGGGCTTTCGGGGCTGTACAAGGCAGAAAACGCCAAAAAGCTGGATCGTGAACTGCCCCTTCTGCTCATTTCTGGCGCGGACGATCCCGTCGGCGGCGAAAAGGGCGTGGGCAGGCTGTACGATTTTTATAAAAAACAGGGCATGAAACGGGTGAGCATGCACCTCATCGAGGGCAGCCGCCACGAGTTTTTAAACGAGCCCGAGCACTTCGACGAAGCGATGCGCGAGATCTCCGCCTTTTTAAAGAGCGTGGAGTGCCGCAGCCGCTGAAAGAACTGTCTTTTTCCGCCCGCAGGCGCGCCGCGCCTGCGGGCGGCTTTTCTGCCGCGCCCCGCAAGCTTTTTGCGGGGCGCGGCGCGTATTTGGAAGCGCCCGCCGCAAAAGCTGCGGCGGGCGCTTTGCGTTTTGCCGCGGGGCAAGCGGAAAGAAATGCGGGAATTTTGTGGATTTTAATTGAAAAAAAACGCAAGATATGGTATAATATCCGTATAGTAGGGCGATTTTGCGGATCGCCGCGTTTGTTGTACGGAGGAAGCAATGGCAGAAAAGAAATACAGCGCAGAAGATATTACCATACTCGAGGGGCTGGACGCGGTGCGCCTGCGCCCGGGTATGTACATCGGTTCCACCGGCGTCAAGGGCTTGCACCACATTCTTTGGGAGATCGTCGATAACGCCATCGACGAGGCGTCCAACGGCTATGCCGACCGCGTGGAAGTCAAACTCTACAAGGACGGCAGTGCGTCCGTAGAGGACAACGGCAGGGGCATCCCCACCGACATCCATCCCAAGACGGGCGTTTCGGGCGTGGAAGTGGTGTTCACCCAGCTGCACGCGGGCGGCAAGTTCGACGAGCACAACTATTCCTTTTCGGGCGGGCTGCACGGCGTGGGTGCGTCCGTCACCAACGCCCTGTCCGAATGGCTGAAAGTGGAAGTGTACCGCGGCACCGTTTACACCATGTCCTTCCATTCCTATTACGACGAAAAGAAGGAAAAATATATGTCCGGCGTGCCCGACGAGCACCTGAAGGACACCAAGCAAAAGACGGATAAAAAAGGCACGCTGGTCCGCTTCAAGCCGGATGCCGCCGTGTTCGATACCGTCAATTTCAACTTCGACGTCGTTTCCAAACGTTTGAAAGAGCTGGCATTCCTCAACAAGGGGCTGGAGATCAACCTCGTGGACGAGCGCGTGCCCGAGGACAAAAAGCCCATCGTCGTCAACTATAAGTTTGACGGCGGCCTGCACGATTTTGCCATGTATCTCAATGAGGGAAAGACGCCGCTGTACCTCAACCCCATCGGGTACAAGACGGAAAAGGAGGGCATCCTCATCGAGTTTGCCGTCCAGCACACGGGCGAATTTACCGAAAGCCTTTTCTCCTTCGTCAACAACATTCCCACGCCCGAGGGCGGATTCCACGAGACGGGTTTCCGCACGGGCCTGACCAAGA
>CALVHV010000011.1 GCA_944328845.1 uncultured Clostridia bacterium | reverse complement strand
CCGCCAGCAGTTCCGTGATCTGTTCCTGAAAAGAGCGCGCCTGCGCGGTGAGGCGCTCGCTGTACAGCAAAAAGCCCGCGCGCACTTCTGCCTCGCTCTCGCCGTTGATCATATCGATGAGCCCTTCCGCCGAGGCAAGCGTGAGCTTGCCGTTCAGAAAGGCGCGGCGGGTAAACTCGCCCTTTTCCGCCATGCGGCAGCCGAGGGAGAGCGCCCTGCGCAGAACCCCGCGCGCGATGCTCGTGCCGCCGTGGCAGTGAAATTCCACCACGTTTTCGCCCGTAAAGCTGTGCGGCGCGCGGAAAAATACGCACAGCCCGTAATCGCTGAACGTCTCCGCCTGGATCGTCCCCGCATACATCATGCGCGGCGTAAATTTGCGCACGGGCACTTTGCCTGCGGGCTCGAACATTTTTTCCGCCACGGACAGAGGGTCGTCGCCGCTGAGGCGGATGATCGCCACCCCTCCTTTGCCGGGAGGCGTGGAAATGGCTGCTATGCAACTGCTACTCATTGTCTTTTCCTCAATGCAGATTATACCATATGACAGGCGGTTTTGTCAACGCCCCCGCGCGCTTCCCCCTTACGCCCCGCGCAGAAAGCAAAAAAAGGGCGCGGCAAGGCGCCCTCTTTGCTGATCGTTCACGACGATTGCAGTTTTTCCCACAGCGACACGAGACTGCGGACGGTATCGCTGTAACTGCGCGTGCCACCCATAACGCCGTTCGCCTTCAAAAACAGATCGTTGAAAAAGGAAGAGACAGTGTCCATCCAGCCCTCGTAACGGGCGTAATGCTCGCTTGCATTGCGGTATTCCCTCCTGACCTCTTCCGCAAGGAGGGAAGAGAGCTCTTCCGCCTGCTCCTGCGGCAGAGCGTTGATGAGGGATGCCGCCGCACTCATCAGTCCGCTGTAGCGGATGTAGTCGTTTTCCGAACAGATGCAGAGCACGTACGCGACGACGTTTGCCTCCCCTTCCTGCGAGACGCCCTTGGCATGCGCCATTTCGTGCGCCATCGTGACGGGCAGCGTGTACGGCGGGACGTCTGTACTGACGTTCGCCTCCGCATAGAAGGGAAAATAGATGCCCGTGATGCCCAGATAGCTCAAAAGCACCGAAAAGGCGACCGGCTTGGGACTCACATCGTAAAAGGCAAAATAAGAGACATCCTGCGCAGAAAAGGCGGCGTTGAGCTGTTCCGCCGTCTCCGAAAAGGTGAGCGACGGAAGGATGTTCCCCTCGCTGTCCCGCTCCATCCGCGCAGAGAGAGCGTTGAGCGCTTCCACGTAACCGAGCGCCGCTTCGTATACCTTTTCTTCGGTAAGGACTGTTTCTTCCAGCCCCAGCGCCGACTGCACGGGCAAACGGTTGTACAGCGGCGCATACAACACGCCGAAAGCGATGAGAACGCTCAGCGCCGCCACGCCCAGTCTGTACAGCCAGAGCCTGAGTCTGCAAAAGCTTTTGCGGCGGAGCAGCACAATGATGCCGACGAGCAGCGCCGCGCCGCCGAGGATGAGGGAAAACGCCGTCAGTTCATACAGCGAAAAGGGTAACAGAGCGGAAATTTTGCCGAGAAAAAAGCTCAGCGCGCGCGTGAGGCCGCGGGCGAAAAAGTATTCCGCCAGATACGGGACGTTAGCCGCCAGGTACACCGCCGCCGCTGCGATGGCGAGAAGCAGAAGTTTTTGCAGGCGGGTGAACCTGTTTTGCAAAAATAACGGACGCATAGAATAAGGATAGCACGGCGCCGTGAACGCCGTGCAAAAATTTTTTGAAAAGAAAGGGAAAGCTGCCGAAAAGTCAGGACATGTATCGGAACAGGAAATACAGCCCGACGATGAGGGCGATGCCCAGCACGACCAAAATGCTCACCTTGAGAGGAGAAACGGGCGCTTTGCCCGTGACCTTGGCGTTCAGCCCGTTGACAAAAAAGTTGTAAACCTTCTGCCGCCATTTGCAGTGCCCGACATACACGGGCAAAAGGACGTATTTATATGTAATGTTATAATACTGCGTAGAGATGCGGAAAGAAGAGACCACGTCGTAAGAATACTGACCGAGAATGGCGCCCTTCAGCCGTTCGCCGATCTCCTTTTTGGCGTCCTCCCAGCAGGAGAGGCCTGTGCGCGTCTTCTGCGTGGCAGTATACCCGCTGAGATATTCGGGAGAATACTCTTTACTGTTGCCCGTATCGAAGGGACGCAGCTTTTTCAGGTTATCCTGCCCCACCGTCTCGCTTGCCTGCACGAGCACGTCGTCGAAAAACATCCGATAAGAGCCGCTGACGTTGAAATAGCGGATGCGCCGCTCCTGTACCGACCTGCCGTTGACGCGGCGGGTGACATAATAGTATTTTCCCAGCACCGCCGCATAATAAGATTCCGTCTGCGAATCGAAGGTAAACGCGGGCAGATACACCGCGTTCATCTTTTCGGGCTTGGCGCTCTTGCGGAATTTCTGCGGCGCGAGCAGACGCTTGCGCACCCACTGCCTCACCGACGACCCAGCCTGTTGGAGCGTGACAAAAAACGGGACCACGGCGTTGGGACGGATGCCGGGCAGCTCGTCCGTCCTGACAATATTGGTGGCACCGCAGAAGGGACAGGCCTTGGCGATCTCCTTTTTATCCAGAACTTCCTGCGCGCCGCAGTTTTCGCAGCGGAACACGTGCGACTCGTTCCCCCAGTCCCCTTTTTCTTCGAGCAGACGCTCGAAGTCCTGTTCCTCACTGCTCTTGCCGACGATCTGCTTTTTTGTGCCGCAATGCTCACAGTACAGGCAGCCGCTCTCCGCGTCGAAGATCATGTCCGCGCTGCAGGCGGGACACTTTTCCACTGCCGTGCTCTTTTCTACCTCTGCGGGCGGCATTCCCGCCTCTCTCGTCTCGTTGAAATCTTCCATATACGCCCTCTTTTTTTCTTCTATTATAAAAAAAAAGTGCTTTCTTGTCAAGACTTACAAAAAAAACCTTCGCTGTCCTTGACAAATTTCAAAAATACGGCTATAATAAAAGTAATAAAAAAGCATGACAAAATTCTCTTTTTTGTTACTTTTACAATTGCCCACAGTGTAACTCTTCTTTATAAGAATACCGCCGCAGACAAACTCTGCGGCGGTATTCTGTTTTATCGCAGACCATACGCTGCAACGTTCTCGAAAGAGATAGAACATTTGCCCTCTTCGATCTCGTGCACCAACTGCACGGTGCGCTCGTTGCAGGGCGTGGCAACACCGCAGCGTTTGCCGTACTCGCACACGACCCCGTTGATGAAATCGATCTCGCACTTTTTGCCCGCGCGCAAATCCTGCAGCATGCTGGAGATGAGGCGCGCGTGCTTTTTCATGGCGACAGGAATGAGCGCAAAGGAAAACGCCTTTTTCAGACTGCCCTTATAATCGAACAATTTGTCTATCTTGTGTCCCTGCACGGGCTCGATGCGGATGCCTGCCGCCTTGGCGACGTCGATACATTCCTTCATGATCGCCTGCGCGACCCTGCGCGAACGCTTTTCTTTGGAAATTTCCCCGAACGTTGCGCCCGTAACGGTGGAAAGCCCCGAAAAGGCGCTGTTGATGAGCAGTTTGGACCAACGCGCGCCGATAAAGTTTTGCTCCACCGTCACCGTACCCATACATTCGAGCAGTTCCTTGACGTCCTGCAAATGGTTCCCCTTGCCGTATGCGCCCAGCGAAAAGGTGAGAGCGGCGGGGTCGGACGTAAGTTCGGATACGCCCTTGCCGCGGAAAGTGGCGCCCCAGGCAATGGCGCAGCCCAGCGTCCTGTCCTCCCCGATGATCTCGGCGATCTTAGGCTCGGGCAGACCGTTCTGGCAGGTACAGAGCGCGCCGTCCTCTTTGAGGCGGTCCTTTAAAAAGGATACGATCTCTCCGTTCATGCGCTGTTTGGTCATGAGCAGGATGATGTCGTATTGTTCCGTCATCTCCTCGGGCAGCAGAGCGTTGACCTTCTGCACAAAATCCACCGTTCCCACAACGTGTGCGCCCTTTTCTTTCAGGGCGGCGATATGTTCGCGGTTGCGGTTGACGAGGTCGATCTCCCTGCCTGCTTTTGCAATGTATGCGCCGAGCACCGTTCCCATGGCGCCCGCACCGTAAATGGCACATTTCATATTTTTCTCTCCTTAAAGAATGATTTTCAGTGACAGAACGGGATCGCGGCGTAAATGCCGCCCGTCCCGATACAGAAGTTTATTTTCAGTGACAGAACAGGATGAGCAGCGTGAGCGCCGCCGCCTGCCAGCCCAGCCCGATGAAATTGACGAGCCAGAAATACCAATGCCTCGTCTTGTGGCGGAACGCGAGCATCCCCAGCAATCCGCCCGCCGCCCCGCACAAAAGGGAAAGACTGAGCAGCGTACTTTCCGGAATGCGCCATTTTCCGCGCTTTGCGCGCGATTTGTCCACGCCGTATACAATAAAATTGACGAGAGACACAAGCACGAGCAATACCGAAAAGGCGATGAGCGTCGCCGTCGACAAGATGGCTATGATGATGAGTTCGAGCATCTTTTTATCCCCTTTTTACAGTTCGCACAGCACGGCGCGCACGGGCGCGCCGTCGCACCCGCCCAGCTTCATGGGCAGGGCGAGGAGGCGGTATCTCCCCTCCCTGGCTTCGCCGAGGCGCAGACCTTCCAGCACGGCGACTTCGCGGGAGAGCAGGGCAAAATGCACCCGTTCGTCCCCGATGCTCTGCCCCTCGCAGCCGACGAGCAGATATTTTTTCGCAAAGCGCTCCGCCGTCTCTTCGTCAAGAAGGCACTCACCCTTGATGAGGAGGCGTGCGGTGTCCGGCAAGGCGCGCGCCTGCTCGCAGGTGCACACAAGACATTCCCCCATAAGGCGGGAAAGGTCCACTTCGTCCACATCTCTGCCGCCCGCCACAAAGTGCGAGGGCGCATCCAGATGAGTGCCGTTGTGCGCGCAAAGCGAAAGATCGGTGAGGTTGCATCCGTCTCCGCCCGCGATGGAGCGGACAAGCGTGCGCGAGGGCGGCGTGTCCCCAGGATACACGGCGCACGAAAATAATTCCTGCGTGATGTCGATCATAAATTTTTTCCTCTCCCTTTCAGTATAGCAAACTGAAAAAAAATGTCAACCGTTCGGAAAAAAGAGTGAGAAAGGCGCTTGAAATATTTGACAGGATGGCGGTTTTTTCGTATAATCATCAGTGCAAAGGTTCGCAAAAGGACGCTTGCAAATACCGACCACCCCAAACGGGTCGAGGCCATACGGACAGCCGGGTCGAATGCCGATCGGCGGCGCAGCCGCCTTATTGATCGAGTTAAAAGCTCGAATTTTATAAGTTGGTTACTTTATAACCGAGTGCATCCGCACAAACTTGTGAAACGGTCAATAAGCGCATGAGTATTTGCTACGAAGTTCTTTCGGCATTTTCTGCGAACGGGAAAATTATGACTTTTCAAAAGGACAAAGCGGTTTGCTTTGTCCTTTTTTTTCGCGCGTGAGGGTATCAAATGAAAAAACTAAAACTGTACGGATTCAACAACCTGACCAAGTCGCTCAGCTTCAACATCTACGACATCTGCTATGCCAAGTCGCCGCAGGAGCGCATGGAATACATCTCGTACATCGACCATCAGTACAACTCCAAACGTCTGACGGAGATCCTGACCAACCTCACCGAAATGATCGGCGCGCGCGTTCTGAATATTTCCGGGCAGGATTACGATCCGCAGGGCGCTTCCGTCACCCTGCTCATCTCCGACCTCGCCATGGTGCCCGTCAAGGGGAACACGCGAGTGGCGCACCTGGACAAGAGCCACGTGACCGTGCACACGTACCCTGAATACCACCCCGAGACCTCGCTTGCCACCTTCCGCGTGGACATCGACGTGGCGACCTGCGGCACCATCACCCCCCTCTCTACCCTCGATTACCTGATCGGCTCTTTCGATTCGGATATCATCACCATGGATTACCGCGTGCGCGGATTTACGCGCAGCATGGACGGAAAAAAGGTGTTCAACGATTTGAAGATCAACTCCATCCAGAACTTTATTTCCGATTCTACCCTGCAAAAGTACGACGCCATTGACGTCAACGTCTATTCGGCAAACATCTTTCATACCAAGATGCTGCTCAGGGAGATCGACCTGAAAAACTACCTGTTCAACCAAAATGCGGAGGAACTGCCCGCACCCAAAAAACAGGAGATCATCGACAACCTGCGCAGGGAAATGATCGAGATATTCAACGGAAGAAACATCTATTAGAGGGACGGACATGGATTTAAAAGCACAGGAAAGCGCCCCCATCTACGAGGCGCTGGACAGATTCGGAAAAATGCGGGTGGTGCCCTTCGACGTGCCCGGTCATAAGCGCGGGCGGGGCAACCCCGAACTTGTAAAACTGCTGGGAGAGAAATGCGTGAGCATGGACGTGAACTCCATGAAACCGCTGGACAACCTCTGCCACCCCGTCTCCGTCATCCGCGACGCGGAAAAACTGGCGGCGGATGCCTTCGGCGCGGAGAACGCCTTTCTCATGGTGGGCGGCACCACTTCCGCCGTACAGAGCATGGTGATGTCCGCCGTGCAGGCGGGGCAAAAGATCATCCTGCCCCGCAACGTGCACCGCAGTGTGATGGGCGCGCTGGTGCTCTGCGGTGCCGTGCCCGTCTACGTCAATCCCGAGTGCGACGCCAAGCTGGGGATCCCCCTCGGCATGAGCCTTGCCCAGCTGAAACGCACCATCGAATGTACGCCCGACGCCAAGGCGATCCTCGTCAACAACCCGACCTATTACGGCATTTGCAGCGACCTGCGCTCCATCGTGCGGCTCGCGCACGAGCATAACATGCTGGTACTTGTAGACGAGGCGCACGGCACACACCTGTATTTCGGGGAAAACCTGCCCGTTTCCGCCATGGCGGCGGGTGCGGACATGGCTGCCGTTTCCATGCACAAATCGGGCGGGAGCCTGACGCAGAGTTCCCTGCTGCTCACAGGCCCGCGCGTCAACGCCGACCACGTGCGGCAGATCATCAACCTGACGCAGACGACCAGCGCCAGCTACCTGCTCCTCTCCTCCCTCGACATTTCCCGAAGGAACCTCGCCCTGCGCGGGCGGGAAGCGTTTGCGGGCGTATGCGAACTTGCCGACTACGCGCGCGGGGAGATCAACGACCTGGGCGGATGGTATGCCTTTGCGCGAGAGCTCATCAACGGGGACAGCATTTTTGATTTTGACTCTACCAAACTCTCTGTCTATACCCTCGACATGGGGCTGGCGGGCATCGAAGTGTACGACCTCTTGCGCGACGAATACGACATCCAGATCGAATTCGGCGACCTCGGCAACATCCTCGCCTACCTCTCCATCGGGGACAGAAAGCGGGACGTGGAGCGGCTGGTAAGCGCGCTCAGCGAGATCGGCAGGCTGTACGCCAAAGACCGCACGGGCATGATGGAAAACGAGTACATCCCGCCCGTCGTCGCCGTCACGCCGCAATTCGCCTTTTACGCACCCAAGAGATCTTTGCCCATCGAAGAGACGGCGGGCTATATCTGCAGTGAATTTGTCATGTGTTACCCGCCGGGCATCCCCATCCTTGCCCCGGGCGAACGGGTAACGACCAAAATTTTGGAATACATCGCCTACGCCAAAGAAAAAGGCTGTCAGCTGACCGGCCCCGAAGACGCCGCCATCGAACGGCTGAACGTGCTTGTGGAGTGAATCATGGAATTTTGGTTTTCCGAAAAACATACGAAAGACGTAAAACTGAGCATCCGCGTGGACAAACAGGTGTACAGCGGCAAGAGCGATTACCAGCGCATCGATATTTTCGATACGCCCGCCTTCGGGCGCATCCTCGTGCTGGACGGATACCTGATGCTGACCGAAAAGGATGAATTTATCTACCACGAGATGATCACCCACATTCCCATGGCGGTGCATCCGAACGTAAAGGACGTGCTGGTGATCGGCGCGGGCGACGGCGGCGTGGTGCGCGAGCTGTGCCGCTACCCCGAGATCGAGCGCATCGACCTCGTGGAGATCGACGAAGAGGTGATCGCGGCGAGCAAGCAGTACCTTCCCTTTACCGCCTGCGAACTGGATAACGAGCGCGTGCACATCTATATCCAGGACGGGCTGAAATTTATCCGCCGCAAAAAAGACGAATATGACCTGATCATCGTCGATTCCACCGACCCGTTCGGCCCGGGCGAGGGGCTGTTCTCCCGTGAATTTTACGGCAGCTGCTACAAAGCCCTGCATGAAGACGGCATCATGGTCAACCAGCACGAGAGCCCTTTCTACGAGCAGGACGCCCTCGCCATGCAGCGGGCGCACAAGCGCATCATCGAATCTTTCCCCTTTTCTCGCATTTACCAGGCACACATCCCCACCTATCCCTCGGGACACTGGCTGTTCGGGTTTTCCACCAAAAAATACCACCCCCTGCGCGATCTGAACGAGGCGCGCTGGAACGCGAGAAAACTTGCCACAAAATACTATACGACGACGTTGCACCGCGGCGCGTTTTATCTGCCCGCGTACGTCGAGGAGATGCTGAAAGATGTTGAAAAAGAACGTTGAAACCTTTATGGGCTGCGACGCTGAGTACCGCGATGCGGACATCGTGCTCTTCGGCGCACCTTTCGACAGCACCACGTCCTTCCGCCCCGGTACAAGATTCGCTTCCGCCGCCATCCGCAGGGAATCGTACGGTCTGGAACTGTATTCCCCCTACCAGGACAGAGAACTGAGCGAGTTTTCCGTGTTCGACAGCGGGGACATCGAGCTGCGGTTCGGCGACCCGCGCGCCGCGCTTGCCGACATCGAAAAACGGGCAAAGACCATCCTTTCGGACGGAAAACTCCCCTTCCTCATCGGCGGGGAACACCTGGTCACTTTGGGGAGCGTGCGCGCGGCGGCAAAAAAATATCCCGACCTGCACATCCTGCATTTCGACGCCCATGCCGACCTGCGGGAAGAATACCTCGGCGCCCGCCTTTCGCACGCCTGCGTGTTGCGCCGCTGCCACGACCTCGTCGGAGACGGAAAGATCTTCCAATACGGCATCCGCTCGGGAGACAAGAGCGAATTCGTCTGGGGGAAAGAACACGTCTTTACCCATCTGTTCGATTTGAACGGGCTGGACGAAACGCTGGACAAACTGGCGGACAAGCCCGTGTACCTCACCGTCGATCTGGACGTGCTGGACCCTTCCGTCTTTCCCGGAACGGGCACGCCCGAACCCGGCGGCGTGAGCTTCGACGCTCTGCGCGCCGCGCTCACCAAAGCCTGCTCCCGCCTCGGCGTCGTCGCGGCGGACGTAAACGAACTCTCCCCGCACTACGATGCGAGCGGCGCTTCCACGGCGGTCGCCTGCAAGATCGTGCGAGAAATGCTCATTTCACTCGGCGCGCGCCTGCGCGGATAAAAAAATTCTCATCGGAGGAACTTTTATGGGAAAAGCTCTCATCATCGGCTGCGGCGGCGTTGCGTCCGTCGCCATTCACAAGTGCTGCCAGAACAGCAAGGCGTTTACGGAGATCATGATCGCCAGCCGCACCAAATCCAAGTGCGACGCCCTCAAGGAAAAATTGCAGCCTCACACTTCCACCAAGATCTCCACCGCGCAGGTAAATGCGGACAGCGTGGACGAACTGGTCGCCCTCATCGAAAAATTCCGCCCCGACGTGGTGCTCAACGTCGCCCTGCCCTATCAGGACCTCACCATCATGGATGCCTGTCTCAAAACAAAGGTGCATTACGTGGACACCGCCAACTACGAACCCGAGGACACCGCCAAGTTCGAATACAAATGGCAGTGGGCATACCGCGAAAAATTTAAGGAAGCGGGCATCTGCGCCCTGCTGGGCAGCGGGTTCGACCCCGGCGTGACGGGCGTGTTTACCGCCTATGCGCTCAAACATCATTTCGACGAGATCAATTACATCGACATCCTCGACTGCAACGGCGGCGACCACGGCTATCCCTTCGCCACCAACTTCAACCCAGAGATCAACATCCGCGAAGTCTCTGCCAACGGCTCCTACTGGGAAAACGGGCATTGGGTAGAGACGAAGCCCATGGAGATCAAGCGCGAGTACAACTTTAAAGGAGTGGGCAAAAAGGACATGTACCTGCTCCACCACGAAGAGATCGAGAGCCTTGCGCTCAACGTGCCCGGCATCAAACGCATCCGCTTTTTCATGACATTCGGGCAGAGCTATCTCACCCACCTCAAGTGTCTGGAAAACGTGGGCATGACCTCCATCAAACCCATCCTGTACGAGGGAAAGGAGATCGTCCCGCTGCAGTTCCTCAAAGCCGTTCGCCCCGACCCCGCTTCCCTCGGCCCGCGCACGGTGGGAAAGACCAACATCGGCTGCATCTTCCGCGGCAAAAAAGACGGAAAAGACAAGACCTATTACCTCTACAACATCTGCGACCATCAGGAATGTTACAGAGAAGTGGGCTCGCAGGCCATCTCTTACACCACGGGCGTGCCCGCCATGATCGGGGCGCAGCTGGTGATGGACGGGACGTGGACAAAGCCGGGCGTGTACAACATCGAGGAGTTCGATCCCGATCCCTTTATGGAAGCGCTGAATCAATGGGGACTCCCCTGGGAAGAGGATTTCAGCCCCGTGCTCGTTGACTGATGAAGACGCCCTATTTTCTCATCGACGAAGAAAAACTTCTGCAAAACCTCGTCCTGCTCCGCTCGGTCGCCGAGCGCGCTGGATGCAAGATCCTGCTGGCACAGAAGGCGTATTCGGTCTACCAGACCTATCCCCTGCTCGCGCAATATCTGGACGGTAGCACGGCAAGCGGCGTATACGAGGCGAGACTGGGCAGAGAACATTTCGGGAAAGAGGTGCACGCCTTTGCCCCCGCCTTCCGCGACGGCGACGTACGGGCGCTTGCAAAGCTGTGCGATCACATCGTATTCAACACCCCCGCGCAGGTCAGAAAATACGCCCCGCTGTGCAAAAGCAAGGGCGTTTCCGTGGGACTGCGCGTCAACCCCGAATGTTCCACACAGGAGGGGCATGCGATCTACGATCCCTGCGCGCCCTTTTCCAGGCTGGGGACCACCCTTTCCAACTTTGACGAAGGGATCCTGCCCCTGCTGGACGGACTGCACTTTCACACCCTCTGCGAACAGAACAGCGACGATCTGGAAAGGACGGTACTCGCTTTTTGTGACAGATTCGGGAAATACCTGCCCCGCATGAAATGGCTGAACCTGGGAGGCGGACACCACATCACCCGCGCCGATTACGATGTGGAAAGACTTGTGCGCATCGTCCGCGGACTGCGGGAAAAATACGGCGCAGAAGTGTATCTCGAACCGGGGGAAGCGGTGGTGCTGAATGCGGGCACGCTGCACACGCGGGTATTGGAGATCGTGCACAACGGCATGGACATCGCCCTTTTGGACGTTTCTGCCGCCTGCCACATGCCCGATGTTTTGGAAATGCCCTACCGTCCGCCCCTTTTCGGGAGCGGCGAAGCGGGCGAAAAGGCACACACCTACCGCCTTGCCGGGCCCACCTGTCTGGCGGGAGACGTCATCGGGGATTATTCTTTCGACGAACCCTTGAAAGAGGGAGACGAGCTCGTGTTCGGGGACATGGCGCTGTACACCATGGTCAAGACAAACACCTTCAACGGGATGCCCCTGCCCGCCATCTGCCTGCAACGCAGAGACGGAGAGAGGGTCGTATTGCGAAAATTTTCTTACCGCGATTTCAAAAACAGGCTGTAATCAGAACGCCGCGCAATTTCTGCGCGGCGTTTTTTCTCAAGATCTTCTGCACCCGTCTGAGGACAAAAGCCGCTGCCCGCGAGCAATCGCGGGCAGCGGCTTTTGCTTGTAAAAAGCGCCGCGCAAAAGGCGCGGCGCACAGGCGTTACAATCATTCTGCCGTTTCCACGACAAACTTGACGGGGTTGCTTTCGTACAGTTTTCCGAGGAACGTCCCGTCGATCTTTTCCAGGATTCCCTGTACAAAGGAAGTATCCTCGATCATGCGGAATACGGCAAGCACCAAGAGAGTGAGCAGGAACACGGCTGCGACCATCAGCACCATACCGAGGAGCTTGTTGATCAGCCGCATAGGCAAAACGTCCGCCTCAAAGACGGCACAGACAAAATGGACGATGATCACACGAACAAGCTGCACTACAAAGAACAGGATGACGTAAAAGAGAACTGTCTCCAGATGGATGGTCTGCAAAAAGCTCCAAGCATTCCCCAATTTTTCGTTGAGGGAGGAGATAAATTCCGCCACGGCGGGGATCCCTTTGATCATGCCGCCGAATGTGAAGCACACAAAGACGGAAATGACGATCCCGAAAATACCCTTTGTAAAAAACCGAAGAGTTCTTCCGAACCCGACGCACAGCCCCAATAAGCCGAGCGCCACAGCCACGATGATGGTGATCGTGTCTAAAGACATAAATTTTCCTCCTGGTCAGCCTGCGGGGACCCTTAAAAACCGTACAGGTCCTTGGTACCGTACTCCGGCTCGCAGGTGAGATTGATCCCGAGCTTGCGCATGACGGACAGGTCGTTTTCGGGCAGGATGCAGGAGGCGTGCGCGTCACAGCCGCGCAGGCGCACCAGCATGTCCATCGCCTTTTCCGCTACGGGGTTGGTGGCGGCGCAGATGGAGAGAGCCGTCAGCACGTCGCCGAGGGAGAGTTTGACCTTGTCCTCGCGCAAAACTTCTTTTTTGAGTTTGATGATCGGCGCCAGCACGATGGGCGAGAGCAGAAGCATCTCGTCCGCGATGTGCGAGAGCGTCTTGACCGCATTGAGCACGGCGCTGGAGCAAGCGGTCATCAAATTGCTTGACCTGCCCGTAACGAAGGTACCGTCCTCCAGCTGGAGCGCAACGGCGGCGCTGCCGCACGATTCCGCGCGGTCCAGCGCAACTTTTGCCACACTGCGCTCGGAAAGCTCTATCTTGTTTTCGTTCATCAGCAAACGGATGCGTTCCACCGCTTCCGTGCTGAGGTTGCCCGTTTTATAATCGCACGCCGCCTTGTAGTAGCGGCGAATGATCTCCTGTCTTGCGGCGGCGCGGCACACTTCGTCGTCCACGATCCCGAACCCCGCCATGTTGACGCCCATATCCGTGGGCGACTGGTAAATACTCTCGTCCCCCGTGATTTTCGCGAGGATGGAACGGACGATGGGAAAACATTCGATGTCCCTGTTATAATTGACGGTCGTCTTGCCGTACGCTTCGAGATGGTACGGGTCGATCATGTTCACGTCGCCCAAATCCGCCGTCGCCGCCTCGTATGCGACGTTGACGGGATGGCGCAGGGGCAGGTTCCAGATGGGGAAAGTCTCGAACTTGGCGTAGCCCGCGCGCACGCCGCGCTTGTATTCGTGGTACAGCTGGGAAAGGCAGGTGGCAAGCTTGCCGCTGCCCGGGCCGGGGGCGGTGACCACCACCAGAGGCTTGCTCGTTTCGATGTACGGGTTAGCGCCGTACCCTTCGTCCGAGACGATGACGTCCACTTCGGTGGGATACCCCTTCGTCTTGCGGTGGATATACGTTTTCAGGCCGTGGCTTTTGAGTTTGTTGATAAACTTGTCCGCCGCAGGCTGTCCCACATACTGCGTGACGACGACGCTGTTCATGTTCAGGCCAAGCCCGCGCATCTTGTCGATCAGGCGCAAAACGTCCGTACCGTACGGGATGCCGAAATCCGCACGGATCTTGTTACGCTCGAGGTCCTGTGCGCCGATCACGAAAATGATCTCCGACTGTTCTTTGAGCGTGAGAAGGATCTTGCACTTCGCATCGCTTTCGAAGCCGGGAAGGACGCGGCAGGCGTGCATGTCGTCAAACAACTTTCCGCCGAATTCCAAATACAGCTTATTGTCGAACTTCTTGATACGCTCTAAAATTTTCTCACTCTGTAATTTGACGTAAAGCCCGTTGTCAAATCCTTTTTTCATCTCGTAAAACCTCTGTACATAACATCCCGAATATTATACCACACCTGCGCGCGAAAAGCAACGCCAAACGCGCAAAAACTTTTTCCTCTCTCCCCTTTTTCGCGCCGCCCTTACCCGAGGGCGACATCGAGCACCATCATCACGGCAAAGCCGAACATCACGCCCCACGTGCCGAGATGCGGGTGCTCCGCCAGGTGCGAATCGGGAATGAGGTCCTCCGCCACTACAAAGATCATGGCGCCCGCCGCAAAGGAAAGGAACCAGGGCTGCAAAGAAGTGAGCGCCGCGGCGAGGAAGTACCCCACGACGGCAAAGACGGGCTCTACCGCACCGCTCCCCGCACCGTAGAAAAACGCCTTGGCGCGGCTGCCCGTGGCGCCTTTCATGGGCAGGGCGACCGCCGCCCCTTCCGGGAAATTCTGGATGGCGAGCCCCACCGCAAGCGCCAGCGCGGCGGCAAACGCCGCCCGCTCGCCCGAAGCCGCCGCCGCGCCGAACGCAAAACCGACGGCGAGCCCTTCCGGGATATTGTGGATGGTAACGGCAAGAAACATCTTTGCGGGCTTGCCGAGCGCGACGCGCGGCCCCTCTTCCTCCCCGTTCCCGCTGTGGAAATGGGGCAGAATATGGTCAAGCAGGACAAGGAACGCCCCGCCCAGGATAAATCCGCAGACGGCGGGGACAAAGCTGAACTTTTTCCAGTTCCCCGCGCCTTCCAAAGAAGGGATGAGCAGCGACCACACGGACGCCGCGATCATGATCCCCGACGCAAAACCGAGGAAGAGGGTGTTCACCTTTTGCGAGATGTCCCTCTTGAAAAACCACACGACGGCGCTGCCCAGCGCCGTTGCCGCAAAAATGATCGAAAAGCCGAGAACGGTCATCGCCGTGTTCCCCATAAGCCTTCTCCTTTGCCGTATCCGCACGGCCGCCCGATACTCAAAAGCCCGCCTTGCGGCGGGCTTTGCAGTGCTTTATGCCTTTTTGGGAATGAGCAATCCGACGTCTCCGCTCTCGCGCAGATACACCACGCGAACTTCGCCCGTCTCCGCGTCCTGGAACACGTAGAAAGAATGCCCCAGAAGGTCCAGCTGCTCCACAGCCTCTTCCGTGGTAAGAGGAGTCAGGCTGAACGTCTTGGTCTTGACCAGCTTGCTCTCGTGCAAGTCCTCTTCCCCGAAAAAGAGCTGTTTCTCCGCAAATGCGCCCTTTTTGAGCTTGGATTCGATTTTGGATTTGTGCTTGTAGATCTGTCTCTCAATCTTGGGCAGGACCGCGTCGATGTTGTCGTAGAAATTATCCGAGGAGACCTCGGCGCGGACCATGTTTCCTTTATAATAGATGGTCACCTCCGTCTTGCAGTACTTGCCCTCCTGTTTGAGGTAGACGGAGCAAACGGCGTCTTCGTCGAAATATTTGTCCAGCTTTTCGACCTTTTTCTCGACGACCCCGACCAGCTTTTCGCTCGCCTTGCAGTTTTTCTCACTGATCTCAATGCGCATAATGTTTCCCCTCCTGAAGTTATTTTAAACAGAACTTGCCCCGCCAAATGCGGGAAAATCCTGCGCTTTTCATTTTAACGGCACAAAGACGATCTTTCCGTCCTTCGCGTCGGCAAGGATCTTCTGCCCCGGACGGATGCGGTCGGAAAGGATCTCCTCGCTGAGCACGTCTTCCAGCCTGCGCTGGATAACGCGCCTGAGCGGACGGGCGCCGTACACTTCGTCGTACCCTTCCCCGATGAGCAGATCTTTCGCCGCTTCCGATACGGCGATCCTGACCCCTCTCCCTTCCAGCCTCTTGACGAGAGAATCGAGAAAGAGATCGCATACCTTTCCCATGTCCTCGCGCGTGAGCCTGTGGAAGACGATGACGTCGTCCACGCGGTTCAAAAATTCGGGGCGGAACTGCTTTTTCAGTTCCTCGGTGATCTTCTCTTTCATGTCCTCGTATTCGGAGGACTGCGCCGTACCCGTAAAGCCGAGCTTCATCTCGCCCGCGCGCGCCGCACCCACGTTACTGGTGAGGATGACGACGGTGTTTTTAAAATCGATCAGTCTGCCCTTGCTGTCCGTCAGCCTGCCGTCGTCCAAGATCTGCAAAAGCAGGTTGAAGACGTCGGGATGCGCCTTTTCGATCTCGTCGAAGAGCACCACCGAATAGGGCTTGTGCCGCACTTTGTCCGTCAGCTGCCCGCCGGCGTCCTCGTACCCGACATAGCCGGGAGGCGCGCCGATCAGCTTGCTGACGGAATGTTTTTCCATGTATTCGCTCATGTCCAGGCGAATGAGCAGCCGCTCGTCGCCGAACATCGACGTCGCAAGCGCCTTGCTCAGCTCCGTCTTACCCACGCCCGTGGGCCCGACGAAAATAAAGGAACCGATGGGCCTGCCGGGGTCTTTCAGCCCCGCGCGGGCGCGGCGGATGGCTTTGGAGATGGCCGAAACCGCCTCTTCCTGACCGATGACGCGCTTGTGCAGTTCCTCTTCTAGGTGCAGCAGGCGGGTGCTCTCCTCCTCGGTGAGCTTGACGACGGGGATGCCCGTCCAGTCCGCCACGATCTTTGCCACCTCTTCCGCGCCGATGGAGATGTGCTTTTTATCGCGGTTCATCCGCCAGTCTTCGCGGATCTTTTCGATCTCCTCCTGCTTTTCGCGGATCTTGCCGAGATATTCCTGCGCTACGTCGAAATGGTCTTTGCGCGCCGCCTTGTTTTTTTCGGCGTTGAGACGGCGGATCTCCTCTTCCAGTTCGCGGATGCCGCCGGGTCCGACGTAACTGTCCAGCCGCGCACGGCTGGCCGCCTCGTCGATGAGGTCGATCGCCTTGTCGGGCAGAAATCTGTCCGTAATGTATCTGTCCGAGAGGTTTGCCGCCGCGGAAATGGCGTCCTCCGTGATGGTCACTTTATGGTGTGCCTCGTACTTGTCGCGCAGCCCGCGCAAAATCTCGATGGTCTCGGGAACGGAGGGCTGTTCGACGTTGACGGGCGTAAACCTGCGCTCGAGCGCGGGGTCCTTTTCGATGTATTTGCGGTACTCGTCCAGCGTGGTGGCGCCGATGGTCTGCATCTCGCCGCGCGCCAGCATGGGCTTTAATATGTTTGCCGCGTCCATGGAATTGTCCGCGCCCGCACCCGTGCCCACGATGGTGTGGATCTCGTCGATAAAGAGAATGATGTTGCCGCTCGCCTGTACCGCCTGCAGGCACTCTTTCAGACGCTCTTCGAAGTCGCCGCGGTAACGCGCCCCTGCCAGCATCCCGGGCAGATCGAGGGAAAACACCGTCTTGTCCGAAAGGAGGTCGGGTACGTCTCCGCTGACGATCGCCTGCGCAAGCCCTTCGACGACGGCGCTCTTGCCGACGCCCGGCTCGCCCACCAGTACGGGATTGTTTTTGGTGCGGCGGGAAAGGATCTGCACGACTTTGTCGATCTCCTTTCTCCTGCCGATGACGGGGTCCAGCTTGCCCTCGCGCGCCTTTTGCGTGAGGTCGGTGCCGTACGGGATCTCCACCATGGAGCGCGTGCCCTGCCGCGCTTCCTTTTGCGCGGGACGGCGGTTTTTGCTGAACATGAGAGAATCGAAATACTCTTCCATGGCGGGGTCGGGCTTGGTTTCGCCGATCTCCGCGTCGATCTTGGAAAGGATCTCTTCCACATTGACATGCATCCTGCGCAGATGCCGCACGGCGACGGAATCATCGTCCAACAGGATGGCGAGCAGCATGTATTCCGTACCCACGAGCACGCCGTCCCCGTCGTGGTCGACGGCAAACTCGTACGCCTTGTTCATCATGTCCTTGGTGCGGGCGGTATAGCCGTTGATGCCCGTGTTTTTATCCAGTGCGGACACAAATCTTTTGCGGTAGGCTGCTTCCTGCACGCCGCACTCGCACAAGATCTTGCAGGCGCGGGTCTCGGGAAGATTGAGGATGGCAAAGAGGATGTGCTCGCTGCCGATGTAGTCGGTCTCGTAAAAATCGGCGATCTTCTTCGCCGTGGCGAGCACGTTTTTCAGATTTTCGGTAAAACGGTCGATGGGAAACATGAATAAAGTCCTTATGAGTCGATTCTGTGCACCGCTTTAAGCGCTTCGCGGCATTTTTCGGCGCGGTAGATATCCCTTTCGGAGGAAGAGAGCGGCCCGTCCGCCAGAAGGGAAATGTTGGCGGGGCGGGCAGCCGCCGCCAGCTCGTCCAGCATGGCAAAGCGTTCCGTTTCCAGAAAGCCGAGCGCGACGCCCAGCTTGACGTCGGAAACGAGCTTGATAAATTCGGCATACGAGACGCTGGCGCAGTTGGAAAGGATGCCGTACGCGCGGCAGCATTCGTCCTTGATCCCGACATAATCGTCGCCGCGCAGCTGCTTGCGCGAGCGCGCTTCCAGGTTGACGATGCTCAGCACCGCGCGCTGTACTTCGGAAAGGATGTAGCTCTCGTCTACGCCGAGCGTGACTTCGTTGCTGATCTGATACAGATACCCTTCCGCCACGCTCCCCTCTCCGTACACGCCGCGCACGGTGTGCCCGAAGCAGGAGATCTGGCGGATGAGAGAATTCATTTTTTTGGTTCGGGTGAGCCCCGGGAGAAAGAGCATTGCAGAGGCGCGCATGCCCGTGCCGAGATTGGTGGGACAGGCGGTGAGATACCCCAGCTGCGCGTCGAACGCAAAACGCAGTTCCTTGGAAAGTTCGTCGTCTATCTCCGAGATCTTTCTGTATGCGAAGGTGAGATTCAGCCCGTCTACGATGTACTGCTCGCGCAGGTGATCCTCCTCGTTGATCATGATGGAAAACTTTCCGTGCGGCTCGTCGGGATCTCCTTCCTCCTCGTCGATGAGCGCCGCGCCGCACTGCTTATTGGCGGCGAGGTCAGTACTGATGAGATGGTCGTCGCACAGCGAACGCGCGACGTTTTCGGAAATGACGTTCATCGAATACAGACGGAATGCACGCAGCCGCGCGGCGGCGGAAAACACTTCGTTGACGATCTTTTTGCCCTGCTCGGCGCTTTTCAGCGCCCCGGGAAAAGGATAGCCCGCGAGATTGCGCGCCAGCCGCACGCGGGAAGAGACCACCGTTGTCTGGATATTATTCATGTCTGCCTTCCTCGTTGATCATGCGCTGCACGTCGCGGATGTCGCGGTTGATGCGCTTGGTATCTTCCGTGCGCTTTTCGCGCAGGGCGCGCTCCAGTTCCGAGCGCAGGGATTTTAAGGTGTCCAGCAGTTCGTACAGCCTGCCGTTGCCCAGCGGATGTTTGCCGACGTGGCGGGTCTTTCCGTGCAGCCTGCGAACAAAAGGCATGATCTCCTCACGGAAAGAGGTATAACAGATCGCGCAGCCGACCAGTCCCGTACGCCTGTAATCGGCGATCGTCGTGCCGCAGGCGGGGCAGCGCACATCTTCGTCCTGCCCCGTCTGGAGGAAATCCGCGAGGAATCCGCCCTCGTCGCCGAGATAGGAAGCCGCGCCCCCCAGCCGCTCGTAACAGCCGTCACACAGATGCAGCTCGACGCCGTCCTCCCCGCAAACGGTGTGCGACGCCTCGCGTTTATTGCAATTGGTACATACCATATCTTTCGCACTCCGGCGCGAAGGTCTTTGCCCGCGCCCTTTTTTTCTTTATTATAGCACGGGAATGAGCCTTTGTAAACGGTTTTTCCGAAAAAGACGGGCGGGCGGGGCGTTTTGTGAAAAAACAAAGCCGCTCAGCGGTAATCCTCCCTGTCGATACGCGCGCGGACGCGCTCGATGGCGCGCTTTTCGATGCGGGAAATGTAGGAACGGGAGATCTTGAGAAAAGCCGCCACCTCGCGCTGAGGCATGGGCGCGCCCCCTTTCAGCCCGTAGCGCAGACAGAGGACGGTATATTCCCGTTCGGAAAGCACCTCTTCGAGGAGCCGCAGAAATTTTTCACGCACCAGCCTGCTCTCCACCGTCTTGAAAACGCCCTCTTCCTTTTCGAACAGAAGATCCATCAGCGTCAGTTCGTTCCCCTCCTTATCCACGCCGACGGGATCGGATAGATAAGCGTTCCCCTTGTGTTTTTTGTTGCTGCGGATGAGCATGAGGATCTCGTTTTCGATACATCGCGCGGTATACGTGGCAAGCTGCGTGCCCTTGCCTTCCTTGTATGTATCGATGGCCTTGATCAGCCCGATGCTGCCCACGGAAATGAGATCGTCCGTTTCCGCCGCCCCGTTGTACTTTTTGACGATATGCGCGACGAGGCGCATGTTATGCCGCACCAGCGCGTCTTTGGCGGCGGCATCGCCCGCGCGGGCACGGCGCAGGTATTCCGCCTCTTCTTCGGGCGGAAGCGGTTTGGGGAAGGAGCCCTTTCCCCCGATGGCGCCCGTAAAAAAGAGCAGTTTCCCCACCAGAGCGCACAAAAAATCAAAAAACATTTTTTCCCTCCTTGCGGTTCCGATTACCGTTACTATATGATTTTTACGGCTTGTACCATTCCCGAAGCGCAAACTTTCGGCTTCTGCGTCCTGTTCCGCCCAAAAAAAGCAAAAAAAACGCCCGCAAGGGGCGTCACGCCGAAAAAAACGTCGGCAAAGAGAGAATCAGAAACGCTTCCCCTTCGAAAAGTTGAAGCGCCGCATGCAAAAAAGGGCAAAATTCAAGCGCCGCGCCCGAAAAGGGCGCGGCGCCTTGCAACGTCATTGCATAAATTTTTTGACGGCTGTGTACGTCGCCTCGCTGACGAGGTGCTCCATGCGGCAGGCGTCCGCCTCCGCCGTGTCAACATCCACTCCCAATTTGACGAGGAAAGCGGTGAGCAGCTTGTGTTTTTCGAACACGCTCTCCGCATATTCCCTGCCCCGTTCGGTGAGGCGGATGTGGTTGTCCCGGATCTCCACGTACCCCTTTTGGGTCAGGATACGCATCGCTTTGGTGACGGCGGGTTTGGAAACGCCCAGCTCGCGCGAGACCTCCACCGCATGCACATCTTTTTTTGTCGCGGAAAGGCGCAGAACGGCCTCCAGATAATCTTCGCCCGATTCGTTGTCGATCATCGCACCTCTTCCTCCGTCTTTTCTCTCGCCCGTTCGGGATCGAGCAGAAGATTGCAGTCCACCGTCTTTTTCAAAAGCCTGGTCAGATCGGCAATGTCCTCCTCGCCCAGCACGTCGATGTACAGCTCGAAATAGCGCAGCAGAAAGTTGTATTTATCCTCCATCGCCTTTCTGCCCGCGTCCGTGATGGTGACGTCCATCTTTCTGCGGTCGTCCTCGGCAATGTCCATGCGGACATATCCCTTTCCGCGCAGCGAGCGCAGGATGTTTGCGGCGCGGGCACGGCTGACCTGCAGATATTCGCTGATCTGTGTGGGCGTGAGCGTCTCGCTCCCGCAGTTGTTCAGATAATAAAGCGCAGCCGTCTCCCCTTCCACAAATTCGCGCAGGTGCGCAATGATGTCCATTTTTGTCATGCGCCACAATTCATGGACCAGCGCATCTCTCAGCTGTGATTTTTCCATTTGCAGATCCCTCCGCTCATTCGTTGGATTTCAAAGACTCCGCCATGTTGATCTTGTTCAGTTTGATGAGCATGAATGCATACACGATGGCGGCAAAGGCGAGCGTGAGAAGCAGCGACCATACAAAGCTCAGTCCGCCGATAGAGGCGCCGAACATCATGGAAACACTGTTCACGCGATTGACGATGAACATATGAAGCAAAACGCCGAGTCCCAATCCAAGCAGCGCCCCCACCACGGTGAGGATTGCGCCTTCGCGGTAAATATAGCCCGCCACCTCCGCCTTTCTGTACCCGAGCACGCGCAGGGTGGCGATCTCGCGGCGGCGCTCGTCAATGTTGATGTTGGTGAGGTTATACAGGACGATGGCGGCAAGCGCGCCCGCACTGACCACGAGCACGGCGATGACCAGTCCCATGGTGGAACTCAGCCCCGCAAACGTCTCTTCCTGCGTGGACGTAAACTCGACGGACGAGACTTCGAACTTATCTCCGCTGTTGCCGCCGAGGATGTTCCTGACCGTCTCGTCGCGGGCCCCTTCGTCCAGGTCCGAGCGGACGAGGATGGTGTTTGCGGACACCTCCCTGCCGAACAGTGCATTGTATGCCGATGCGGAAATATAGACATAACTGCCCGTATAATTTTCGCAGATGTCGTAGACTTTCACCGTGACAGGGTCTTCGCCCGTCCTGCTGTAAGAAACGGTGTCACCCTTTTCGATGCCGTAGACAACGGCAATGTTTTCCGGCAGAACAATGGCGTCTTCGGGACTCTTCGTTACATCAATTATAGCAGAAGTTTTGCGATTATGCAAGCTGACAAAATCGTTGAAAGAAGAATTTTCCACAACGTACAGGTCCACCGTCTCGCTGGAAGAATTTTTTCCCGAACCGAAAACCAGCCTGCCGCTTTCCTTATACACGGAAAGATAATTTTCCTCCCCCGCGTCGGCGAGGAAACCGTTGAGCGCCTCGTTTTCCGATTGTGCGAGATCGCCCGTGTATTCGACCATGGTATCGTACCGCAGGATGCTGCCGTACTGGATGTCCGTGACCGCATTGACGGAGTCGTTCAGCCCGAACCCCGTCAGAATCAGCGCCGTACAGCCCATGACGGAGATGATGGTGAGCAGCATGTTCTTCTTATAGCGGAAGATGTTGCGGATGGTCGCCTTCCATTTGAATTTGAGCGGCTTCCAGATGAACGGCACGCGCTCAAGCAGGATGCGTTTGCCCGGCTTGGGAGCCTTGGGCTGCATGAGCGAAGAGGGTTTTTCTTTGAGTGAATTGTAGCAGGCGCCCCAGGTAACGGCGGCAGTGCCCGCAAGGGATATGCCGAACACCGCAATGGCGAGCACCCAACTGAACCCGTACGAGAGCGCGGGAAGCTGATATAGCGTTTCGTAAGCGCGCCAGAAGATAGAAGGCAGCAGGGCAAACCCGCACAGGATGCCGACCAGACAGCCGATGACGGAGGCAAGGCAGCAATAGATGAGGTATTTGCTCATGATCCTGCCCCTGCCGTAGCCCAACGCCTTGAAAGTGCCGATCTGCATGCGGTCCTCATCCACCATGCGCGTCATGGAAGTGAGCGCCACCAGCGCCGCCACGATGATGAAGAACACGGGGAAAATGCCGGCAATGTCCTCCACCTTTTCGCAGTTGAGCGCAAAGCTGACGTAACTGACATTGGTGCCCGCGCGGTCGAGGACGTACCATTCCGCATCCGCAAGACTGACTTCCTGCCCCATCATGGCAGCCAGGGAGCGCAGTGCGTCTACCTGTTCCTGCACCTTCTCGCTCTGCAATGCGCCCAGCGACTCGATGGCAGTACTCTGTTCGAGGACGTAGTTTTTGTAATCGTCGTCAAAGCGGCGGTATTCCTCCGCCCCGGTCACGGTCAGCCAGCAATCGGTATAGGCGATCTCCACTTCTCCTTTGCTCACCGTGCCGAGAAGGGAAAAGACAGAGCCATCTTTTTGCAGGTCGTATAAGTCTTCGGAATAACCGTAAAGAATACTGCCCACGGCGCCCGTGCCGAGCGAAGAGGTCTCCCGCCCGTCGACGTAGAAGTAATCGGGCGAGGAAACGATGCCAACCACCTCAAAGGTCGTCTGTGCATAGACGTCCCCATAGGTGGAATTTTCGGGATCGACGGAGATCTCCGTACCCACGGAAATTTCCTCGAACTTGTTGGACGAGCGAATGGCGACCACCTCGTTTGTGCCCTTTTCAGGCATCCGCCCCTCCTCAAGGGTGAGCGTGTTGAGATAGTCGGACGAGAGATCCAGCCCGTTGAGACGGACAACAAATTCTTTGCCGTCCGCTTGCGTCTCCGAATCGGTGGAAAGGACGGGCGTGACAGACTCCACGCAGTCGAGGGCGGCGAGTTTATCCACATCCTCCTGCGTCAGCCCGAACGTACCCTTGACGGTGATGTCCGAAGCCTTGTTCTCTTCCAGAAAGGAATCCATCGTATTTTTCATATCCGGCGTCGCCTGTAAAATGCCGATGAGAAATCCCACGCCGATGGCGATGATGACCATGATGGCGATAAATCTGCCGAACCCCGTCTTGAATTCCTTGGCGATGTTTTTGTTGAATTTTTTCATGCTTGCACCTCCCGCGGCGGATCACCACTCGATGACGGAAACGTCTGCGGGATGCTCGTTGATCTCTTCGGAAGATACCTTTCCGTTTTTGATGTGGATGACCCTGTCCGCCATCTGCGTGATCGCCTGGTTGTGCGTGATGACGATGACCGTCTTTTTATTGTTGCGGCACACGTCGTGCAAAAGCTTTAAAATGGCTTTGCCCGTCTCGTAATCGAGCGCGCCCGTCGGCTCGTCACAGAGCAGGAGTTTGGGGTTTTTGGCGATGGCGCGCGCAATGGAGACGCGCTGCTGTTCGCCGCCCGAAAGCTGCGCAGGGAAGTTGTTCATCCTGTCCGCCAGCCCCACGTTTTTCAGCGTTTCGTCCGCGTCCAAAGGGTTGCGGCAGATCTCCGAGGCGATCTCCACATTCTCGCGCGCGGTGAGGTTTTGGATAAGGTTGTAAAACTGAAAGACAAACCCCACGTCGTAACGGCGGTAATCGGTGAGTTTGCGCTCGTTGAAGCCGCTCACTTCCACGCCGTCCACATAGATCTTGCCGTCCGTCACCTCGTCCATGCCGCCCAGCATGTTCAGGACCGTCGTCTTGCCCGCGCCGCTCGGCCCTACGATCACGCAGAATTCCCCTTCTTTGATAGAGAACGTGACCCCGTCCGCCGCATGGATCTTGTTGTTGCCCATCGTGTAAATTTTGCTTACGTTCTGAAATTCTACAAACTCCATAGCTGACTCCTGTCATGCACCGTCACTCTTGATTTTTTCTTGTAATAAAAATTTATGACAATAGTGCAAATAATTTCTACTAATAACTAATTTGCACTATTATTATATGCTTTACGGGCGGATTTGTCAAGGTTCTGCCGCCGAAAACAGGGTGAAAAGCTTACAAAAAGTAAATCACATTGCCATCACATTGGCAAAGGCGATCCCCGTCAATATCCGTCCCCTCCCGCAGGCAGACGGCCTGCGGGAGAAAAAATTTTTTGGGGGCAAAACCGCTTAAAAAGTTTTTGCCTGTACTCTTAAAAAGGAAAACCCGCGCCCGTGCACAAGCGGAAGCGCGAGAAGCTTTTTGCGGGCTGAGGACAGAGCGGAAAAACGATGCAAAAACGGCAAAAACGAAACAAACATCGCGGCGGGCGGAAAGACGATTTTCTCACGCCCCCTCTGCCGCACAAAAAAACGGAGGGGAAAAGCATTTTGCTTTCCCTCCTCCGTTTTTTGTTATGCGCGGTCTTCCCGCCTGTTCGTAAAGCGGAGAATGCCGTTTGCAAAGACCGTGTACACGATCAGCCAGATGGCCGCCAGCGCGATGACGATATAGGTGATAATGGCACCCACGCTGCGATCGCCCATAAAGATGGCAGACACGAGGTTAAAATTGAATGCCCCGTACAGACCCCAGTTGACTGCGCCGAGCAGCACGAGAATGTACGAGATAATATTGGCAATGATCATTCTGAATACCTCCTGCACGCAGTATGCGCAGAAGCAAAAAAATCATGCACGGCGTTCTTCCGAAAAATAAGAGGCGATCTGCCCGTCCGTAAACGCACCCATCTCCTTCCCTGCCGCGCGCGCCTTTTCCCATGAGACCGTCTCTGCAACGGCGTCGCGCAGAGGGGTATGTGGAAGATCGGGAAAGAGCTTTGCCAGCTTTTCGCCGTTGATGCACAGACGGCGCGATTCGGCCGGGGAAAAATCCTCTTCCTCCCCTGCGATGCGCAAGCCGCCCCATGCGCGGGAAAACATTTTCGCAAGCGAAGCCGTGCTTGTGCCGCGCGGCGGCGCAACGTTGTAGGCAGAAGCGAGATGAGGATGCTCCGCCTGTTCCGCCGCCAAAAGAAGGTAAGCGGACAACACATCCAGCACGTACTGGTACGGGCGGACAGAGCGGGGATGGCGCAGCACGACGGGCTTTTGCGCCAGCGCGGCGCGCACGCAGTCGGGCTGGATGCGGTCCGCGGCGCAGTCGCCGCCGCCGATCGCGTTGCCCGCGCGGACGGTGGACAGCGCGGGGAAACCCGCATAACTGCGGCGGTAGCAGGCGGCGGCAAGCTCGGCACAGCTTTTACTGTTGGAATAGGGATCGGCGCCGTCCAGTCTGTCCCCCTCCTTCCGTATCCGTGCGCTCTCCGCATACACCTTGTCCGTCGTGACGATCAGCACGCTCTCCGCCCCCGCCGAAAGGCGGACACACTCCAAAAGATTGACCGTGCCCATCAGGTTGGTCTCGTACGTTTCGCGGGGAAAACGGTACCCCTCCAAGACGAGCGGCTGCGCCGCGAGGTGAAAGACAAACTGCGGGCGCACGCTGTCGTACACCTCTTTCAGGCGCGAAAAACAGCGCACGTCCCCCTCAAAATGCGTAAGGATGCGCTCGTTCGAACAGAGGCGGAACATGGACTGCTGTTCGGCGGCAAGCGCATAGCCGAACACTTCCGCCCCCGCCGCATGCAGGATGCGGCAAAGCCAGCTCCCCTTAAATCCCGTGTGACCCGTAACGAGCACCCTCTTGCCGCGATAGGCGGCTGCGATCTTTTCCCAGAGTTTCATCCTTTTCTCCCTCTGCCCGTCAGCGGCGGAACAGCTTGATCCATGCCGAACGGCGGCGGCTCCCCTGCGGGAACAGCCTGTCGAACAGCGTCTTTTTCTGTTTTGTCCTGCCCTGCCTGTCACAGAGAAACACTTCCCTCGCATACGGGGTCCTCTGCGCCGCCTCCGAAAATTCCCGCGCAAAGGCGCAGGACTTATCCTTCCACGGCACCTCTTTCCCCCCGAAGCGGAGAAAAAAAGGCCCGTCCCCTGCCCCGACGGAAGGCATGGAGGAAACATTCTCCCCGCACAATGCGCGGACAAGGGACGACATCTCCCTCCGCCCCGCGAAGGCGGAACAAAGTTTTTGCCCGTCGTACGCCGCGCCCAAAACGGAAAGGTCGAGGACGCAGACCCCCTCCGCACGGCAAACGGCGCCATTCTCCGTGCGGGCGGCGTCCCACAGCCGCGCCGCATCCGTGCGCAGGAAGGCGCCCCGCTCCAACACCAGTATGCGCCCGAAGCCCTGCGTCCGCAGGGGAAGAGAAAACAGAGAAAAGAGCTCCCTTTTCCTCCGCGAGCGGGAAGCAAAACCCGTCTCGGCCATGACGGCGCCGCAGTCGAGAAAGCGAAGGGAAACATTGTCTCTGCCCTGCGCCATTTGCAAAAACTTTTCCCGATCCTGCGCGGACAAGCCTTCCCCGAAGGTGACGACGTCGTACCGCCGCCCCGCGTCCGCATGAGCGAGCAGGGAGGAAAAGGAAACGGCAGAAAGCGGCGCACTCTGCCCGTCTGCGTGCAGGAACACGGGCACGCCCTCCGCAAATGCGGGAGCAAGGCTCTCCCGCGGGGAGGTGTCCCCGAACAGGACGATGGGCAGGCGGGAAATTTTCGCCCCTGTTCTGCCGCGCAGATGCGTGAGCCACACGCCGAACAGCCGCTCGCCGAGGTGCCCGGGCGCGCGGCGCTCCGCCGCGGAATAACCCAAAGCGCGCATATCCCGCACCGCATAGAATTTTTTGAGGATACCGAACAGCCACTCGCTGTATTCACGGAAGAGCTCGCGCTTCATCGCAAACATATTGCAGGGATACAGATACCGTCCCGAGAGATATTTTTCCGCAGACGAAAAATAGTCGGGATAGTCCTCTTTGATGATGTTCAGGACGGCGTCGAGGTCCTCTTTATGGAGAAATTCGCCGTGCTCGTACTGCCAGTACACCGATTTGATATAATAATTGAGCGGGACGGGCGTCAGAACGTCGCAGCTGCACACGATGCCGCACACCCGCTCCTCCTCCGTCAGACCGAACTGTGCGGCGGTGCGGGCGTTGAGATAGGAACAGTGCACCACGGGCTTCCCGCCCGCTCTTTTCGCAAAGGAAAAATAGCGGCGGTAATGCGCAAAACCGTACCAATCCGCCTTTTCCCGCTTCCAGGCGTAGTACTGGGTGAGCAGTTCACAAAATTCGTCGGCGCGCTGCGCCATAAAGACGTCTTCCTCATCCCCCTGCATCAGTGCGCGCACGATCTCGCCCTGGCGGGCGGGAACGAACACGCCGTTTTCCACTTCGTAACAGGGTTTATGTGCGGAAACAAAGATCTTGACCTGTCGGCTCATGCCCGCCTCCTCCGTTCTTTTTTTCTATCTTAACAAAAACGCGCGACTTTTTCAAGCGGATCGCGCCGCCCGCGTTTAAAATTTGACCTTTCGGCGCATACTGACTGTGCAAATTATTCTTTCGGGAGGCTATTATGTCCAAAAAGAAAAAAGTAAAGACCCTGACCGAGGAACAGTACAACGAATACCTGATGGCGCTGAAAGACGAGCGCCCGACCATGCTGATCGACAAGGACGGCAAGCGCGTACCGCAAAAGTAAAGGCGGACGCACAAACGGACGCGCCCGCGGCGCAGACGAAAACAGACCGACGAGAGCCGGCCTGTTTTTTTATTTGGCAAACTGGGAGTTGTACAGATCGCAGTAAAAGCCCTTTTTCCGCATGAGGCTCTCGTGCGTGCCCTGCTCGATGACGCTCCCGTCCTTCATGACGAGAATGAGATCGGCGTCCAGAATGGTGGATAGCCTGTGCGCGACGATGAAGGACGTTCTGCCCTGCATCATCTTGCGGAAAGCTTTCTGGATGCGCATTTCCGTCATGGTATCGATGTTGGACGTCGCCTCGTCGAGAATGAGCATGGGCGGATCCGCCAGCATCACGCGCGCAATGCAGAGAAGCTGCTTTTCGCCCTGCGAGATGTTCACCTTGCCCGAAAGCACGGTGTCGTACCCGTTTTCGAGGTTGCGGATAAAGAAATCGCAGTAAGCCGCCTTTGCCGCCCCTTCGATCTGTTCGCGCGTGGCGCCCTCGTTGCCGTAGGCAATGTTCCAGGCGACCGTCTCGTTGGCAAGAAAACTTTCCTGCAGCACCATGCCGAACATTTTGCGGTATTCGTCCAGCGGAATGTCCTTGGCGTTGACGCCGTCCACGCGGATCTCGCCGCTGCGCAGGTCGTAAAAGCGCATCAGCAGGTTGATGAGCGTCGTCTTGCCGCAGCCCGTGGGCCCGACGATGGCGATCTTGCTGCCCGCAGGTACCTCCACGCTGAGGTCTTCAATGAGCTTCTGATCGGGCTCGTAAGAAAAACAGACGTTTTTCAGGCTCAGCTGCCCGCGCACCGCGGGGACGTGCTCGCTCCCCTCTGTCCGCTCGCCGGGCTCGTCGATCACCTCGAAAACGCGCGAAGCGGACGCAAAGGCGTTTTGCAGCTGAGTAATGACGTTGGTCACCTCGTTGAAAGGCTTGGTGTATTGGTTGGCGTAGTTGAGGAACACGGCGAGCATGCCGGGCGTGAACCCGCCGAGGACGACGGCGCCCAGCGCCAGGTTGCCCGAAGGATCGCTCAGAATACAGAAGATGGCGCCGAGCACCCCCACCACCGCATAGATGATGGCGTTGACAAAGCGGGTGCTGGGATTGGTGAGCGCGGAATAGTACTGCGCCCGCCAGCCGATCTCGTACAGGCGCGCATCGATGTCCTCGAATTTTTCGCAGGAGGAATTTTCCTCATTGAAGAGGAGCACCGTCTTCTGCCCGCCCAGCATTTCCTTGACGTGCGCGGCGAGCATCCCCTGCACTCGCACCTGTTTTGTAAAGCTTTTGAAGGTACGTTTGGTGATAAACGCGGCGACGAACAACGAGAGCGGCGTGAGGATGACGACGACCAGCGCGATGATATAGTTGATGACGAACATGACCACGATGGTGCCGAGAATGGTGATGACGCCCGTGAACAGAGTCGCCACCCCCTGCAAAAGTCCGTCCGAAATGATGTCCACATCCGTGACGACGCGGGTCATCACATCCCCCTGCGCGTGGCTGTCGATGTAGCGGATACGCGAGGCGGTGAGACTTGCAAACGCTTCCCGCCGCAGATCGCGCACGAGGCGATAACAGAGACTGTTGACGCAGTTGCCCAAAAACTTTTGGGCAAGCGAGCCCAAAAGAACGCTGAGCGCAAACCCGCCCACCATCATCCACACTGTTTCGAACTCCACCTTGCCCACGCCGATCATGGCGTCGATGGCTTTGCCGTACAACACGGGGCCGATGAGGGTGAAGCCGACGTACAGGATACTGAAAAAGAAAGCGCCGACGACGTTGGCTTTGTAAGGTCTGACATAGGTAAGCAGGCGGCGGTACAGCCCGCGTTTCAATCCGCGTAATTGTGGTTGCTTGCTCATGACTGTACCCTCGACTGTGAATCGCAGATCTCGCGGTAGAGCGGGCAGTTTTCGTAAAGCTCCTCATGTCTGCCCCTGCCCGCGATCCTGCCGTCCTCCATCACAAAGATGATGTCCGCATTGCGGATGGACGAAGCGCGCTGGGAAATGATAACGGTTGTGACGTCTTTGAGCGCGGCGATGTTTTTGCGCACCTGCGCGTCGGTGGCAAAATCCAGCGCCGAACAGCTGTCGTCCAGAACGAGGACGGGCGGCTTTCCGACAATGGCGCGCGCGATGGTGAGGCGCTGGCGCTGCCCGCCCGAAAAGTTTTTGCCCGCCTCGGAAACGGGCTCGTCCAGCCCGCCTTTCTGCGATATAAAATCGTAAGCGCAGGCGACTTTGAGCGCCTCGTTCATCTCCTCATCCGTCGCGTCCGCCTTGCCCCATTGCAGGTTGGAGCGCACCGTGCCCGAAAAGAGCGCGGCGCTTTGCGGCACCACCCCGAACAGATCGCGCAGGGCGCGCGCGGGGTATTCCCTGACGTTGTGCCCGAACACTTCCACTTCCCCGCGGGAAGCGTCGTACAGGCGGGGCAGCAGGCTGACGAGCATGCTCTTGCCGCTGCCCGTACCGCCGATGATGCCCACCGTGGCACCGCACGGCACTTCCAGCGAAATATCCGAAAGAGAATACTGCTCCGTGCCCGCATAAGAGAAGCTGACATCCTTCATGCGGATGGCGGGCGCGGAAAAATCCGGCTCTGCGTTCCCGCCTTCGTCCACGGACGAGCGGGTGTCGAACACTTCGCTGACGCGGTTCATGGACGCATGCGCCTTGGTGAAGAGAGAGACGAGGTTGGAAATGACGATCATGGCGTTGAGGATCTGCGTCATGTAGTTGATGAGCGCGACGATCTCACCGCTCGTGAACGAAGCGTCCGTGTTCACCTTGTATCCGCTGATAAACAGGATGACGGCGACGCCGAAGTTGACGATGGCAAAGGTGAGCGGGTTCAGCCATGCGGAGATCCTGCCGATCCTGAGGGAATTTTGCAGCATGTCGTCCGCGGCGGCGTCGAAGCGCCCGCGTTCCCCTTCCCTGCGGGAAAAGGCACGGACCACGCGCGCCCCTTCCAGATTTTCGTTGGTGATCTGGGTGAGGCGATCCAGCTTTTTCTGGTTTTGCGAATAGTACGGG
>CALVHV010000010.1 GCA_944328845.1 uncultured Clostridia bacterium | reverse complement strand
GAAGAGGCGCTGCGCGAGGACGGGCTCGACGACGCGTTCCCCGCGGCGGTACTGTTCGGACTGTATCAGCTCCTGCGGGAAAAGACGGAACGAGAGGGGCTCCTTTCCCTGTATCGGGACGTCGAACTGCCCCTTTCCGATGTGCTTTACGACATGGAATGTGAAGGGGTCCGCATCGATCTTTCCACGTCCGCCCGTTTCGAAAAGCGCTACCGCGAGGAGATCGCCCGCATCACGGAGGAGATCTATCTGCAGGCGGGCGAGACGTTCAACATCAATTCCCCGATGCAGCTGGGCAGGATCTTGTTCGATAAACTCCGTCTGCCCGCACCCAAAAAGAGCAAGAAAGGGACATACTCGACCAGCGCGGACATCCTCGAAAAGCTTGCACCCGACTATAAGATCGTACAAAACGTCCTCGCGTGCAGGCATTTTCAGAAACTTCTCTCCACCTATATCGACGGATTCAAACCGCTCATCGACCCCGCGACGGGGCTTGTCCATACGACATTCAACCAGACACTGACCACGACGGGGCGGCTTTCCAGCGCAAACCCCAATCTGCAAAACATTCCCATCCGCGACGACGAGGGCAGGGAACTGAGAAAACTTTTCGTCGCGCGTTCGGAGGACAGGATCCTCATCGATGCGGACTACTCGCAGATCGAACTCAGACTGCTCGCGCATTTCTCGGGCTGTAAGGAACTTGTGCAGGCCTATCGGGAGGGACGGGATATTCACGCCCTCACCGCTTCGCAGGTGTTCGAGGTGCCGCTTTCGCAGGTCACTCCCGAACAGCGCAGGGAAGCAAAAGCCGTCAATTTCGGAATCATTTACGGTATCAGCGAGTTCGGATTGGCAAGCAACCTCAATATCTCCAACAAACGCGCGGGGGAGTATATCAAAAAATATTTCGAGACGTATTCGGACGTCAAAAAATATATGGATTCCAACGTCGCCTTTGCCCGCGAACACGGGTATGTGACCACCCTCCTCGGCAGAAAGCGCGTGATCCCCGAAATACGCTCTTCCAATTTTAATCTGCGTTCTTTCGGCGAGCGCGCCGCCATGAACATGCCTCTGCAGGGGAGCAGCGCGGACATCATCAAGATCGCCATGATCAATGTCAGTAAACAACTGAAAGAGAGAGGATTCCGCTCCAAACTCATCCTGCAAGTACACGACGAACTTGTCATCGATGCCTATCAGGAAGAGAGCGAGGAGGTTGCAAAACTTCTGCAATACGAAATGGAAAACGCGGTGCAGCTTTCCGTCCCGTTGACGGCGGAAGTGCATTGCGGGAAAAACTGGTATGAAGCAAAATAAAAAATTTATCGCCGTAACGGGCGGTATCGGCAGCGGAAAGAGCACTGTTCTGCAAATGATCGGCGAGGAGGGGTTTCCCGTCTTTTCTGCCGACGCTGTGGCGCGCGGGATTTACGAGGATAAGGATGTGTTAGAGCAGACGCGCAAGGCTTTTCCCGACTGCGTCTGCGGCGGCGTCGTGGACCGCAAAAAGCTTGCAGAACAGGTATTTTCCGACAGCGAAAAGCTGGAAAAGCTGAATTCCATCACGCACCCCGCCGTCATGCGCATCCTGCGCCGACAGATGGAAGAGGCGGACGGGGCGGCGGTGTTTGCTGAAGTGCCGCTCCTTTTCGAGGGGAATTACCAGAACGGCTTCGACGGCGTGATCGTTGTCCTGCGCGACGAGGCAGCGCGCATCCGCGCCGCGGCAGAGAGAGACGGCGTCTCTCCCGAAGAGATCGCCGCCAGGATAAAACATCAGTTTGACTATGAAAAAAATCCGATAATCGGGCATACTCTACTATATAATAACGGAGACCTGTCCGACCTGCGGGAACAGGTGCGCCGATCGTTGGAGAAAATAGTTGTCAAAGAAGAAAGTTGAAGTGATCTTGCTTTGCGGCGCGCTTTTCCTTTTGCTCGTCGTCGTGATTCTTATCTATTGTATTTTTCCCAAAAAATATGAAACCGCCGTGCGGACATGCACGACGGAACTCGGATTGGAAGAGGAGCTGGTCTACGCGATCATCAAGGCGGAAAGCGGCTTTCGCGAGGACGCAAGCAGCCGCGCGGGCGCGGTGGGATTGATGCAGATCATGCCCACCACGGCGCGGTTCGTGCGCGAACTGTACGGCGTGTCTCTGCGCGAGGAAGTGCCCGAAGAGAATATACGGCTCGGCTGCCTGTATCTTTGTTATTTGTCCGAAAAGTTTGACAGCACGGAGCTCATTCTGGCGGCGTACAACGCGGGGGAGGGGACGGTGCGCAGTTGGATGGCGTCGGGAGAGATCGCGTCGGACGGTAAATTTTCCCGCCTGCCCTTTGCAGAAACGGATCGCTACGTCCGCAAAGTAAAATTTTTTGAAAAATGTTATAGAATTTTCTATTGATTGCTTGACAATTTGTGCCGTATATAGTAAAATAATTCTTGCTTGTAAGCTGTTACAGCTTCTCAAGCAATGCCATTATTTGATGTGAGGATGGCGGAATTGGCAGACGCGTACGTTTGAGGGGCGTATGGAGAAATCCGTGTGGGTTCAAGTCCCATTCTTCACACCAGCATGCGGTATACTGTACGGGTATACCGCATTTTCTTTATCTGCTTTTCGGGAGATGCTATGGTTTCTGTAAAACACGCGCTCTGTACGGCGTCGGAAAATCCTTTGATCGGAAAAGTAACCCGCTTTTTTGACGGATGGGTCTATCCCGCCGTTTACGCGGCGCTCGCGTTCGTCTGTTCGCTGACGGGTGGAGAATACGTCTTCTTCACGCTGACGGCAGCCGTTGTCATTTTCGTCTGCCTGTTCTGTAAGGACACGCGCGGAATTCTTCCGCCCGCCGTACTCGTCGTATATTCCATGAGCTGGAAACACACGACGCAGCCGCCTTACAAGTCGCCCTTCCTCAACAGCCTTCCCTTTGCGCTGACAGTATCAGTACTCGGCGCCCTCATTGTCGCCGCCATGATCGTGCGCGTCGTATTCTTCCGCGAAAAGGGAGCGTTCGTCGGCTCGAAAACGGCATCCGGACTGCTGTTCCTCTGTGCAGCTTTTCTTTTAAACGGCATCTTTTCGAAAGAGTTCGTCCCGAGCGACATTCTTCTCGGTATTCTCATCGCACTTTCTTTCGGCGCCCTCTTTTTCTTTTTCGGAGCGACGCTGAAAGGGGAGGACAAACTCGGCACATACTTCGCTTACCTGCTTTCTCTCGCTTCTTGCATCATCTTTTTGCAGATCGTCAAACTGCTCCTGTTCGGACATTCCACGCCCACGGGGCGCATCCCCGTCATCGAGGACGGCTCCATCAACAAGGACCTGATGATCGCAGGCTGGGGCATGAGCAACAATGTGGGGGGCATGCTCGCCATGTTTATGCCCGCGCAGCTATATCTCGCTTACAAACATCGCCGCGGCTGGCTCTTTTACATCTTTGCCTTTGTGCAGACAGGGGCAATTGCCTTTACCCTCAGCCGTTCTTCTCTGCTCTTCGGCGGTGCCATGCTGGTTGCGGGCGCTATCCTTCTTTCCGTCGTAAAGAGCCCGTACAGAACTTTTTTCCGCATTTTCAATCTCTGCGCCGTGATCGGCGGGATTGCGTTTTGTATCCTCTTTTCCGAAAAGATCGTCGATCTGTTCTACGTCATTTTCGATAGGGGGTTCAGCGATTCCAACCGCTTCAAGATCTGGAAAAACGGGCTGATCAACTTCCTGAAAGACCCGCTGTTCGGGGTGGGATTCTACGCGCCTTTCTATGTAGACGTCAATATCGAAAACTGGTTTTTCCCCGATATGTACCACAACATCTTCGTGCAGATACTGGCAAGCTGCGGGCTGTTCGGGATCCTGGCCTATTTTTATCACCTCTCGCAGGTGCTCAACCTCTTTGTGCGGAAATTTACGGCGGAAAGGCTGCTGTTCCTTGCCGTTTTCCTCATGCTCAGCGGCACATCTTTGCTGGATAACCATCTCTTCCATATTTTCCCCGCCATTGTCTATTCCGTTACTCTCTGCCTTTGGGAAAGAGATGTTCGTTCGGAAGAGCGTTTCTCGCCGCTGCTGCAGGAACGGGGACACTTGTGACGCATCAGAACCGTGATTCAATACATAAATTACCAACAAGGGCCGTAAAGGGTCGTACGCAAGGGTTTTTACCCGTTTGCCGTACGGCTCTTTTTATGTATTCGACAAAAATCTTGTTTTTGTCGCTTTTGTTAACAGTTTGCAATTTTATGATAGAATTGTGTGAACGTTCACCTGTTAATCTGTGCCAAAATAACAAAAGGGAGATTTTTTTTGAATTATTTTTGAAGAACTATTGAAATACAGCAAGTTTTATAGTATAATTGTAGAGAGGTCGGTAAAAGCTGACGGAACGGAGGGCCAAAGATGCAGACAGTCGATTTTCCTTTGTATGTATTTCATCACGGCAAAAACTTTAAGGCTTACGATTTTTTCGGCGCGCACCCGTATAAGGAAGAAGGACGGAAAGGGTATTGTTTTCGCGTCTGGGCTCCGCATGCCGATGAGGTCTCCGTTGTAGGAGATTTCAACGAATGGGATCCGGAAGCGAATAAGATGCAGCGCCTGCTCGACGGGGAAACGTTCGAGCTGATGGTCGACGGGCTCAAGAGCTTTTCCGTCTACAAGTATTGCATCAAGACAAAAGACGGAAGGTATCTCTACAAAGCGGATCCCTATGCCTTTCATGCAGAAACTCCCTCCAAGACCGCTTCCAAAACTTACGATCTGGAAGGGTTCAAGTGGACGGACAAGGAGTACATGAAAAAGCGCCGCAGTAAGAATATTTATTCTTCTGCGATGAATATCTATGAAATGAACGCGCTTTCGTGGCGGCAGTACGGGGACGGAAATTATTTCGATTTCAATAAGCTTATCGAAGAGCTGATCCCTTATCTGAAAGAAATGGGGTATACACATGTGGAATTCATGCCGCTTTGCGAATATCCTTATGACGGGAGCTGGGGTTACCAGGTGACCGGCTACTTTGCCATTACTTCCCGCCTCGGCACGCCGCACGACTTTATGCGGCTGGTCGACGAATGTCATAAGAACGGGATCGGTGTGATCATGGATTGGGTCCCTGCGCATTTCCCCAAAGATGCGCACGGACTGTACGAATTTGACGGACAACCCCTCTACGAAAGCCCGCAGTGGGACAGGCAGGAGCACAAGAGTTGGGGAACGCGCCGCTTCGACTACGGGCGGAACGAAGTCCTCTCGTTCCTTATTTCCAACGCGGTGTTTTTCTTCGATAAATTCCACATCGACGGACTGCGCGTAGACGCCGTCGCTTCCATGCTCTACCTCGATTACGACAAGCGTCCCGGCGAATGGCTGCCCAACAAATACGGTGAAAACAAAAATCTGGAAGCCATCGAATTTTTACAGCGGCTGAACACGACCGTCTTTTCCGAATATCCCGATGCGATGATGATCGCCGAAGAATCCACGGCATGGCCGCTGGTGACCAAGCCCGTCGACATCGGAGGACTGGGCTTCAACTTCAAATGGAACATGGGCTGGATGAACGACGTGCTCGATTATATGCAGACAGACCCGTACTTCCGCAAGGGGAATCACAACAAGCTCACCTTTGCCATGATGTACGCCTTTACGGAAAACTATGTTCTGCCCATCTCTCACGACGAAGTGGTGTACGGAAAGCGCTCCATGATCAATAAGATGCCCGGCACATATGAAGAGAAATTTGCCAATCTGCGCGCCTTTATGGGATATATGATGTCGCATCCTGGCAAAAAGCTCATTTTTATGGGCAGCGAATTCGGACAGTTCAACGAATGGAATTATAAAGTGGGGCAGGATTTCTTCCTCAAAGAATACCCGATGCACCAGAAACTTTCGGACATGAACATGTTCCTCAATAAATTTTATAAGGATACGCCCGCCTTTTACCAGATCGAAGATTCGTGGGACGGATTCGAGTGGATCGCCCCGAACGACGCGGACAGAAACATCATCGCATACATGAGAAGGGACAGGGAGGGAAACAGTTACCTCGTCGTCATCAACTTCTCGGGCACCAAGGCAGAAGGGTACAGATTGGGCGTTCCCAAGGGGAAATATAAAGTTGTGTTTAATACCGATCATCCGAAATTCGGCGGAGAAGGGGAAATGGGAAAACGCATCTTCAACACCGAAAGAAAGCCTTCTCACGGAAAAGAATATTCCATTAAAATTGAATTGCCTAAACTCACGTGCGTATATCTGCAAAAAATTCTCTGACCTCCTTGCATGACTAAACAAAGAGAGAATTTATAGTATAGAAAAATTATTTTTGGGGGTTTCGATATGCAAAGAAGTAAAGAATGCGTTGCGATGCTTCTTGCCGGCGGGCAAGGCAGCAGATTGTACGCGCTGACAAACAACATTGCCAAACCGGCAGTGCCGTTCGGTGCAAAGTACCGCATCATCGACTTTCCGTTGTCCAACTGTATCAACTCGGGGATCGATACGGTCGGCGTGCTGACGCAGTATCAGCCGCTCGTGCTCAACGAGTACATCGGCAACGGGCAGCCTTGGGATCTGGACCGCAATTTCGGGGGCGTTCACGTACTTTCGCCCTATCAGAAAAAGGCAAAATCGGCATGGTACGAAGGTACCGCAAACGCCATTTACCAGAACCTGAATTTCATCAAAATGTATAATCCGGAATACGTACTCATCCTGTCCGGTGACCACATTTATAAGATGGATTACAGCAAGATGCTGCGCGCGCATATCGACAACAAGGCGGATTGCACCATTGCAGCCATCGAAGTCCCTTTAAAAGAAGCCTCCCGCTTCGGTATCCTCAACACCAATCCGGACGGCTCCATTTACGAATTCGAAGAAAAACCCAAACAGCCCAAGAGTACGCTCGCTTCCATGGGCGTCTACATCTTCACGGCCGAAAAGATGTATAAATATCTCGAGATGGACGAAAACGACCCCAACTCTTCCAAAGATTTCGGCAAAAATGTTTTGCCCGCCATGCTGAATGCGGGAGAGAGGATGTTTGCCTATCGTTTTGAAGGATACTGGAAAGACGTCGGGACCATCAGTTCCCTTTGGGAAGCAAACATGGACCTCCTCGGCGAACAGCCCACGTTCGATGTGTCGGACGGCGACTGGAAGATCCATTCGAGAAACCCTCTTGCACCGCCCGAATACATGGGTGAGAACGCTGTCGTCACCAATTCGATGGTTGCACTCGGCAGCGAGATCTATGGCACGGTTGAAAATTCCGTCCTTTCCAGCAACGTCGTTATCGAGGAAGGCGCTCACGTCAGAGACAGCGTGATCATGAGCGGCACCGTCATTAAAAAGGGTGCAGAAGTCAATTATTCCATCATCGACGAGGACGTTGTCGTCTGTGAAGGTGCCAAGATCGGCGAAGACAAAGCATCCGCAAAGGGGATCGCCGTTCTCGGCCGCAAGATCAGTGTGGGGAAAAACGCAAAGGTTGCCGCAGGCTCCATTGTGGATAAAAATATTGAGGAAGGGGAGGAAGCATAAATGTCTGCCGTAGGTGTCATTTTTTCGAATATTCACGATGAAAATATTCCCGAATTGTCCAGTCAGAGGACGATGGGCTCCTTGCCGTACGGCGGGAGATACAGGCTGATCGATTTTGCGCTTTCCAACCTCGTCAACGCGGGGATCACGACGGTAGGGATCATCACCAAAAACAACTACCAGTCCCTGCTCGACCATCTGGGCAGCGGAAAAGACTGGGACCTCGCCAGAAAAACGGGCGGATTGGTCCTGCTTCCCCCGTTCGGAGCCATGGACAACGGCGGACTGTATAAAAATCGTCTGGAAGCGCTCAAGGGCGTTACCGGATTTTTGAGCCGCAGGAACGAAGATTATGTCGTCCTCTGCGATTGCGACGGCGTCTGCCGCATGGATTTCTCCGACGTGATCGATTATCACGAAAAGAAGGGGGCGGACGTCACCATCGTCTGCCATCCCGAAGAGATCGGAAAATCCTCCGCTTACGACATCGTCAAAACGGACGAATCGGGCAGGGTCACCGACCTCGAATTCAACGGCAGGAACAAGGGTACAGCCAAATATTACACCAATATCATGGTGATCGGCCGCGACTTCCTGCTCAACATCATCAAAGATTCCGTCGCACACGGGTATAAGAGCTTCCGCGAGGACATCCTCCTCAGAAACCTGAAGAGATACAACGTCTACGCGTACGACTTTGTCGGTTACCATGCAACCATCGAGTCACTGAGTTCCTATTTTAAACACAACATGGAACTTTTGGACAAGAATATCCGCGACGAACTTTTCGGAGCGCGCGACATCTATACCAAGGTCAGGGATTCCGCGCCTTCCAAGTACGGGTTCAACTCGCTCGTCAAAAATTCCCTCGTGTCGGACGGATGCGTGGTGGAAGGGACGGTGGAGAACTGCATCCTGTTCCGCGGCGTCAAAGTCGGAAAGGGGAGCGTTCTTAAAAATTCCATCATCATGCAGGATACTGTCATCGGAGACGGGGTAAAACTCAACTGTGTCATCACCGACAAAAACGTTGTCATTCGCGACAACAGAGTTTTGGCGGGTTGCGAAATCCAGCCTTACTTCCTTGCAAAAGGTACTATGATCTGAGCGCCAAGGCGTGTTACATATTCGGATAAGGAGGTCTTAAATCTATGCCGGCAAAAGCGAAAACCGGAAAAACAGTAAAAGCAAAGAAAGAAGACATTGCAGTCGAAAACGTTCCCGCACAGGAAAGCGTGCAGCCCGAACAGAAGGTTGCACAGCCCGTTCCTGTACAGGCAGCGCCCGAGGTCGTCGTTGTGCCGAAAAAGAAGATCCTCTTCGTCGCGTCCGAGGCAACGCCCTTTATCGCGACAGGCGGACTCGCCGAAGTGATCGGTTCGCTTTCCAAAGCGCTCGCCGTTAACGAGAATTACGATGTGCGCGTCGTCATTCCGTTGTATTCGGATATTTCCTGGGAATACAGAAACAAATTCAAATATCTCGGAAATATTTTTGTCCCGCTCGCCTGGAGAAACCAGTATTGCGGCATCTTCAGTTATGAAAAGGACAACGTTACCTTCTATTTCATTGACAACGAGTATTACTTTAAGCGTCCCGGATGCTACGGCTATTACGACGACGGCGAACGCTTTGCGTTTTTCTGCCGCAGCGTCATGGAGATCATGCCGTTTTTGAATTTCTATCCGGAGATCATGCATTGCCACGACTGGCAGGCGGCGCTCGCTTCTATTTATTTGAAAACGATCTACTGCTTCCGTCCCGAATACCAGTTTGTGCGTTCCCTGTTCACCATCCATAACATCGAATATCAGGGAAAATACTCGCTGGACATTCTGGAAGACCTTTTCGGCATTTCGAATAACTGGAAATATCTGCTTGAATACAACAAGTGCATCAACCTGATGAAGGCAGCCATCGAGTGTAGCGAAAAATTCTCTACGGTCAGCCCCCGCTATGCGCAGGAGATCAAAGATCCGTTCTATGCACACGGGCTGGATCCCATCATCCGCAGAAACGAGTTCAAGCTGTTCGGCATCCTCAACGGCATCGATCCGGACTATTACAATCCCGCGACGGACAAATCTGTCTTTGCCAATTACAGCGTCGACAATCCCGAGCCCAAAAAGAAGTGCAAAGAAGAATTGCAGAAGATGTTCAATCTTCCCGTCAAAGCGGATACGCCCATCATCGCTATCATCTCCCGCCTCGTTGCGCATAAAGGTCTCGATCTGATCAGAACGGTCATCGAAGAGGTATTGAGACAGGACGTTCAGGTCATAATCCTTGGGAAAGGGGATTCGTCTTACGAAAATTATTTCTCCGACCTATCCAGAAGGTATGTGGGCAAGCTGATCACGGTCATTGCCTTCAATCCCGATCTTTCCAGAAAGATCTATTCGGGCGCAGACCTGTTCCTGATGCCTTCCAAATCCGAACCCTGCGGGCTGTCGCAGATGATCGCCAGCAGATACGGCACCGTTCCAATCGTCCGCGAGACCGGCGGCCTGTACGACAGTATCAAACCGGTCGGCAACGGCGGTAACGGATTCACATTTGCCAATTATAATGCGTACGATATGTTGTACGTCATTCGAGAGGCTTTGAATTGCTACTACAACAAAGATTTCTGGTCGGAGCTGATCAGGCGCGTGATGTCGGTAGATTTCAGCTGGCGGCGTTCGGCATCCGAATACGAAAAGATTTACGGGGAAATGTTGAAATAATTATATTACGCTAGGAGTAGGAAATGAGCAGTACGAAAAGCATTACCGAAAAAGAAGTGCAGATGTTGATCCAAGGCAAATTATCCCGTTATTTCGGCGTTTCGCCGAAGGAAGCGACGACGGATCAGATCTATAAGGCCGTTGTCATGAGCGTCAGGGATATTTTGCTGGAAAAACGTCAGCAGTTCCATAAGGTGATGAAAAGCAAGAAGGGCAAGCGCGTGTACTACTTGTGCATGGAATTTTTGCTTGGCAGATCCCTGAAAAATAATATTTACAATCTCGGTCTCAACGAAGAATACGAAAAAGCACTCAAATTTTTCGGGCTTACTCTGGAAGACTTGTACGAACAGGAACCGGATGCAGGGCTCGGCAACGGCGGCTTAGGCCGCCTTGCCGCCTGCTTTATGGACGCCCTGGCTTCAGGAAATTATCCTGCAATGGGGTACTCCATCCGCTACGATTACGGCCTCTTTAAACAGAAGATCGTGGACGGCTGGCAGACGGAACTTCCGGACATCTGGCTCCCCGGCGGTGAAGTCTGGCTGACGCAGAGGAGCGATAAATCCTGTACCGTCAAGTTTGACGGTTGGGTCAAGGAAGAGTGGACGGAACACGGGCTCAACGTCGTTTACGGAGGATATAAAGAAGTCGAGGCAGTCGCTTACGACATGATGATCTCCGGGAAAGACAGCGATGCCGTCTCCGTTTTGCGCCTGTGGAGGGCGAGGAATATTTCCCGCTTCGACATGAAACTCTTCTCGCAGGGCGATTATCTGCGCTGCATGCAGGAAGAAAACGAAGCTGAAGTCATTTCCAAAGTTTTGTACCCGGCTGACGACCATTACGAAGGAAAATCGCTGCGCCTGAAACAGCAGTATTTCCTTGTGTCCGCCTCCCTGCAAAACATCATCAACGACCATAAACATCGTTACGGGCCACTGAGCCTTCTCCCGCAGCAGGCGGCAATCCATATCAACGACACGCATCCCGCTCTCGCCATTCCCGAGCTCATGCGCCTGTTGATGGACGAAAACGGATTCACCTGGGACGACGCATGGAACATCACGACTTCGACCTTTGCCTACACGAACCATACGGTCATGCCGGAAGCGCTTGAAAAGTGGCAGGAAGACCTCATCGCGCGCCGTCTCCCGAGGATCCACATGATCATTAAGGAGATCAATCGCAGATTCTGCAACGATCTGTGGCAGCGCTATCCCGGCCAGCACAGCCTTATCGAGGGGATGTCAATTATCTCCAATGGTCAGGTGCGCATGGCAAATCTCTCCGTCGTCGGTTCGCACAGTGTAAACGGCGTTTCTGCCCTGCACAGCGAGATCATCAAAAATGATCTCTTCAACGGTTTTTACCAGCTGTGGCCGGATAAGTTCACGAACGTGACAAACGGCATCGCACACCGCCGCTGGCTGTGTCAGTCCAACCCGGAACTTTGCTCTCTTTTGAACGACTGCATCGGCGACGGGTATGTCAAGGACGCTTCTCAGCTGATCCGCTTCAAGCAATTTGAAGACGACAAGAGTGTTTTGCGCAGGCTGAAAGAGATCAAACAGCTCAAGAAAAAACAGTTTGCCGATTACGCATTCAAAAAAGAAGGGTTTGTGATCGACCCGGATACTGTGTTCGACGTCCAGGCAAAGCGCATGCATGAGTACAAGCGTCAGCTCCTGAACGTGATGAATATCATCTCCCTGTACGCAGATCTGAAAGACGATCCGAACAAGGAAATCGTGCCGCAGACCTTTATTTTCGGAGCGAAAGCAGCTCCGGGATATCTGCGCGCAAAACAGATCATCAAACTTATCTGTTATTTGGCGGAAGAGATCAGAAAGGACCCGAAGATCAACCAAAAACTCAACGTCGTCTACATGGAAGATTACAATGTAACGATGGCAGAAAAGCTTATGCCGGCAAGCGAAGTCAGTGAGCAAATCTCCCTGGCAGGCAAAGAAGCGAGCGGCACTGGCAACATGAAGTTTATGATCAACGGAGCCATCACGATCGGCACGTTGGACGGCGCAAACGTCGAAATGAGCGAAGCAGTAGGGGAAGACAACATCTTTATCTTTGGTCTGAGGGCCAATGAAGTAGAAGAGATGTGGACGAAAGGCTATAATGCAAGCCTTTACTACAACCAGAACGATCGCCTGCGCAGGATCATAGAAATGCTCATCCGCGGCTTCAACGGGGAATCTTTCTCCGATATGGCAAATTACCTGCTGACAGGTACGCCTGTTGCCGATCCCTACATGTGTATGGCTGACTTCGAGTCCTATACCTCGGCGCAGCATGAGGTGAAAAAACTCTATGCTACCGATCAGGAACGCTGGGCGAAAATTTCCCTCAACAACATCTCCCATGCGGGTAGCTTCTCGGCAGATCGCAGCATCAAGGAATACGCGGAACGCATCTGGAACCTTAAATCTCTGAAAATGTAACCATGGATATCTACTATAATCCCCTTGACACCCATTGCAAAAGCATTATCGGCGGGATTAGGCAGAACGAGACTTTTACCCTCCGTGTTTACGGAAACAGCAATGAGCCTTGTACCTTCGTCCTCCAAAAAGACGGAGGCGAGGCTCAATATTTGCATATGCACAAAACGACGCAGGGTTGGTCCGTTACTCTTTTTTTACGCGACCCCGGCCTGTATTTTTATTGTTTTCAGATCGGAGGCCGATACGCCGGATGCGGTAAAAACCGCAGTCTTGAATTTGCGGAACAGGCGATCAATTACTATCAGATCTTAGTTTACGACGAAGATTTCAGCGTGCCGGACTGGTTCAAAGGCGGCATCATGTACCAGATCTTTCCCGATCGCTTTTACAGAAGCGGGGAGACTCCCGTCGCAGAAGGAAAATGGCTGCACAAAAACTGGGACGAAAAGCCGGAATACCGCCCCAACGATCAGGGCAAAGTTCTCAACAACGATTTTTTCGGCGGGAATTTCCGCGGCATCGCCGAAAAGCTTAACTACCTGAAAAGCCTCAATGTAACCGTTCTCTACCTGAATCCCGTCTTCGAGGCATATTCAAACCACCGTTACGATACGGGGGACTATAAAAAGATCGACCCTCTTCTGGGAACGGAAGAGGATTTTGCCATACTTGTAGAAGAATGTGCCAAGCGCGGAATCAAAATCATGCTGGATGGTGTTTTTAACCATACGGGAGACGACAGCCGCTATTTCAACAAATACGGTCGGTATGACGAGCTGGGGGCGTATCAATCGAAAGATTCGAAGTACTATGCGTGGTATACATTCAGCCAATATCCGAATAAATACGATTCGTGGTGGGGGATCGATTGTCTTCCCGCGGTCAACGAAAATTGCAATTCCTATGTAGAATTCATTACAGGCGAAGAAGGTGTTCTCCGCCATTGGCTGAAATACGATCTTGCCGGGTTCCGCCTGGACGTGGCGGACGAATTGCCCGATGAATTTATCGAAAAGATCCGCAGCGCGGTGAAAACAAAGAATCCGGAAGCGCTCGTCTTGGGTGAAGTTTGGGAAGATGCTTCCAACAAGATAGCATACAGCAAGCGCAGAAAATATTTCCAGGGGAAAGAGCTGGACTGCGTGATGAATTATCCGCTCAAAAATGCGATTATCCATTACGTTACAAGCCGCGACACGACCGTCTTGCGCAATACGATCGCCATGCTTCGTGACAACTATCCGAAAACAGTGCTCGATTCATTGATGAACATTCTCGGAACACATGATACAGTGAGAATCCTGACGGCGTTTGGCGGAATTCCGGCCAGGACAAAAGACGAAATGAACGTCCTGAAAATGGATGCGGCGACGAGAGATCGCGCCAAAGAGCGTTTGAAAATCGCGTCAGTCATCTTATTTACCTTGCCTGGCGTTCCCTGTATTTATTACGGAGATGAAATCGGTATGGAAGGGTATTCGGATCCATTCTGCAGAATGCCGTTCGCGTGGAAGTCGATAGATGAGGAGATCTTGTCGCATTACCGCAGGCTGTCCGTGATCCGCACCAAACTTTCTGTTTTTAAAGAAGCTGAGTATCGTGAATTATTCCATGACGAAAATTGTCTCGTTTACGAACGCAGAATAGAGGGGGAGGTTGCTGTCGTTGCCATCAACTTGGGATACAACAAGTTCGATCTATGCTTTTCGGGTAAAATGTACGAATTGTTGAGCGGAAATGAATTTTCCGGACGATACACCCTCTCGACAATGTCTTGTGCGATTTTATCCAATAAAACTGCTTTTTAAGCATTTTACAAAGTACTATGCGTGACATAATAAGACGTCTTTTTAAGAAATCTATCATTTTATCCTGTCTGATCGTCTTGTTCTTTGCTTGCGGTTGTTACGATACGACGGCACCGAAAGAAGCTGATTTGAAAACTCTTGATTTATCGGGAATGACGGCGCGTTCCGCAAGCATCGTTACGATCTTATCTTCCGGACGCGTGGATACGGGGAATGATAAATACGTGACAACAAAGGCATATTCCGGAATACTCTTAAACGATGAAGGGTATGTTCTGACGAGTTGGCAAGTGTGTAATTTTGATGTTGCCGACGGCGGGAATATCTATTCAGGAGAAATGATGCAGACATACGCAGTTTTGTCTGACGTATACGGCGACGATACGCATTATTCATTGGAACTGGTCGATCAGAACGAAGATGCAGGGCTTGCCTTGTTTCGATTCAAGACGAATTTCTATTATAAAACAGAAAACGGGGAGAGACAAAAAGGATTTCCGTACCTTGCAGAATTTTCTCCTTATGCCCCGCAAACGGGAAATGTTTGCTATGCGATCGGCAATTCTTTGGGAGAATTACTGGTAAACAATACTTTTTTCCATACTTCATACACCGATCTGCAGCTTTCCGTAACGAAGGGGATCGTTTCCAATACTGAAGTCTCGGAAATTCCTCCGTACACCTTAAACACAGAAACATGCTTACCCGCCATTGTCTCTGCGCCTACCAATCCAGAAACGGTGGGAGGCGGTGTATTTGACGAAAACGGATATCTGATAGGGCTTGTTTCCTCCAAACTTCTTTCCGAAAAAGACGGGGAATCTACCGCAATGACGCGAATGTCTCTGATGTTGCCCGCCAGTTGGCTGACCCGGTACATCGACTCCGTCTCTACGGAAAAACAGACGGCCATTCCGTATACGTTGGCAAAAGTGCAGGAGGATGCGGCATGAAAAAAATTCTTTTGCCCAGTTCTGTTTTTTTAGCTGTGGCTTTTCTCTTCGGTTGTTGCGGCTGCGTGACAAGCACACCGCCCGCGGAAGACTCGCAGGAAGAATACAAAGGCAACACCGTCTACGAAAGCGAATACGAAGGAACGCTGGAAGATCTTTCCGATGTTTACGATCGTGTTTCGCAGAGCGCCGTCACTGTAGTAAACAGCCAAAGCGGACAAATCGGAAGCGGGTTCATTGTCGATTCGCAAAACGGTTGGATCGTTACATCTTCTTCTCTGTTCAGCAAAAGTTACAGAAAGGGGACCTCCTGCGACGTCATCCTGCAAAATGGGGAATCACTCGATGCGGAAGCTTATGCTTTCGACGAATATGGTTTTTTATTGAAAGAAGTAGCCAATTCCGACCTTGCCTTGCTCAGAATTGTTGATCAAAATGCAGAGCTTCCTGCGGAAGTTTGCTTTGCGAGCGGGCTTTCCCTTGATTATGGTGACGCTTGCTTTACAGTTTCCACCGTTACCGATGAGGACGAAACGATCGGCGGTGTTATGACACAAAATGTCGTGAGCAAACCGCGCAATACGCACTCTTATGCCTTTGAATCCTTGTCCGAAGACGTCTTTTTCGACGGCTCGTTCGACTATCTCATCCAGACGGGGATCACCGCGCGCCCCGGAAGCGAAGGCGCGCCGCTGTTCAATGAATACGGCGAGGTCGTCGGCGTTTTGAATTTGCGCGTAGAAGATACGGCAACATATGTATACGGAGACCCGTTTGGAATCTCGTTTGCCACACCTTCCGAAACTGTATGTGCGTTTTTGGAGAGAAATTCGGTTAATTATTCTGAGCGGGAACGCCCAGAGACGATTTTTGACAATGTTTTTGACAATTCTGCCTCGTTTCAGCAAGCAAACGACCGTATCGCACACATCTTATCTGACCCGTCAAACAGCATCGGAAGCGACGATTATTTTGTTTTAGACGAACAGTGCGACGTAAAACTGAAAACTTTTTCCACCTCAGCAGAAAGTTCGCCTGAAAAACAAATCTACGACAACAACCTCACTAAATCTGTTAAAATCGTTGCCTTTTACGAGACCAAAAACAATTTCACGTCTCAGTCAGAAGCGGGGATCTCAGAAGGAAGCGGATTTTTGATCGGTTCGGACGGATATGTTTTGACGAACTTGCATGTCATCAATAAACTCTCTTCGTCCAATCAAAACAACGGAGAATCTGCCAATATAACTGTCGATATTACAGATGTATCCGTGTATTGCGCCTTTGAACAAGGGACAAAAACCGTACAGACAGACTTCATGCATACGCAGGAAAAATTTGTACTGCTACCCATGCAAATCGTTGCTTACCATAAAAACGGAGATCTTGCCGTTTTACAGTTTAAAAATCCCATATTTTATGTGGACAAAAACGGAAAAACAACGGAAGGATTCAAAGACATCTGCGCACTGGAAACAGATCTTCCGGTTGCCGGTGAGCCGGCCATAGCACTCGGGAACGCACTCGGATACGGAGTTTCCGTTGCAACAGGGATCGTGACTGTTCCCGAATTTGCCGCCTATTACAGCGCTTACGGCTACAAGATGATTCAGACAGATTGTCCCATCAATTCAGGAAATTCCGGCGGGCCGCTGTACAATGAAGACGGAAATGTTATCGGAATCAATACACTCGGTCTTGATACGACGACCGTTCCCGGTTACGAAAATGTCAGCTGGGCGGTTCCTGCGTCGTTTGCCGCGGAATTTGTTTCCGATCTGAATGAATATCTTTTGTCAGGTTCGCACCCGAACCAAATATATATAATTTCTCCGTATACAACCATTCAGTAACTGAAAAGAGAAAAAAGGATCCGATTTCTCATTCGGACCCTTTTTTTATTCTGTCTCAAATCGTCTGAGAGGCTTTTTTAAAAATGATTTTTCGAGTCCTTTTTTACAAAAAATATTTTAAAGTCGGCAGAATATTTGTGTATATAGAAGATCGCCTCATAAACAGTTGACAAATTAAAATTTTAAAATTATGAAAAGAGAAGTGCAAACATTAAATTTGATTTTTCAAAACAGACAACATCATCTGAAATCTGAAAACATCATTCAAAAACGTCATTTTTTACAATTCAGGATTCTGAACTCAAAATACTGATTTTATTAAAGAAAAAGATTTTTTGCCTTTTTTACCCTCAAAAATTACCTATCTATGCGTAAAAGTCGTGTTTTACGCATAGATATAAATACTTAGTTTTTATAATTTTGGAGAAAAAACCCCTCTCCGCGAAAAAAAATTTCACTCAAAGATTGCTTTTACAAGTGCAGATTGCAATAAACTCGCCTAAATTGTCCCTATCCTTCTGAATTTACCCTAATTTATCAATCATTTCTTTCCATCTTTACCCACTTCGACTCTCTGTACGATTCCCTATAAAACCATGCTTTTTCTCTTGTCTCATATATCTATGCGTAAAAAATTTATTTTTTGTAAAAAAGCTGCCCCATAATTGCTTTCTTATAAAAAATGCGGTATAATGAAAGCATGGATGCAAAAAATTTTTATCAGGAACGCAACCAAAACAACCTGAAAAAAATTGAAGAACTACTGGAAGAATTGCCCCCTTTTCTTGACGAATATTTTCTCGGAATCGAAAACCAAACCAGTACACTTACGAGACTAAATTATGCATACGATCTGCGCATTTTCTTCCATTATCTCGTTACAAAACGCCTGCAAGGAAAAACTGTAAAGTCACTCACCCTATCCGACCTTGAAAATGTGAGCGGAACGGACATAGAACGCTTTTTAAGCTACCTGAGCGATTACAACTTCAACGGGACGCAGGAATCGTGCAGCGAACGCGCTAAGGCTCGAAAATTGTCGTCTGTACGCGCCCTTTTCCGGTATTTTTTTAAAAAAGACAAGATCAAAGTAGACAACGCCGCAAAAGTTTCCATGCCAAAATTGCACGAAAAAGAGATCATACGCCTCGAGATAAACGAAGTTGTTGAACTTTTAAATTGCGCAGAAAACGGAAAAGGTATGAGCGAGCACCAAAAAAGCTATCACGAGAATACAAAAGTCCGTGACATGGCTATTCTGACTCTCTTTTTGGGCACAGGGATCCGTATCAGCGAGCTTGTCGGCTTGAACAACGAGGATATCGATTTTACTACAAACAGCTTTGTGGTGACCAGGAAAGGCGGAAACAAGGCCATCCTCTATTTTTCGGATGAGGTTGCCGACGCATTGGCACGCTACCTCGCCTTTAAAGAAACAGATAAAAACACGCCTCTCAACGAACATGCCCTCTTTTTGTCTTTGCAGATGAAGCGGATCAGTGTTCGCGCTGTTGAACAGCTCGTAAAAAAATACAGCCGAATAGTAACGCCCTTAAAAAAGATCTCACCCCATAAACTCAGGAGTACCTATGGTACAGAGTTATACCGCGAAACGGGCGATATCTACGTCGTCGCCGACGTGTTGGGACATAAAGACGTCAATACGACAAAAAAGCACTACGCCGCTATCAGCGAAGACGCGCGCCGCTCCGTTGCAGGTAAAGTTCGTCTGCGCGAGCAGGATAAGGAAAAATAGGCAAACCCTATCAAAAAGCGTTTATTATGTTACACATAGTACATCGCAAACATTCAATTTTATGGATACAGGAAAAAATTTTGAACTTTCTGAAAAAATATTTATCATACAGCCTATCGTAACAGACGATTATCTCGCTCTGGAAAAAGAAGCGATTTCTCTGATCGAGAGTGTCGGAGCCCTGCATGCAGGATCCATTTTCCAACGAGTTAAAGAAGTTTCCCCTGCCACCTATATCGGAGCAGGAAAACTTGAGGAACTTCGGCAGCGCCTCAGCGAGCTTGATGTGACGATTTTGTTTAACGGTGAGCTGACACCTTCGCAGACACTGAACATTTCTGCCGCTTTGGACAATAAAAAGGTGATCGATCGCACGACTCTCATCCTCGCCATTTTTGCCAAAAACGCAAAGAGCAGTGAAGGGAAATTACAGGTCGAACTTGCACAACTCAAATACATGTATCCAAGGCTGAAAGGAAAGGGAGAAGCCCTGTCCCGCTTGGGTGGCGGGATCGGTACGAGAGGCCCCGGCGAAACGAAACTGGAGACTGACAGGAGACGCATCCGCGTGCGGCTGGATTACCTGGAAGCCAAGCTTAAGGAAGCGGAAACGCGCCGAGCTCTCCATGTCAACAGGAGAAAAAAAGAAAAAATACCAACCATTTCCCTGATCGGCTACACAAACACGGGTAAATCTACCCTGTTAAATCTTCTAACCGACGCGGACGTATACGCAGAGAATAAATTGTTCGCGACCCTGGATCCCACTTCCAGAAAATTTATCATTGACGGAACAGAATTTATCCTGACCGATACAGTCGGATTTTTGCGTGAACTGCCGCACAGCCTGATTTCCGCTTTCCACTCCACCTTGGAGAGTGCGTTGAACTGCGATCTCGCACTCATCGTCTGCGACGCTTCGGATGACTACGAAATGCAGCTGAATACAACTCTATCTACGCTGGACGAACTGCATTACAACATTCCTTATCTGATCGTCATGAACAAAAGTGAAAATCTTGAAAGTTTTGACGGATACCCTGCGGGAAGTATCTTTATTTCTGCAAAAACACATGCAGGAATCGACGGCCTAAAAGGAGAGATCCTACGCTTTTTTCAAAAAGAATATACAGACGTCCGATTGTTTGTCCCCTATTCCCGTATGAAGGACTATTCCGCCGTTAAAAAATATGCGACAGAAAAAACTTTTTCCTACGAGGAAGAAGGCGTTTTCGTTTCTGCGCGCATTCGTAAAATCTATCTGCCTCATTTTAAAGATTTTTTAAGTAAGGCAGACGAGCGCAACGCCTGAACCACATTCCATTTTTAAAAGATCCCTTCCGACGGACACCTCCGCCATTTTTCTGTCCGTCGGATAGGAACTTATAAAACATTTTTCAAAAACCTTTTTTAAACCTCTTTATTCATTTGACAAACAGTCGGGGTGCATGCTATAATAAATAAGCTGGTTTTGAGAAAAGGTTGCGGCAAGTTTGCTGATACTACTTTCCCTTCATTTTCGATAAAAACTTCATTTGCTGATATGGCTCAGTAGGTAGAGCACGTCCTTGGTAAGGACGAGGTCGCGGGTTCAAATCCCGCTATCAGCTCCAAAAAAGAACCACCAAATATGGTGGTTCTTTTCTTATATAAAAATATGGGATATCAAAACTTTTTTTGCATGGATTATACAGAAGAGCGCTTTTTTGATGCGCGCCGTTTTACACAAAAACTTGACTGTGACCACTCCTTTATGAGATGTTTTTTACTCTAAGAAGTGCAGCATCTGAAGTATCAGAGCTAACAGACAATCTCTGCTCTTTTTAAGAGAATGCCATCAAAATAACCTGCAAAAAATCATTTGAGTTTGACGATGGTAACGCCTGCCTCCCCTTCCCCGTACACGCCACTGCGGAATTCAGCGACATTTTTCATGCCGCGCAAGTGATTTCGTATACCCTCTTTCAGCTTTCCCGTGCCCATTCCGTGAATGATTTTTACTTCCTCCAATCCGCCCAAAACCGCCTGATCGATAAACGCATCCACTTCTTGCACTGCCTCCGAAACAGTCAGCCCCAATAAATTGATCTCCGTCTTGACATTCTGCACAGGTTCGATCTTTCTGTTGACTTGCACCCGATCGGCAGGACGACGCTCCTTTTTCTTAGGCGGAATGTTCATTTGAAAAAGATCTTTCGCCTTTACGTTCAGACGCATACTTCCGACGAGCACTTCCGCCTCTTTCTTTTTTTGGTTGACGGACAAAATTTCTCCCGCCGATTGCATGACTCCGACAAAGACTCTGTCTCCTGCCTTGAGTTTATCGAAAAAGACAGGGAGCGCAGAAGGCGATTCGACCTCCTCTTCCTGTACAATGTAGGCTTTGTCCGCCAGCTTGTTTTTCAGTGTTCTGGCGCGGATCAGTTCTGCCTCTGTCACATCTTTTCGCCTTGCGATCTCCTCGATCTGCAAGAGAAGTTCTTCCGCCTGCTCTGTGCGCTCGTTGACGATTCGCCTGCTCTCCATTTTTGCGTTTAAGAAGAGTTTTTCCCGTTCACGTTTCAGTTTCTCGCGTTCGGAATTGACCTCGGCAAGTTTGACACTCCATTCCTCTTTTAAGCGTTCCGCTTGTTTTTTAGCTTCTTCCGCTTCGATCCTCGTCTGTTCAGCCGTCCTTAAAATATTTTCGAACCGCCTGCCGCCCTCGGAAAGATTGGAAACGGCGTCCTCAAGGATGTCGGCAGAGAGCCCGAGACGCCGCGAAATGGCGATGGCGTTACTGCTGCCCGGGATGCCGAGGGCAATACGATACAGCGGCTGTAAGGTATTCATATCAAATTCCATGCTCGCATTTTCGATGCCGTCCGTGGCGTAGGCAAATTCTTTCAGCGCCGTATAGTGCGTGGTGACAATGCCGCGGCTGCCTCGCTTCAGGAGATGGGATATGATCGCTTTGGCAAGCGCCTGCCCCTCCTCGGGATCGGTCCCACCGCCCAACTCATCGATAAGGACGAGACTCTTCGCATCCGCGCCCTGCGTAATGGAGATGATGTTTTTGATGTGAGAGGAAAAAGTAGACAGATTTTCTTCGATCGATTGCGCGTCTCCGATGTCGCAGAAGATCTTTTCGAACACGGCAACTTCTGTCCCCTCCGCCGCAGGCAAAAAGATGCCGCAGCACGCCATCAGACAAAAGAGCCCGCACATTTTCAAGGTGACCGTCTTACCGCCCGTGTTGGGTCCCGACACGAGTAAAATGTTGTAGCCCTTTCCAAGAGATACGGAAACAGGCACGGCTGTCTTTGCTTCTAAAAGCGGGTGTCGGCCTTTTTGGATGTCGATCAGCCCTCTGTCGTTGAGGCGCGGGCGAACGCTCTTGTTTTTATACGAATATTCCGCCTTGGCGTATGCGGCGTCAATTGCGGAAAGGCGCTGCATATCCTGCAAGAGACTGTCTGCCATGGCGCCCACGCGATGGGAAAGCTGCGAAAGAATGCGTTCGATCTCTTCCTTTTCCGCAACAGCAAGTTCCCGAAGTTCGTTGTTCATTTCGAGCACCTGCTCGGGTTCGATGAAAAAAGTGGCACCGCTGGCAGAGCGATCGTGCACGAATCCGCGGATGCGCGACTTATACTCCGCCCGCACGGGAAGAACATACCGATTGTCGCGCATGGTCACGATGCCTTCCTGCAGAAATTTTGAACTCTCTCCGCTCAGGTATTCCGAAAGCCGCGCGCGGATGCGCTCGTTCAGCGAACGGATGGAGCGGCGGATGTTGTACAGTTCGTCGCTTGCGTAATCACTGATCTCATCTTCGGATAAGATCTTGTCTGAAATATCTTTTTCAAGCACTTCATCAAAATAGATGCCGTCCGCAAGCTCGTTTAAAAGCGGCGCGTCCTGCAGGGACTTGATCGAACGGAAAGCGACGCGCGCAGAGCGGAGCAAGAGCGACGCCCCAAGCAATTCTTTGCAGGTGAGCGTGGCGCCCTTTTGAGCACGCTCAAGCTCCTCTTCTTGCGGCGGAAAATCTTCGATCCGACCTACTCCGCAGCGGAAAAGCGCGACATCCGCCTCTGCCGTCAGATCCAACTTTCTGTTCGCTTCGCCACCTCGCGTGGCGGGAAGTTCGGAAAGAATTTCTTCTTTGGTCTGCGGCAGTACGGCATAACTCGCCACGCCTGCCAGAATCTTATTCAATTCAAGTCGTTCAAAAGTTTTTGTATCCATAGTTTCCCGAATGTCTCGTATTCTTTCAAATATCACGCCCTTCAGCGGATCTCTGTTCTGCGACTTCCCGCAACGCCTCGGATCTGATCGGACCTTCCCGAAAGAAAAAGCCGCTTTTGCGCGTCGTCAAGAACAGAGAAATCAAAGACGCCGTCCGTTCTCGCTGCGGTCATCGGTAAGCCGTTGTAGACCTCAAACCGACAGCAAGAGTTTTTGTATCGCAAGAGAAAAAACTGCCTGCCGCCCTCATCCGTCAGCTCATACTTGTCATGATCTTCGCATTGCGAACATTTTTTGGAAAAAGGACAATGTCCTAATTCCATCAATTTTACGCTGCCGCCTGAAAAGCGGTAAAAATCCCTGCAAAAAGATTTTGCTTCCTCCGCGGAGAGCTCTTTGGAAATACAGACCTCGTCGCACTCCGAAGCGGCGAGCGCCGCGCTGGACGGATTGAAAAGATTGAAGCCTGTCCCCGCAAACAGAAAGACGCCCGTCTCCCGCTTGAGCTCGATAGAAAACACACCCTCCGCATAGATCCCGTCAAAAAGCGGAAGCAGCTGCTTAATATTATTTAAATCTTCTTCCGTCGAAAAAGCAGGAATATAGAGCAATTTATGTTTGGCATAGTACTTCGTATTTTCTAAAAATCTTTGTATTGACTGTTTATCAGTATAACTTTTCGGCTTTAAGACGGCATACTCGATATAGACGCCGCGAAAAACGTCCACTGAAAAATCATTGTCTAAAACAACAGTCCCCCCTGTTCGGGAACGTACGACAGGCAAACGCGGAAGCGGACGGCTCTCAATTTTTTCCCGTACAGGAACGAGCGCCGCGCAAATACTTGCATAGACCTGCCTTCGGAATGCGTTCAAAGACGACCTGACGATAAAATACTCCCCGTCCGTTTCAAAGCGGTCAAGCGCGATCTCAAAGGGAAATTCGTCTGTCTTTGAAAAGCAGTCAATAAAATCCTGCGCCGAAAACGGACGGCTCTTTGCGGGCTCCGCAACAAAGGGCGCCGTAAAGGAAAACTCCTTCCCCCTTGTCTGAATTTCCAGATACAGCCTGCCTTTTTCCGCTTTGCAGGAGAGGCGCAGCAAGATCTTTCTCTTTTGTCGTGAGAGCTTTTCCTGCAAGCGGCAATCCGTCGTCACACAGACCTCGTCCCCTTCTGTAAGAGCAAGTTTTGCGCTCACGTAAAATCCGCCTTGCACGGCAGGGAAATATTTTCTCCACACGCCGCCGCAAATTTCTTTTCCGCCACGCAGGATTTTAAAGCCGTCCCCGTCGGAGGGAGAAAAGCGCGACCGTACAAAATACAGACGCTCGTGCGGAGTAATAAAGACCACTTTCCCCTGTTTATCTTTAGGCACGGAAACGGTGCCCACCCTTTCCCCGATATGCCCCTGCACGTCGGCGGAGATAAGATTTTTATCCTGACCGAAGACATATCCGAGCGTATAATTCCCACGGTTGAAAGTCCGCCGCAGATCGGAAATGTCGCTCTCGAGCACAGCTTTCCCTTTCCCTGCCAAAATATCCCTGTAATAGTTGACCGCTGCCGAAACGTATGCAGCGGAGCGCATCCTGCCCTCAATCTTAAAAGAACAAACACCCGCTTCCGCAAGAGCGGAGATCTTTTCTCCGATGCAGAGATCGGAGAGGGAGAGCCTGTAAGCAAATTCCTGTTCCCGATTGCCTTTTACGGAATATTTTTTTCGGCAAGGCTGTTTGCAGAATCCGCGATTGCCCGAATTTCCGCCCGCAAAGGAGGACATATAGCATTGCCCCGAAAAGCAGGTACACAAGGCACCCTGCACAAAAACTTCCGTCTCGAGAACAGAGGCAATGCTGCGGATATCCGACAAGGGCGTTTCCCTTGCAAGGATCACACGGGAAAAGCCGTATCTCTTTGCCAGTTTTGCTCCGTATGTATTGCATACGCCCGCCTGCGTGGAGAGGTGCAGCACGATCTCCGGATAACATTGGTGCAACAATTTACCGAGAAAGATGTCCTGCACAATCAGCGCGTCGGCACCGGCATTCCAAGCTTCCCTTGCACAGGTAAAAAAGCTGTCGAGTTCCCATTCTTTGACGAGGGTATTTAATGCAACATAGACTTTTGTTCCGAAGAGGTGTGCCTTGTCCGCATATTCTTTTAAATTGTCCGTCGTAAAGTTTTCGGCAGATTTGCGCGCGGAAAAATCGGTCAAGCCAAGATAGATGGCATCCGCGCCCGCATGCAACGCCGCCAAAAAAGATTGCGCATCCCCCGCAGGGGCAAGAATTTCAGACATACAACGACCCGCCTTTTATTACCACTCTATTGTAACATTTTTTGCAAGCTTTGAAAAGGATTTCGAAGAAAAAAGCAGAGAATCTCACGTATTCTCTGCTCTTTTATCTGTTTTATTTGCGCTGAAAGAGCGTCCTGTGGCAGCTGTCACATTCGATGGCGTTACCGGAAGAAAGTTTGGAGATCTCCGCAATGGAGAGTTCCATACCGCACTGCGAACAACGGTTCCCCTTTACTTCGCAAACAACGGGATAGAGTTTTTCCTTTCTCTTTGCCTTGTATTTTTCCAGCTGATCTTTGGGAACGGATTTTGCGATCTCCGCCATTTCCGCCTCGATGGCAGCAATTTCATCCGCGTGTGACTGTTTGACCGCCGCATATTTTTCCTTGTATTCCTTGTACTGCTTCTGCATCGCGATGGTCTGCTTTTTTGCAGTCTGATATTCCGCCGACGCCGCTTCGATGAGAGAGACGAGTTTGTTGATCTCGTTTTTCAAGCCGCGGAGATTGTCTGAGATCTGCGTGGCGCTCTTTTTATAAAAGGAGATCTCGCCGCCCTGCTCGCCGATCATTTCTTCGAGGTTTTCATAATCCCGCAAGGTATCGGCAAGTTCCGCATATTTCTTTTCCAGCTGTTCGAACATATGACGGAGTTCCACAGCTTTTGCATCCAGTGCCTCCAGTTTCTCGGGCGCCTTTTCCAAAAACTTTCTCGCGGAAGCGTATTTTTTACGTTCTTCCGTGGCGGCAATCGTCTGCTCGACGGCACGAAGCCTCCCGTCTGCCTCCTGATACCTCAGCAATTCGTCTAAAATCATATTTACAACCTCCATTTCTCAAAGCATGAACCCGTCCTCGTGATACACCGAGGGAACCCCGAGCCGATCTTTAAGAGTGTGATATATTTTCTTGAATCCGTAATTTTCGCTCGCATAATGCGTGAGCTGTACAACGCGCAGTCCGGATTCGAGCGCATCGCAGATAAAATTATGCTTGATGTCCGCGGAAACGATCACGTCCGCACCGCCCCTCTTCGCCGCCGCAATGGCATTGGCGTCTACGCCCGCGCCGCAAAAGGACGCCGCGCGGCGTACAGGCCCCTCTTCCCCGTAGGAAAAGACGCGCTGTGTGCGCAGGACAGACATCAGCTTTTTGACAAATGCAGAATAGGACGTCTCTTCCACTTCGAAGACCCTGCCGTACCCTCCACCCGAGATCGATTCGTTGGGCGCAGGAACTTGCGTGGCACCCACAGCGAAGGCAAGACTTTCGTCGATCCCCCCTTCGGCACAGTCCATATTCAGATGCATGGAAATGACAGAGACGGATTGTTCTATCGCCGCCAAAAGGCGCGCCCCGAGCGGATCGTCGACACGGATAGAAGAAACAGGGAAAAAGATGGCGGGATGATGTGTAACAATGAGATTGTACCCGCGCTTTTTTGCTTCTTCGACGGCACCCTTGGAAAAATCGAGGGAAAATACCGCACCCGTTCCCTCTTTCCCCGCATCGATGAGAATACCGCTGTTGTCACGCCCGCCATAGGCGGAAACGTATTCATCGCTCAGGCGCTTGGGATAGAGAAAATCGATCTTATCGTAAATTTCTTTCAGCTTCATGCAGAGCCTCCGTCAGCCGTTTCCGTTTTTCCGAAACAGCGGGGATATCTTCTCCCGCTGCGGCAAGTCGGCTTCGGCATTTCTCTTGCTCGATGCGCAGATACTCTAAAAAATCCACGCCCGGCGCAAAAAGATTATCGTAGCCGAACTCCAGAGCGAGAGAGCCGTATTCCCGCGGCGTTTGCCCCAGTTCCGCGCAGATCACGTCGTAAAACTTTCCGTCGGAAAAGGTATAATCCCGCACGATCGGGTATCCGCTTTCCAAAAGGAATCGGCGCACCTTCTCGCTGTTTTTCATGGGCTGCAAAACGAGACGGGGCGGCAGAAATCCCGTTTTCAGGATCCCGACGATCTCCTCTCCGCCCATGCCGGCGATGAGGACTTGCTGCGCGTCTCGCGGGACCTGTTCCAGCCCCGCACAACAAAAGCTCTGCACCCTGCCCTCTTGTATGTACTCGGAAAGCAGCCGCCGCGCCTTTTCCAAACTCGGCTCACTGATATCCGAAATATAAGCTCTGTCGCAGAGAGAATTTTCCAGCATATACTGCGCCATGTAGCCATGATCGCAACCCACATCCGCAAAGACCGAACAGGGATGCAATTCCCCGCACAGCGTTTGCAGCCGTTTCGAACGTTTCATCAATCGAGAAAATCCTTCAGTTTTTTGCTGCGCGAAGGATGGCGCAGTTTGCGGAGCGCTTTCGCTTCGATCTGACGGATGCGTTCGCGCGTGACGTTGAATTCCTTGCCGACCTCTTCGAGAGTACGAGGCTTTCCGTCGTCGATCCCGTAGCGCAGGCGCAGCACTTTCTCTTCGCGAGGCGTCAGCGTATCCAAAACGCCCAGAAGCTGTTCTTTGAGCATGGTAAACGCCACCGAATCGGAAGGCGTGATCGCTCTGTCATCTTCAATAAAATCGCCCAGGTGCGAATCCTCTTCCTCGCCGATCGGCGTTTCCAGAGAAACGGGATCCTGTGCGATCTTCTGGATCTCCCGCACGCGGTCGACAGGCATATTCAGTTCCTTTGCGATCTCTTCCGGCGTCGGTTCACGACCCAGCTGCTGCAGCAGAATGCGCGAAGCGCGGGAAAGACGGTTGATGGTCTCCACCATGTGCACGGGGATACGGATGGTACGCGCCTGGTCCGCAATGGCTCGCGTGATCGCCTGACGGATCCACCACGTCGCATAGGTCGAAAATTTAAAACCTTTCTGATAATCGAATTTTTCCACCGCCTTCATCAGGCCGAGGTTTCCTTCCTGAATGAGGTCGAGGAAGAGCATCCCGCGCCCGACATATCTTTTTGCGATGGAAACGACCAGCCTGAGGTTCGCTTCGGAGAGGCGTTTCTTTGCCGCCTCGTCCCCTTCCTGCATCTTGCGCGCAAGTTCGATCTCTTCGTCCACGGAGAGCAAGGGAACGCGCCCGATGTCTTTGAGGTACATCTTGACGGGGTCGTCCAGACCGATGTCGCGCAGCGCCTGCTCAAACAATTCGCGGTCGCGTTCGTCCTCGTCCACGATCTGGATGCCCGCCTCACCGATGGATTTATAAATATAATCGATCTGGTCCGGGCTCGTGTCGATCTTTTCGAGGATGTCGCAAAGCACGTCGGTGGAAATGCTTCCCTTCTGGCGGTATTCGCCGATGATCTGTTTCAGGATGTCGTTGAGCTTCTGTTCAGATACACTCATGTTGTTTTCTTATGTCCTCCGCTTGTGTTAGAGATTTTTCAGCTGAATGGTAAGACGCAGGATCTCCCGCGTGATCTCCCTCTTTTTGTTCAGGTCTTCTTCCGCGTCGCAAAGCCTGCTGAGCCGCGCAAGCTCCGTTTCTACCTGTGCGCGCTCGAGCGTCTGCAGGCAATCGTAAAAATAGCGTTCCGCGCCCGTTCCAAGCAACGCGTCGCCTACGCTCAGGTCGAGGATCTGAGAGAGTTCCGTATCGTTTTCGTCCAGAATGTCGAACAAACCGCTGGCACGCACGGGTTCCCCCGCATTCTGCCGCTGTTTGACATATTCCGCGATAGTATTATGCACAGGATTGTCGAATTTGACACTTGAAAGGTCGAAATTTTTTGCATATTTTGCCCCGAACAGGACGGAAGCGAGCACAAAACGGCAGGCTTTTGCGATCCCGTCCGAACCATCTTCACGCAAAACGGGTTCGGTAAAGCTCTCTTCCCTTTTTTCCGTAGGCGCGTTGTCCAGGTCTCGGCGCAAAGACTCGTACGTCATACCCGTCTCTTCGCGCAGTTTTTTGAGAAGATCTTCCTTGACGCTTTCGCTCTGCGCTTCCGAAATGACCTTCAGGGCGGCGGAAATGTAGTTGCGCTTTTCCTCCGTCTTGGAAAGATCGAACTGTCTGCGTGCCACTTCCATCTTAAAATCAATGAGCGGCATTGCCGCTTCGAGACAGGCGGCGTACCCCTCGTGTCCACGCTGTTTGATGACGTCGTCGGGGTCCAGCCCTTCGGGCAAAGGTACGACGCGCACGTTGATCTGCTCGTCGCGCAGAATCTCCAACCCGCGAATGGCGCCTTTCTGTCCGGCAAAGTCGCCGTCATAACTGATATAGACAGTTTCCGAATACCGCTTGATCAGCCGCGCCTGTTCCTTCGTGAGCGCCGTGCCCATGCTGGCGACGACGTTTTCGAACCCCGCCTGAAAGAGGGAAATGGTGTCCATATACCCTTCTACGACGATAATATTTTTCAACAGGCCTGCTTTTTTCTGTTTTTTTACCTGGTTGATGTTGTATAAGTTTTTGCTTTTATTGAACACCATCGTTTCGCGAGTGTTCTTATACTTTGCAAAATCCGTCTTTTCCAAAACTCTTCCGCCAAACGCGACGACGTCGCCGAACGCGTTGATGACGGGGAAGATAAGCCTGCCGCCCTGCGCATCGATCAGCCGTCCGTTTTTTTCCGATTCGGTCACGGCACCGCTGTCGAGGATATCCTGCCGCGAAAAACCGGAATCGAGCAGAAATTGAGGCAGATCCCTGAAATTGAGGGAGGCGCCCAGTCCGAATTTACGCACGACGGAAGCGGACAGTTTTCTGTCGAGAATGTACTGGATGTGGGCATCCGCCTTACCCGAATTGAGGTTGTCGAGATAAAAATGTGCGCTCGCCCGCAAGATCTTGAGAATGTTGTCCCTCTTGGTCTTTTGTTCTCGGATCTGCTCGGAGTCGAGGTTCATTTCCGGCATAGGAAGTTTGACGCGCTCCGCCAAAATCTTGACCGCGTCCACAAAGTCGACCGATTCGATCTCGCGGATAAAGGTGATCGCATCCCCCGAGACGCCGCAGCCGAAACAATGATAAAACTGATTGTCCGCATTGACGGTGAACGAGGGCGTCTTTTCATGGTGGAACGGGCATCTGCCCCACCAGTTCCCGCCCTTGCGTTCGAGCGGAACGTAGCTTCCGATCAATTCGACCAGATCGATCTTGTTCTTCAGTTGTGTTAAAAATTCTGGATCCAGTCCTTTTGACATAGCATAAAACCTTTCTGCCCGTCAGATCTCTTCGATGTCCTTTTCCGTCAGCGCCCAGCTGTGCGGGACAAACAGATAATCGAACACTGCAATGGCGAATTTGTCCGTCATGGAAGAGAGATAATCGCAGATCACCTGTTCCAGCGGATATCGGTCGCAAATATGCAGATAAAAAGCGGGCAGCTTGTCCTTGTTTTTGTAAAAATAATCGTACATGCCGAAGAGCATGCGTTTGGCGCGCTCTTCTTCCTTCATCGAGACAGGGGTTATGTACACGTTTTTGAACATGAATGAGCGCAGATCTTCCAGCGCCTCCGCCTCCCTTTCTCCCATCGAGACCTGATTTTTCCCCACGCTCTCTCGATAGATGGAGGTGATCATCGTATTGATCCTGTCCCGCGAAGTGCCTCCCAAAATGCGGATGTCACGCTTGGGGAGCTGTTCTTCGCGCAAGAGCCCTGCACGGAGAGCGTCCTCGATGTCGTGGTTGACGTATGCAATGCGGTCTGCCCAGGACACGGCTTTCCCTTCCAGCGTTGCGGGCTTGCCGCTCTTTTTATGATTGAGGATGCCGTCCCGCACTTCAAAGGTGAGGTTGAGTCCCTTCCCATCCTTTTCGAGGATGTCGACGACGCGCAGAGACTGCTCGTTGTGCGAAAACCCGTCGGGCGAAAGTTCGTTGAGCACACGCTCTCCGGCATGGCCGAAAGGTGTATGCCCGAGATCGTGCCCCAGCGCGATCGCCTCTGCAAGATCTTCGTTAAGCGCGAGCGAGCGTGAGATCGAACGGGCGATCTGCGAAACGTCGATGGTGTGCGTCATGCGCGTACGGAAGTGATCCCCTTCGGGCGAAAAAAACACCTGCGTCTTGTTTTTCAGACGCAGAAATGCTTTGCTGTAAATGATCCTGTCGCGGTCGCGCTGGAATTCCGTGCGCATATTGCAGGGAACTTCCTCTCTCGCTCTGCCGCGCGTGGAAGAGGATTTGCAGGCATATTCCGA
>CALVHV010000009.1 GCA_944328845.1 uncultured Clostridia bacterium | reverse complement strand
CATTCTGGGCACGGTCATCGGCTTTCTCATCGGCGCGTATATGCCGCTTTCCATGTTTCCCAAGGGGGTGCAGTATGTCACCCTGTTCGTGCCGGGCAGCTATTCGGCGGCGCTCTTCCGCAATCTCTTTTTAAACGGCGCGCTGGAAAATATCTCGCAAAATGTCTCCGCGGCCTTTGCCGATTCCCTTGCCGAGCAGTTTACTCTCAGGCTGGACGCCTTCGGCACCGAGCTCTCGCCCGCCGTCATGGCGATCATCCTCGCCGGCACGGTGCTCCTCTTTGCCGCCGCAAATCTCATCAAAGCGTTTGACAAACGGGGACGCTGAATGCCCGTCGCAGCTATTCGCGCGGCACAAATCTTGTCAAAAGGGGATGTTGCATTTCCGCCGCAACCATATGTCGAAAAACGGGACCCGCAGACATTCTGCGGGTCCCGTTTTCTGCGCAGGGGCAGCCGCAAAAATGCGGCTGCCCCTGTTTCGGTTTTCAAAAGTTCGGGCGGGCGTCCTGCCTTTGTGAGGCGCGGCCCGATCGGTCAGGCCTCTTTGGTAAACGTTATGGTAAAGTTCATACCTTGCGTGTTTACCGAGTAGGTGATCACCCCGTCGTCGTATGTATACTCCTCCGTAACGGAAGAGGAGCCGTTTGTGGTCGTCAGCTTGATCTTGCCTTCTTCATAGACGGCCGTTCCCTTCGCTTCGTATGCGACGGCCCCCGCTCCCACACCCTTGGAACGAACGGTGGCTGAACCGTCTTTTTCGAGGATGAGTTCGAAATATTCGTAAGAATCCATCGTGATCGTAACGCCGCTGACCGTCCCGCTCACTGCAGACATTTTATAGTGTCCCGCAACGTCGTCCGGCAGTTTTGCCGCGCATGCCGCCAGTCCGAAACAAAGAGCCAGACAGAGGCAAAGAGATATCAAAACTTTTTTTCATCATACCCTCCTGTATTTGCGGCGTCGGCCGAAGCGTGCCTGATCTCCCTTGTTTGCTCCCCGTGTGACAGGGGGCGCAAAGAATAAAGAGGGGGCGCAGTTTCACGTTAAACGGCGCAAGACGGGAGCGCGGAAACGCGGCAGAAAACGGCAGAGGGAAATTCCTGCACAGGGCAGGAAGAGAAAGGCTGAAGGCGGAAAAGGCGGCGGAGCGGAAAAAGCTCTCGCAGGGTTTACAAAAAGGCAAAAAAGAGATATAATAAAGAGGAAGAGCGCCCGCGCGGGCGCGAAGGAGAGGATCATGATCTATGACAGCATCACACAGCTGATCGGAAAAACGCCGCTCTTGCGGCTGCGGGGAACGGAGCAAAAATTTGATCTGCGGGCGGAACTGGTCGCCAAGCTCGAATTTTTCAATCCCACGGGCAGCGTCAAGGACAGGACGGCGCTCGCCATTCTCGACGATCTGGAAAAATCGGGCAAACTGGGCAAGGACACGCTGCTCATCGAACCTACGAGCGGCAACACGGGCATCGGCCTTGCGGCGGTATGCGCGGTGCGCGGGTACACGCTGGTGCTCACCATGCCCGAGACCATGTCCGCCGAACGCCGCAAGCTCCTTTCGGCATTCGGGGCAAAGATCGTGCTGACGGACGGCAAAAAGGGGATGCAGGGCGCCATCGAAAAGGCGGAAGAGCTGCACAGACAGCACAAAGACAGCGTTATCTGCGGTCAGTTCGTCAATCCTGCCAACGTGCGGGCGCACTATGCGACGACGGGCCCCGAGCTGTGGCAGGATTGCGGCGGCAAGCTGGATATATTTGTCGCGGGCGTGGGTACGGGCGGTACCTTTACGGGCGCGGCAAAGTATTTAAAGGAACAAAACCCCGCTCTGCGCGCGGTGGCGGTAGAGCCGCAGGGCAGTCCCGTTCTGTCGGGCGGCAAGGCGGGCGCGCACGGACTGCAGGGCATCGGCGCGGGGTTTGTGCCCGATATTTTGGATGCTTCCCTCATCGACGAGGTGATCGCCGTCTCGGACGGGGATGCGTACGAGGCGGGCAGAACGCTCGCCAAGATCGACGGCGTGTTCTGCGGTATTTCCGCGGGTGCGGCGGTATGGGCGGCGGTGCGGCTGGCACAGCGGCGGGAAAACGAGGGCAAGCGCATCGCCGTCGTCCTGCCCGATACGGGCGCGCGCTACCTGTCCGTGGAACACTATTTCGACTGACATGGCGGCGGGACGGTTCGAGGAGACGGCCGCCCGACTTGTGCAGGAAGGGTATCGCATGGGCGAGGTCACCTTTTCGCGCGGGAAAGCCAATGTATTCGGCTTTTTGTGCGCGCTTCCATGCATAGCGGCGCTCTCTCTTTGCTTTTTTTCCGCTTCGCCCCGCTTTTTGTGGGCGGAGCTTTGGCAAGACTTTTTCCTGTTTGCGGCGCTGTTGATCGCCGCCGTGCCCCTGCACGAGGCCGCGCACGCCCTTGTCTGGGGACTGTGCTGCGGTTTTAAAAACGTGAGCGCGGGACTTGCCCCGCCCCGCTGTACCTGCGCGGCGCCGATGGGCAGGGGAAAGTACTTTTTCGGAGCCGCCGCGCCCTTCTTGCTGTTTGGCGTCGGGTTTTCCGCCGCCGCGCTGGCTACGGGCGCCTGGGTGTTTTTCGCTGCGGCGGCGCTGCATCTTCTGTGCGCGGGGGCGGATATACTCGTCTGCGCAAGGCTGCTTGCCGCAAGGGGGCAAATTTTTCTCGATCACCCGCAAAAGTGCGGCTTTGTTCTCTTTGCCCGATGAAAGCGGAACAAAACCCGCGCGGTTTTTCTCTTTGCAAAAGATAAAAGATATGGTATAATTTCCCTAAAACAGACAGGAACGTTTTATGCAATTAAAAAAACTGGAGCGCGAAAATATTTCTTCGCTGCTCGGCTATTTCAAAAATCAGAACACGCACATCTGTAATTACACGGCGGGCTCGCTGTTCATGTGGGGGAAATACCTCTCCACACATTACGCGGAAGAGGAGGATTGCCTCGTTCTGTGCGACAGGTACGTCGGCAACCGCTATTTTTATTGGCCCCTTTCCAAAACGGGCGACGCCGCCACAGAGGACCGCGTGGCGGAAAAGATCGAAAAATTCTGCCGCGAAAACTATATTCGCCTGCATTTTACCGCCGTTCCGCGCGATAAATTGCCGCAGCTGGTGCTTCGGTACGGTTCGGACGTGCACGTTTCCAACATCCGCCGCTGGCGCGATTATCTGTACAACGCTTCCGATTTTATACACTACCCCGGCGGCAGGTACAGCGGACAGCGCAACCACGTCAATAAATTCAAAAAGAATTACCCCGATCATACTTTTTCTGTCTACACCCCCGCCGACTACGCCGAGGTGGAGAGCTTTCTGCGCGAAGTTTCGGCTGTGCAGCTGGAAAAGGCGGAAATGCTCGCCGCGGAGGAGATGAACGGCGTGTTCGACATCCTGCCCCGCCTGGAAGAGTTCGGCATGTGTGCGGGTATTTTGCGCGCGGGCGGCAGGATCGTCGCCTTTTCTGCGGGCGAAGTGTGCGGCGATACGCTGTACGTCCACATCGAAAAGGCGTTGCGCGGTGTGCAGGGGGCATATCCCGCCGTGGCGCAGCTGTTTGCGCAGACGTTTGCGCAAAATGTCACTTATCTCAACCGCGAGGACGACTCGGGCGACGCGGGACTGCGCAAATCCAAAATGCAGTATCTGCCCGTGCAGCTGGTGGACAAGTACAACCTTGCCATCCATCGCTCTTTCGATGCCATTTCGGCATATCCGCAGATCACCACGCCCCGCCTTGTGCTGCATGCCATTGCGGACGAAGATGCGGCGGACTTTGCCCGTCTCGCCTCGGACGACGCGCTCAACCGTTATTGGGGATACGACTGGCGCGAAAATGCGACCGAACCGAACCCGCCGCCGTCCTGGTTTTTGGAGGACGTGCGCAAAGATTTCAAGCAAAAAAACGAATTGCCGCTGGGCGTGTATTTTGAGAATAAGCTGGTCGGCGAGGTGGTATTGCACAATTTCGGATACCGTGCAGAGGCGGAGATCGGCATGCGCATCCTGCCCGAATGGCAAGGCAGGGGCTTTGCGCGCGAATCGCTCATCGCGCTGATGGATTACGGGTTTATCAAACTCAATCTCGAAAGGATCGAGGCAAAATGCTTCCGCGAAAACACGACGTCCGCGTATACGCTGAAGGCGGCAGGCATGCGACCCTGCGGTGAGGACGAAAAGTTTTACTATTTTTACAAAACCGCGTCGATGTGACCGCAAAAAACCCGTTTTCGGAAAAAAACGGGTTTTTTCATTTGAATTTGCATTGCACCCTTGCAATTTCAAAACAGTTGTGATACAATAAAAAAGCAAAAATCGGGATAATGAAAAGCCGGCTTTTCATTTTTGCTATGCAAAAATGAAGTGTCTTTATCGGACAAGCCGCTGTAACAGTTCCCGCAAAAAAACAAGGAGGCAAAAAATGGCAAAAAGATTCAAGAGAGCGTTTACCATCGTAGAGCTGGTCATCGTCATTGCGGTCATCGCAATTTTGGCGGCAGTGCTCATTCCTACGTTCACGACGCTCATCGACAAGGCGAATCAGTCCAACGATACGGTTACGGTCAAAAACCTGAACACGGCGATCGCTTCCGCACAGGCCACGGAAGAGATCAACACCATGCAGGACGCGTTGGACGCGGCACAGGAATATGGGTACACGGTCGATAAACTGACTCCCTCGTCCAGCGGGGATATCGTGTGGGACCAGGTCAGCAAGCGTTTTGCTCTGGTGGATAAGGACGGCGACGTCGTATATTCGGACGGAACTCTTTCTTCGGGCGCATCTCTATGGAAGATCGCAAAGGACGGAGAACTTTCTGCCAAGTACAGCAACTACCTTTCGGGTGAATGGAGCGGCACAATTGAAACGGGTTTGGGCGTAGATGTGGGCGCCAACGAAGGCTTGGACGTCAAGTATACCAATTCGAACGCTCAGACGGTCATGTTCCGCACCAACGGCGGCACGCTTACGATCGATGCGCCGAATGATATTGTCAACCACTACGGCACAGCGGTAAAAGTTGTCATTACGGAAGTAAAAGACAGTTCATATCATCTGTATGGCGAAGTGTTGGGCAATATCGAACTTGCAAAGGGCAGGGTGGTCGTAGAGGACGGCGCATCGGCATCCACCATTCTTGTTACTTCGGCAACGGCGGCAGATATTAAAATTGATGTCAACAATAACGCAACGGTCGGCACGGTTGCGGCCACCACGGCGGGAGTGATCACGTCAGAAAATACCACGGTTCCTTCCACAACGGAGAAGGTAGAAGAAGCTGTCGTCGCAAACAACGATTTTGCAGGCGGTATCGGTACGGAAAAGAGTCCGTATTTGATTGAAACGGCAGAACAGCTTTTAAACATCAATAATTACGGAGAGGCAATGTCGAGCGGAAAAGAGTTCTCTTTCAAGCTGATAAATGACATTGATTTAGTTGGTCTTGCGCCTGTAGAATACGATTATGGCTTGGCTTATATTGAGAATTTTGTAAATTCTGTCCTTGATGGAGATAATTATCAAATCAAGATTGATAGCGCCACATTGATTTATACTTTATATAAATCTACATTGAAAAATATTGTTTTCAATTTTAATGGCATGGACTGCTCGATTGCAGGCGGTAACTACGTAGCGACAACAGTTTATGAAAATATCAGAACAATCGGTTCTGTAATTTTCAGCGACAGAAATACTGGTTTATATGCTATTTACGCATATGGCGGGCAGGATGCTTACGAGGTCAAGTTCATAAATTGTATCAACGAAACTACAATCGCCGCGCCGGGACATAAACAGGCATACAATGCTATTTTTGTCGGCTATTCCTTGCAGGGCGCAGTTCTTACTTTTGAAAATTGCAAAAATATCGGGAACTTTACGAGCGGCAAAGCTGGATTATTTGTAGGGAATCAGTCTCAAGAGGGCTGGGTCATCAAATTAAATATCACCAATTTTGAGAATACGGGAAATGTTGTTTCCACGTATGAAACGACGACCAATTATAGCCAAGTCGTAGCTTCTGTTGTTAATAAAAATAATATTTTTGTTATTGTTGATAGTCAGAATCATCAAGTCACAGATTCATTATTTCCGAATGTAAGTGTGCTCGCAAAAGATAAAACGCTCGATCTTACTTATAATGAAGATAAGACTTTTACGATTACACAGGCTACTGTATCTGATGTTGCATATTATGAGGTAGCGTATGGTACCTATGTTTCTTGGTGGGAACAGGACGAGAACGAAGAATACAAAACAATTGGGTCTCAAATTGAATATATCAAAGAAAAGATTGATTCTTCAAAATTTGTAGACGGTGCCTATACGACACAAATGAAATGGCTTGACCTTGTTACCTATCACTATTCTCCAGAAGGTGCCACGAGCGAAGAAATTACCATCGGAGATAACAAGTATAATGTAGTAACGATTGATGGCGTAGAATATTATCGTATGGCAAGTGAGATGAGCAAGCTTTGCTCCGTCGAACAAATGAAAGAAGGTGTTCCCGAAGAAGGGATTAAAAAAGCAAGTAACTATATTGAAGTCAGTGCATACAGTAAAGATGGAGTAGTGCTTGCAACGTTTACTCTTACGATGGAATAATTGTTCAAAAGAACGAAGCCCGCCCTGTGGCAAGCCGCAGGGCGGGCTTTTTATATAAGAGGACGATTTCCCCACAAAACACCACAGGGCGCGGCTGGTTGCCGCGCCCTGTTTTTTTATTTTAAATTTCTCATTGTTTGTGGCGTCAGTTCTGTTCCGCCGCACGCGCCTTGACGATCTTTTCTGCTTCCGGTGCGGGTACTTCTTCGTATCTTGCAAGTTCCGCCATAAACTTGCCTCTGCCCTGCGTCATGCTGCGCAGTTCCGTCGCGTATTTTTGCAGTTCGCTCTGCGGTGCCTCCGCGTTGACGATTTGCACGCCTTCCGCCATGTCGATGCCCAAAATCCTGCCACGCCGCTTGTTCATGTCGCCCATGATGTCGCCCAAAAACGCTTCGGGGATGGCGATCTTCAATTTCATGATGGGCTCGAGCAGACAAGGGGAGGCGTTTTTCAGCCCTTCCTTAAACGCCAGCGCCGCCGCCAGCTTAAACGCCATTTCCGAAGAGTCGACTTCGTGATAGCTTCCGTCGTACAGCACGGCACGCAGTCCCGTGACGGGATATCCCGCCAGAACCCCGTGCGGCAGGCACTCGATCAGTCCCTTTTCCACCGCGGGGATATACTGTTTGGGCACGGATCCGCCCACGACCTCTTCGGCAAATTCAAACTCGCCGTCAAACGGTTCAAAGCGCACTTTGCAATGTCCGTACTGTCCGTGGCCGCCCGACTGTTTCTTGTGCTTTCCTTCCGCTTCCACCTTTTTGCGGATGGTCTCGCGGTAGGCGATCTTCGGCGTTTTAAGCAGTGCGGAAACGTTGAATTTTGCCTTGAGCTTTTTATTCAGCACGTCCAGATGCGTTTCGCCCTGTCCGCTGATCAGCATTTCGCCCGTTTCGGCATTTTTGGCGACGGTAAAGGTATAATCTTCCTCGGCAAGCTTGTTCAGACCCTGGAAGATCTTGTCTTCCTCTCCCTTCTTTTCGGCGTAGATGGCCATGGAAAGGACGGGGCGGGGGAAGTGGATGGGGTCAAACTTGACCTTGGCGGTCTCGTCGCAGAGGGTGTCGCCCGTGTTGGTGGCGTTGAGTTTATTGACGGCGCCGATGTCACCCGCGACCAGTTCGGTGACGGGCTCCTGTTTTTTGCCCTTCAGCAGGTAGATCTGATTGATGCGCTCCGTCTTGCCCGTAGTGGCGTTGTATACGGTGGAGCCGCTCTTGAGCGTGCCGCGGAACACCTTCATCACGTTGAGTTTTCCGACGAAGGGATCGACCACCGTCTTAAACACCTGTGCGGCAAAGGGTGCGTCCGTCTCGCAGGTGATGCCCACCAGCTCGTCCTTGTCCACGGCGGAAGCGAGCACCTCGCCGCGTTCCTCGGCGCTGGGCATATATTTCACGATCTCGCCCATCAGGTTGATGATGCCGCGGTTTTGCAGGGCGGAACCCGCCATCACGGGGATGGTGTTCACGTTGTAAATGCCCTTGCGGATGCCGTGGATCACCTCTTCTTTGGTCAGTTTTCCCTCTTCAAAGTATTTGTCGAGCAGCGCCTCGTAGTTTTCGGCGGCTGTCTCGGTCAGTTTGTCCTGCATTTCGGCAAGGACCGATTTCATGTCCTCGGGGATGGGGATCTCTTTCAGCCCCTCTTCCGAAAAGCGGAACGCCTTTTCCGTCAGCGCGTTGATGTAGCCGACCATCTTGTTGCCTTCCATCAGCGGGATCTGGATAGGGGCGATCTTGCCCGCGTATTTTTCCTCTAACGCGGCGACGGTGCCCTTATAATCGGCGTTATCCTTGTCCATGCCGTTGATGAACAGGACCATCGGTTTTTTTGCGCGCAGGCATTTTTCGATGGCTTTTTCCGCGCCCACGCTCACCGAACCGGTCGCGGAGGTCACGATCAGCGCGCCGCCTGCCGCACGCAGCGCCTCGTTCTCTTCGCCTTCAAAGTCGTAAAATCCGGGCACGTCCAGAAGATTGATCTTCACGCCCTCGTACACCGTGTACGCCAGCGACAGCGAAATAGACATTTTTCTTGCAATTTCCTGCTCGTCGTAGTCGGTAACGGTGTTGCCCTCGGTCACTTTGCCGAGACGGTCGGTGGATTTACCGTTGAAGAGGATGGCTTCGCAGACGGAGGTCTTGCCCTCGCCGCTGTGCCCGATGACCGCTATGTTGCGGATGTCCGCGCTTGCAATGCTCATATTTGTACTCCCTTATCTGCGGGCGCCTGTTGGGATTTTGGTGTAGCCTGCCCGCCGCAACGCCTTTCAAAAGGCTTGCTTCTTTTCTATTATAATATATAATTCGGGCAATTTCAAGACCTCTTTGAAAATTTTCCGCAAATTTTGCAAAAAAATCACGGGACGGCATCGAATCTGTTCTGGCACAGGCAAAAAGCATGCAAAAAAAGGGGGAACGCGCGCAGATGCGCGCGTTCCCCCGCCCGAAAAACAGAAAACGAATGGTTTTCGGCGACGGCGTTTACATCAGTTTTGCTTTCAGGCGTTTAAGCGCCTCTGCGGCGCGCGCCTCGCCCCCGTGCGCCGCCTGCACGTAGCACATCAGCGCCCGTTCGGGGTCGGCGGCAGTGCCGAAGCCCGTTTCGTAGCAATGCCCCGCCATGTACAGACAGGGGGCATGTCCAAGCCTGGCGCCGTGTCTCCACTGTACCGCTGCCAGCGGCGGATTGACATCGATGCCGATGCCTTCGGCAAAGCATCTCCCTAAATGGTAATATGCCTCTGTCGCGCCCCGCGAGGATGCCGTGCGGTAACATTCCACGGCGTCGGCAGGGGATCTTTTCGTCCCGATGCCCTCTTCATAGCATCTGCCTTCGCGCAAAGCTCCTTCGCCGCTGTGCAGCATAGAGGCGCTGCGGAACAGCTGAAATGCTTTCTCCGTGTCCTGCGGCAGGTTTTTGCCCTGCTCGTACATGTCTGCCAGCAGACACATCGCGTCTGCCGAATAATGATCGGCAGCCTTTTGCAGCCATTGCAGGGCGGTTTCGGTGTCCTGCGGCACCCCTTCGCCGCGCAGGTACAGTGTGCCCAGCCGATATTCTCCCTCGGCACTGCCCGCCTGTGCGGCGCGGGTGTAGAGCTGAACGGCTTTTGCAGGGTCTTTTTCGGTGCCGGTGCCGCGAAAATAACATCCTGCCAGCGCGCAGAGGGCGCGCAGATCGCCTCCGTCGGCGGCAAGACGGAACAGGCGGACGCTTTCTGCCGCATCCGATTTAGTCCCCAGGCCGCGCAGGTAGATCCATGCAAGTTGGTATTGCGCTTCCGCCAGACCCTGTTCGGCGGCAAAAGAATACCAAAGCATGGCTTTGCCGCTGTCTGTCGGGGTGCCGTACCCTCGCTCATAACATTCGGCAAGCCGCAGCTGCGCCTGTGCGTCCCCCCGAAAGGCGGCGGCGCGGTATTCTTCAAAAAGCTCTTGCGGCGATTTTTCTTCCATATTCTTCTCCTTGTTTGTCGGCAGTTTAAAATATTTTAACACATTTTTTGTTGGAATTCAACCACTTTTTCATATTTTGGCGCGGAAGAGGGTGCAGTGAGTGCCTTTTTCGGCGCGGGCGGCGGGACAACTTTCTGACGATGACGGGGCGTTCGTCTTTTTATTCGGGACACAACCGAAAACACAAAAAGAGCGCCCGCCGAACGGCGGGCGCTGTGCTTTAGTACATGTAAGGGGAAATTTTGACGATCCGGCAAAGGTCCGGATGGTGGCGGGAAAGGCGCATTTTGCGGACATTCCGCCGCAAATTCGTGTGGGATACGCCGCCGCCCGAAAGAAACACTCCGCCTGCAGACTTTCCTTCCGGCTACAGCCGGAACACAGAGTGCGCTTATTCTCATTACGGCAGGATCGCCGCGCCGCACAACGTCTGCGGAACCGCCGCAGATGTCTCACTGTTGCGCAAACCCCTCGCGCGGCAATGTCTGCAGGGGACAAGCAGCCCGCAGGGCAACAGCACTGCGGGCAAAAATTTTCGTTATTCAGTTTTAAGGGATAATGAAAGGCGTTGTTTCAAAACAAATCCATAATCGGTACGGAGCCCTGGCGCCTGCAGCGCGTTCGGGCAGTCCGCAAAAGGGAAACCTTGCCTTACTGATACATCCCCATCATAAAATCGTACATTGGACCGTCCTCCTATCTTTCAAGTTTTCTCAGGTCTGATTTGTACATAACAGTACCTCCCGTACTCTCCGGCGCGAATCGCCCGCGCGCCCTTCGCTTAGCAACCTTTTCCGATAGCCTGCGTGTGATACGGACGCTCTGCGGGTCCTTCCGCACTGCCGTCCCCCGTTTGAAATTCCTTACGTTTCTCTTTACCCTTGCGCCGCCCTTCTTGTGCACTGTCCGGAAAAGAACGCCGCAAATTATTTTGTCTTGGGTGGGGGAAAACGACACTGCGTGCCCTCGAGTTGAGTTGTACCGAGGGAAAATTGATGATTTTTTCCCTTTGGTACTTCCATTATAGCATACTTTTCCCGCTTGTCAATAGCTTTTGAAAAAAATTTTTAATATTTTTTAATTTATAACAAAACAATGATAAATTTTCACAAAATTGACACAAGAAGGAAAAAGAGAATGCCGCGGCGGGGGACGGTGAGCAAGGCAGGGGGCGGGTAGGGGAGAAGGGCAAGAGGGCGAGAGCGCAGCGAGAAGGGAAGAGGAAGAGCGCGCGTGCGGAAAAGAGGCGGGAAAGCGGGAGGGGAGTGCTTGACAAATGGGGAGCGGGTATGGTATCTTTATAAAAAAATCGGAAAGGGAGAGGGCGGCGGGTGCCGCACGGGGAGAATATGCATCTTTGGAAGGATTTTGTCAGATACGCGTCACTGAGCATGCTGGGCATGTTCGGGTTGTCCTGTTACATCCTTGCGGACACTTTTTTTGTGGCGCAGGGGGTGGGCGAAACGGGTTTGGCGGCGCTCAATCTCACCATACCTGCTTACAATCTCATGAACGGCGTGGCGCTTTTGATCGGCATGGGCGGCGCCATCCGCTATTCTGTGTTCCGTTCGCGCGGGGAGCAGGAAAAGGCGGACGGCGCGTTTACGGGCGCCATCCTGCTCGCCTTTTTCTTTTCGGTGCTGTTCATGCTGGCGGGCGGGTTCGGCTCGGGGCTGTTGGCGCGGCTTTTGGGCGCGGACGAAGAGACGTTTGCCATGACGAACACCTATCTGTTCGTGCTGTGGCTGTTTTCGCCCGTCTTTCTTTTCAGCACCACGCTGATGTGTTTTGTGCGCAACGACGGTGCACCCGCCACGGCGATGCTTGCCACCCTTTCGGGCAGTCTTGCAAACGTTGTGCTCGACTATATCCTCGTCTTTCCCTGCGGGCTGGGCATGCTGGGCGCGGTGCTCGCAACGGGCTGTTCGCCGCTGTTCGGGCTGTGTTTTTCCGCGTGGCACATCCTGCGCGGCAAAAACGGGTTTCACCTGCGCCGCGCCGCGGCGCCCGTACGGCACTGGGGGCGCATCTTCTCCCTCGGCTTTCCCTTTTTTGTCGAACAGCTCTCTTCGGCGGTGGTCATCATCACCTTCAACTACCTGTTTTTGGGCCTTTCGGGCAACACGGGGGTGGCGGCGTACGGCGTAGTCGCCAACGTCTCGCTGGTGGCGCTTTCCCTCTTTAACGGCGTTGCGCAGGGCACGCAGCCGTTGCTCAGCCGCGCGCGTGGCAAGGGGGAAGCTTCCCAATCCCGCACGGTGCTGCGGTACGCGCTCTTTTCCGTGCTCGGTCTGTCCGCCCTGCTGTACGCGCTGCTGTTCTTTTTTGCGGCACCTGTTTCCGATATCTTCAACAGCGAACGCTCCGCCGTCCTGCGCGAAATTGCCGTGCGCGGGCTGCGCCTGTACATGATCGCCATGCCCTTTGCGGGGGTCAACATCCTGCTCTGCGCCGCGTTTTCGGCGCAGGAGCGCGCCCTGCCCGCCCAGATCGTCTCGCTGCTGCGCGGGCTCATCGTCATCCTGCCCTCCGCGTTTATCCTGTGCGCGCTGTTCGGGGAAACGGGGCTGTGGCTTGCCTTTCCCGTCTGCGAAGCGTTGGTGTGCGCCGTCGCCGTGTGCATCCTCGCGCTTCCGGCTCTTTTGCGCAGGAAGGCGGCGGGCGGCATGCAGAAATTTTGAAAGAAAAGGAAAAATGGGTTTACAGAACCAGATTTTTGCGGTATAATGAAATATACCCGCAGCAGGCTGCGGGCGTCAAAAGAAAACAGAGGCTCTTTCTATGCAGATCAGAGAACGCCGCCCTTCGCGGCTGAAAAAATTTATTTCGGGCATCACGCGCTTCGGCTGGGCGGCGATCGCCCTCGTGCTTGTCGTATTTGTCGTCGGCGCGTGCACGATCGGCGGGTTTTCCTCTTCCGGGGACACCTATTTCGCGCGCAAGAACGCGCAGATCGTCTTTTACCTGGATTATTCCGCCGCGGGCGGCGAACAGCTGGAAAAGATCTACGTCAACGTCGGCAGCGTGTACGAGGAGGCGGGAAAAGAATTCTCCCTCACCTTTGCCCGCTGCAGGGGCTCTTCCGGCTCCACGTTTACCACTTCTTCCCTCGGCAAGGTGACCTTTTCGAACATGATCCCTTCGGAGGATAGCGTCGGCACCAACTATAACTGGGTGGAGGCGGTGGATCTGACGGGAAGACAGTTTACCACCTCTTACAACCTTATCCGCGTAGAGGTCTCGGCGGAGATGTTCCTCAACGAAGTGGTGTTTGTCAATACGGAGGGCAAAGTGATCCCTGCGTATGCGGCGGAATCGGACGTCAAGGGCTTTTTCAGCGAAGCGGACTGGCCCTCCTTCCGTGACTATTTCCATACAAACGACACCGTTTCCGATCTGGGCGCGCTGGGCGATCCCGCGGCTCTGACCGACGCGAGCGATCGCTTTGTGACGGGCAACACGGCGTATACCAACTACACGCAGGACGAAATGTACACGCTCCTGCAGCTGGACGGCCTGCGCATGAAGGGCCTCACCACGGACGGCACTTTCTATGCGGACACCGATTTCGGGCCTCTTTCCGTGCTCTTCCCCGCGCTGGGCACCCTGATTTTCGGGGTCTGTCCCTTCGGCCTGCGCATTTTCCCCGTCTTGTTTACGGCGGCGCTGGTGGCGGTGTGCTATCTTTTGGGAAAAGAACTCTTCAAAAACAACGGCTTTGCCTTTCTCTTCGCCTGCTTTGCCGCGTTCGGCGGGCTGGCGCTGACGGTGGGGCGGCTGGGCGCGGCGTATTCGCTCATCGCGCTGCTGCCGGTTTCCTCGCTGTATTTCCTGTTCCGCTATTTCGCGGGCGGGATCTCGCAGGAACGCCCCCTGCGTTCCGCGGCAAACGTGCTGTATGCGGGGCTTTTGTTTGCGCTCGCCGTTGCCGCCGATCCCAAGTGCCTGTTCGCGCTGATCGTGCCCGTGGCGCTGTTTGCGGCGGGCTGGGTGCGCCAGCGCCGCGAACAGAAACAGACGCTCTCCGTGCTCCGCGCGCAGCTGCTCGAGCGCAATGCGGCGGAAAAGTCGGAAGAGGCGATGCAGGCGAACATCGAAGAATTTGACGCGCGGGAAAGCTCCCTGCGCGCGGGATACGGCTATGCCAACCGCGTGGTGTGGGTGTTCTTCCTCGTCTCCTTCTTCGTCGCGTCCGCGCTGTTCGTGCTTCTCTCTGCGCTCCCTTCCTATTATATTTACTTAAAGCTGTACGAAGCGGATCCGTCTTCGCCCACGCTGGGGCTGTTCGGACTGGTTTGGGCGGCGGTCAAGGACACCTTTACCGTTGCCGACGTCACGCAGTTCTCCGCCGCCAACGCGGTCAATCCTTTCGGATGGTTCCTGTCCCTCAAGGGCGCCACGCTGTACGCGGCAGGCGGGGAGGGGACGTACATCGCGCTCAACGCGCAGTTCAACCTCGCCCTCGCCGTCACCTCTCTGGTCGGGTTCGTGTTCATGACCTCGTACGCCGTTCTGTACGCCGCAACGGGCGGCAGAAAGGGCGCGTACGCTTCCGAACATTCCCCCCGTCTTCTCAACGCCTATTTCCTGTTGCTGGCGGGGCTGGCCGCCTGCCTGCTGCAATACCTGTTTGCGGGGCAGACGTCCGCGGCACAGAGCTTTGCCTTTACCGTCTTTTACGGCGGGTTCGGGGTGCTGATGTTCGCCACGGCGTTCGCGCACGACGGCAGCGCCGTCAAAAAAGTGTTGGGCATTCCCATGAACAACACCCTCAAAGTGCTGGCGGGCATGTGCGCGGTATATGTCCTGCTCTTCCTGCTCAGCCTGCCCATGGTGTTCTGCATCCCCGTTTCCGACCTCGCGGCAAGCATCTGTTTCGGCTGGACCACCTTTTTGAACAACGGCTACTATCGCCCGTAAAAAATTTCCGCGCCCGCGCCTGCGGCGCGGAATTTTCATCTTTTTCTCCCAAAAAACGCGGAGCGTACCTATAAAATCGCGGAGGTAAACGGCATATGCTATCCAAAGTAACCAGCATAGCGCTCAACGGCCTGGACGGCGTTCCCGTCGAGGCAGAGACGGATATCAACAACGGCCTGCCCTCTTACGAGCTGGTCGGGCTTCCCGACGCGGCGGTAAAAGAGAGCCGCGAGCGGGTGCGCTCCGCCCTCAAAAACAGCGGCAAAAAATTCCCCGCGCAGAAGATCACCGTCAACCTCGCCCCCGCCGATCTGAAAAAGGAGGGGAGCTGCTTCGACCTCGCCATCGCCGTCGGCATCCTCAAAGCCACCGAACAGCTTTCGGGCGACACGGACGGCATCATCTTTTTGGGCGAACTGGCGCTGGACGGCAGCCTGCGCCCCGTTACGGGCATTCTGCCCCTGCTCATTTCCGCAAAATCGCACGGGTTCGATACCTTTATCATCCCCGCGGGCAACGCCCGCGAGGCGGCGTATATCGCGGGCGCAAAGACGTACGCGGCGCAAAACCTCTCGCAGGTCGTCGCGCATCTGTCGGGCGCCGCGCCCCTCGTTCCGCTGGAGGCGGCGTCCTACCGCGGCGGCGAGGCGGCGGAAGAGAAGTTCGACCTCGCCTTTGTCAAGGGCCAGGCGATCGCCAAGCGCGCGCTGGAAGTGGCGGTGGCGGGCGGGCACAACCTGCTGTTGGTAGGGCCGCCCGGCGCGGGCAAGACCATGCTCGCCCGCTGCATCCCCGGCATCATGCCGGACATGACCTTCGAAGAGGCACTGGAAGTGACCAAGATCCATTCGGTGGCGGGCACGCTGGGCGCCGAGGGCATCGTCACCCGCCGTCCTTTCCGTACCCCGCACCATACGGCGACCACCGTTTCGCTTTGCGGCGGCGGCACGCGCTCCGTCAAGCCGGGCGAGATCAGCCTCGCGCACGGCGGCGTGCTCTTCCTCGACGAACTGCCCGAATACCACCGTTCGGCGCTGGAATCGCTGCGCCAGCCGCTGGAAGACGGGCAGATCACCGTCACGCGCAGCAGCGGGGCGTACACCTTTCCCGCCAACTTCATGCTGTGCGCCAGCATGAATCCCTGCCCGTGCGGCAACTACGGCAGTACCGAACGCCCCTGCACCTGCACCGCCGCCGCCATCCACAAGTACCGCGCCCGTCTCAGCGGCCCGCTGCTCGACCGCATCGATCTGCAGGTGGAAGTGGACGCCGTAAAGTACGACGATCTCGTTTCCGAGGGCAGGGAGGAGAGCTCCGCCGCCGTCAAAGCACGGGTGGAAGCCGCCCGCGCCGTCCAGCGCGAGCGGTTCGCAAACAGCCCGCACGTGCATACGAATGCGGACATGGGCGAGCGGGAAATGTCCCTCTTCTGCGCCCTGACCCCCGCGTGCGAGCAGATCCTGCGCCTCTCTTTCGAGCGGCTCAAACTCTCCGCAAGGGCGCGTTCGCGCATCGTCAAGGTGGCGCGCACCATCGCAGACCTCGCGGGCGAGGCGGAAATTCTCCCCGCGCACATTTTAGAGGCGGTGTCGTACAGAAGCTACGACATCCACGCCTAAAAGGGGGGGGGCCGCATGATCTATTCGTCGGCCGAGCGCGCCGCGATCGCGCTCGACTATCTGCAATTTTCCCCCGCACGGCGGGAAGAGCTGCTCTCCCGCATCCCTCCGCAGGAACTTTTTTCGAAAAAGGAGGAGGCGCGCCGCGTCCTGGACGCGCGCGAGTTTGCCGCGCTGGAAAAGTGGGGAGAAGAGCGCACCGAGCGGCTGCTTGCCGACTACGCCCGCCGCGGCGTCGTCTGCGTCACCCGCTACGGCAAAGACTACCCGCCCGCACTGCTCGCCCTTCCCGATCCGCCCCTCGTCCTGTACTGCGAAGGGGATCTTTCCCTGCTCTCCCTGCCGGGGTTCGCCATCACGGGTTCCCGCCGCACCCTGCCGCAGATCGGAAAGCTCACCGAAGAGTACGCGCGCGGCATTTCTTTGAAATATGCCGTCGTCAGCTGTTCGTCCGCAGGCGGGGACAGCGCCGCCCTGCGCGGCGCGCTGGAGCGGCGCAGGGCGATCTGCGTCCTGGCGGAAGGCTCGCTCGTGGCGGGGCCCGCCTGCAACGCCCCGCTCTTTGCCCGTCTGCGCAAAGAGGGCCTGCTCCTGTCCGAGTTTCCGCCCCCGTTTCATGCCCCCGTGTACCGTTTTTCCGCGCGAAACCGCATCGTGGCGGCGCTGTCGGAAGCGGTGCTGGTGGTCAGCGCGGGCGAACAGAGCGGCACCTTTTTTACGGCAAACGCCGCCCGCGCGCTGGGCAAACCCGTGTATGCTTTTCCCTATTCTCCGGGCATCGCTTCGGGCGTCGGGTGCAACGCCCTGCTCAAAGATTACGCAAAATGCACCGATAAATTAGTTGACATTGCCGCCGCTTTTGGTATAAACTTGACCGAAACGGGAAGCGAAACCCTCTCCGAACGGGAGGAGAAAGCGCTGGAACTGCTCGGTCAGCGGCCGATGCACGCCGCCGAGCTGGCGGAACTTCTGGGCGAAAAGCCGCAGGAGCTTTCCGCACTCCTCACCCTTCTGGAAATGAAGGGGCGCGTCGTTTCCCTGGGCGGCAACCGCTATTCTCTCGTGCGCTGAACGCGCCGCGGGGAAAAAGGAGCACTCAGATATGGATCTCATTATCGTAGAATCGCCTTCCAAGGCAAAGACCATTTCCAAATATTTAAAGGGGAAGTACCGCGTGGACGCATCCGGCGGGCACGTGCGCGACCTGCCCGAAAAGCGTCTGGGCGTCAACATCGAAAAGAACTTCGAGCCGACGTACGTGGACAATCCCGATAAAAAGGCGGTCATCAAGCGCCTGGCGGACGAGGCGGCAAAGGCAGACCACGTCTACCTCGCAACCGACCCGGACCGCGAAGGAGAAGCCATTTCCTGGCACTTGAAGCAGGTATTAAAGCTCAAAGAGGGCAAAAACCGCATCGAATTCAACGAGATCTCTCCCTCGGCGGTCACCAAGGCTCTGCAAAACCCGCGCGAGATCGACTACAACCTCGTCGACGCCCAGCAGGCGCGCCGCGTGCTGGACAGGCTGGTGGGTTATAAGCTCTCGCCTCTGCTTTGCAAGCGCATCCGCTCGGGACTGTCCGCAGGCCGCGTGCAGTCGGTCGCCCTGCGCCTCATCGTGGACAGGGAGCGCGAGATCCGCGCCTTCGTCCCCGAAGAGTACTGGAACCTCAACGCCGAACTGCAGGACAAACCCAAACAGTTCGCGCCTTTCAAGGCGCTGCTCGGCGAAAAGAACGGCAAAAAATATCTCCCGTCCTCCGCAGAGGAAAACGAACAGGTGCGCGCGGAACTGGCGCAGAACCCGTACATCGTGCAGGACATCAAAAAGACGGTCGCCAAATCGCATGCGCCCGCGCCTTTTACCACCTCCACGCTGCAGCAGGACGCCTCCAATAAGTTCGGCATGACCTCGCCGGACGTCATGCTCGTCGCACAGCATCTGTACGAGGGCATCGATACCGAGCAGGAAGGGCACATCGCCCTCGTCACCTACATCCGTACCGACTCGGTGCGCGTCTCCGCGGAAGCGCAGCAGAAAGCGCGCGCCTTCATCGCCGACAAGTACGGCGCCGAATACGTGCCCGAAAAACCCAACTTCTACGCCTCCAAAAAGGGCGCGCAGGACGCGCACGAGTGCATCCGACCCATCGACCTTTCCCGCACGCCCGAGAGCATGAAAGGGGTGCTGGACAAAAAGCATTATAACGTCTATAAGCTCATTTACGACCGTTTCGTCGCTTCGCAGATGAGTGAGGCGCGCTACAACAGCATGCAGATCAAGATCCGCAACGGCGTCTACGGCTTTAAGGCGAGCGGCAAAACGCTGCAGTTTGCGGGCTTTACCGCCGCCTATCAGGAAGTGAAAAAGGAGGAAGAGGAAGGGGAGAGCGGAAAACTCCTGCCCAACCTCAAAGAAGGGGAAGAGCTCGACCTCATCCGCCTCACTTCCGAGCAGAAGTTCACCAAGCCCCCCCTGCGCTATACGGATGCTTCCCTCGTCAAGGCGATGGAAGACAAGGGCATCGGCAGACCTTCCACCTACGCCAGCATCATTTCCGTGCTCAATAAGCGCAAATACGTGGGCAAAGAGGGCAAATACATGGTGCCCACCGAGGTCGCCTTCGAGATCACCGATCTTCTGGTCAAGTACTTTACCGACATCATGGACGTCGGCTTTACCGCAAAGATGGAAGATAAGCTGGACGGCATCGAAGAGGGCGGCACCGACTGGCACAAGATCATCGCGGACTTTTACCCGCCTTTTGCCGAAAAACTCGTCTTTGCCGCCAACGACGGCGACGAGGAGACGGACATCCTCTGCGAAAAGTGCGGCCATCCCATGATCCGCAAGAGCGGCCGCTACGGCAAGTACCTTGCCTGCTCCAACTACCCCGAGTGCTCCAACATCAAGAGCGAGGGCGCGGAGATCTCTTCCACCAAGTGCCCCAAATGCGGCGCCAACATGGTGGTCAAGAGCGGCAAGTTCGGCAAGTTCCTTGCCTGCCCCAACTATCCCGAGTGCAACGCTACCCTTCCTTTCGACAGCGAGATCTCCAAGGAAAAATGCCCCACGTGCGGGTCGCTGATGTACATCCGCAACGGCAAAAACGGAAAGTATCTCAGCTGTCCCAAGTGCAATACCAACCGCCCCATCGCGGAAGAAGCGGGCGTGTGTCCCGTGTGCGGCGCACCCACCCGCCGCATGAAGAGCAAGGCGGGCAAGATCTTTTACAGCTGCTCGGCGTATCCCAAGTGCAAGTTTATGAGCTGGGAACAGCCCACGGGCGAAAAGTGCCCCAAGTGCGGCAAATACCTCATCAAAAAAGGGAAAAATATCCTCTGTTCCTCCTGCGATTTTTCCAAAGACGCACCCGAAACGCCGCAAGACGGCGCAGCCAAAGGAGCATCGGGCGCTGCGCAAGAGCGCCCTTCCGAGGACGAATAAACCAAAAAGCGGCCGCATGCGGTCGCTTTTTGCCCTTTGCGGGTCGATCGCGCGGGTCTGCGTTGTTTTCGGGCGGCATATCCTTTTTATAAAAGGCAGTGCGCAGAGCGCCCCGCCTTACAGGACGACTCCTTGCGCAGGATGATCCGCCGTGTAGGACGACCCGTTGCGCGGTGTGAACCGCCGCACAAAGTGATGCGCCGTGCAGTGCGCCGCGCCGTGCCCTTGCAGGAATTTTCTGCTTTTTGCAAAAAAATCCTTGACAAGCGGGCACGGACGAATTATAATAATTTTAGCACTCTAAACAAAAGAGTGCTAAAAAAGGAGAAAGTATGCAGGTCACCGTTGTCGGCGCAGGGCTCGCGGGGTGCGAGGCGGCGTATTTTCTGGCGTCGCACGGGGTGCGCGTCAGGCTCGTCGAAAGCAAGCCGAAAAAATTCACGCCCGCGCACAGCTCGCAAAACTATGCCGAACTGGTGTGCAGCAACTCCTTAAAGAGCAACGACGTTTTCGGCAATGCCTGCGGGCTGTTGAAAGAGGAAATGCGGCGGCTGGGTTCGCTCACCATGCAGGCGGCGGAGGCGGCAAAGGTACCCGCGGGCGGGGCCTTGGCAGTGGACAGGGAAGCATTTTCCGACTACGTTACCCGAAAGATCCGTCAGCATCCCCTGATAGAGACGGTGTGCGAGGAAGTGACGGCGCTCCCCGAAGAGGGATACGCCATCGTGGCGACGGGTCCGCTCACGCTGGACGCGCTCGCGCAGGACATCGCGCAGAAACTGGGCGGAAACCTGTACTTTTACGACGCGGCGGCGCCCATTGTCTCCGCTTCGAGCATCGATTTTTCCAAAACCTTCACGGCAGACCGTTACGGCAGAGGGGAGGGGAGCGGCGACTACGTCAACTGCCCCATGACCAAAGAGGAATACGAAGCGTTTGTCGAGGCGCTGTGTTCGGCGGAACGTGCGCTCGTGCACGACTTTGACAAGCGGGACGTGTTCGAAGGGTGCATGCCCGTGGAGATCATGGCGTCGCGCGGCAAGGACACGCTGCGTTTCGGCATGTTAAAGCCTGTGGGCCTGTACGACAGGGACGGAAAGCGTCCGTACGCGGTGTTGCAGCTGCGCAAGGAAAATTGCGCGGGGACGGCGTACAATCTTGTCGGGTTCCAGACAAATCTCAAATTTCCCGAGCAGAAGCGGGTGTTTTCGATGATCCCCGCCCTGCACGACGCGGAATTTCTGCGTTACGGGGTGATGCACCGCAACACTTTTTTAAATGCGCCCCTGCTTCTCAACGCGGATTTTTCGCTGAAGACGCGCCCGCAGCTGTTCTTTGCGGGGCAGATGACGGGTGTGGAAGGGTATGTCGAAAGCGCGGCAAGCGGGATGCTTGCGGCGATCGGCTGCGCGCTGCGCCTCAAAGGCAAGCCGCCCGCGGCGTGGGACGCGCGCACGGTGTGCGGTTCGCTGGCGCTGCACGTCAGCACGCCCAACGCGGACTTTCAGCCGATGAACGCCAACTACGGCATCTTGCAGCCGTTGGAAACGCACATCCGCGACAAGGCGCTCAAAAAGCGGCTGCTTGCGGAGCGCGCCCTGGAACAGATCGGCACCCTCTCGGCGCAGATCGAAGGGGCGCTGTCATAAAATAACACATACGTACCCGCAAAACGGGTGTAAAAATCAGTTTTTCCCGCAAGGGAAACGAGGAGGTAAGCTATGCCGGAATTCAGAGGCACAACGATCTGCGCCGTCAAGCGCGGCGGGAAGACCGCCATTGCGGGCGACGGGCAGGTGACGATGGGCGAATCCGTCGTCTTTAAGAACAACGCGGTCAAAGTCCGCCGCATCTACGGCGGAAAAGTGGTTTTGGGCTTTGCGGGCTCGGTATCGGACGCCTTTTCTCTGTCCGAGCGGTTCGAGGGGATGCTCAACAAATTTTCGGGCAACCTCATGCGTTCGGCAGTGGAACTTGCCGAACTGTGGCGCGGCGACAAGGCGCGCAAGCTGGAAGCGATGATGATCGTCGCGGATAAGGACCTGCTGCTGGTCATCAGCGGCGGCGGCGAGGTCATCGAGCCGGACGGCGGCGTCTGCGCCATCGGCAGCGGCGGCAATTATGCGCTCGCGGCGGCGCGCGCGCTGGTGCAGGAAACGGACGGCAGCGCGGAGGAGATCGCGTTCAAGGCGCTCAAGATCGCCAGCGAGATCTGCGTGTTCACCAACGACCACATCACCGTAGAGACGGTGTAAAAAGTCTCTGCCGCCCCTTTCGCGCGGCAGGACGAGGAAAGCCTTTTGTCGGGGCTTTCGTCAACGAGCGAGGTAACAAACAATGAATCTATCCCCCAAACAGATCGTAAACGAACTGGATAAATATATCATCGGACAGGACGCGGCAAAGCGCGCCGTGGCGATCGCCCTGCGCAACCGCTACCGCCGCAGCAAGCTGTCCGAAGCGGACAGGGAGGAGATCACTCCCAAAAACATCATCATGAAAGGCCCCACGGGCGTGGGCAAAACGGAGATCGCGCGCAGGCTTGCCAAGCTGGTCAAGGCGCCGTTCATCAAGGTCGAAGCCACCAAATACACCGAAGTGGGGTATGTCGGCAGAGACGTGGAGAGCATGGTGCGCGACCTCGTCGAGTGCTCCATCCGCCTCGTGCGCGAGGAGAAGATGCGCGAAGTTGCCGTCCGTGCGGAGGGCACGGCGGAAAAGAGGATCGTCGCCATCCTTTCGGAAATGAAGAAAGGGGAGCGCGGCGAGCTCGCCAAAGAGGTGTTCGACGCCAAACTTTTGGAAGATCTTCGCGCAGGCAAATTCAACGATACGCAGATCGAACTGGAAGTGGTGGACGCGCCCAAGAGCATGGAGATCGTGCCGGGCGGCGCGGAGATCAACATCGGCTCCATCTTCGGCGAAATGCTGCCCAAGCGCAAAAAACGCCGTAAAATGACGGTCAGACAGGCGATGCAGCAGATCGTGGGCGAGGAATCGGAAAAACTCATCGACAACGACGCCGTCAACACCGAGGCACTTTCCCGCGCGGAAGAGCAGGGTATCATCTTCATCGACGAGATCGATAAGATCGCCGGCAAAGCCAACCAAGGCGGCGCGGACGTCTCGCGCGAAGGGGTGCAGAGGGATATCCTGCCCATCGTCGAGGGCTGCACGGTGATGACCAAGTACGGCGCCGTCAAGACGGACTTTATTCTCTTTATCGCGGCGGGCGCCTTCCACATTTCCAAGGTGGAAGACCTCATTCCCGAACTGCAGGGCCGTTTCCCCATCAATGTCGAGCTGGAAAGCCTTTCCAAGGAGGATTTTGTCAAGATCCTTACCCAGCCGCAAAACGCCATCACGACGCAGTATGCAAAACTGTTGGGCGTGGACAACATCGACCTGGAATTCACGTCGGACGCCATCGAGGAGATCGCGGGCATTTCGGCGGATATGAACGCCACCAGCGAGGACATCGGTGCGCGCCGTCTGCACACGGTGATGGAGTATTTGCTGGAAGACATTTCTTTCAACGCGGGCGGCGATTATCCTATGTTTAAGGTGACCATCGACAAAAAGTATGTCGACGAGCATCTGGAAAAGATCATCAAAAACCGCGATCTTAAAAAATACGTTTTGTAAAAGAGCACGCCGACCCCGCGTTTTTCACGCGGGGCGCATCCCTTTTCGGCCGTCTGCCGAAAGGGAAAATGTGAATTTGCGCGATTTAAAAAAGGCGTGCCCCGAAAGATCGCGCAAAGAGGGAAAAAACGATGCCGAGCGCCATGCGGCGCGAACATCGGTTGTTCCCTCAAACTCACGGCAAAAAGTTTTGTCAGCACAAAACTTTTTGCGTGAACAAAAAAATTCCCTGAAAAAGTCAAAATCACACTTTTGACTTTTTCCCCATGCGCCGCGCGGGCGGCGTGGTGGGGAAGGGTGAATGCGGCGCGCGTATTGGCGGTGTGCCCCGAAAGAGCGCGCCGCAGAGGGAAACGACCGCGGCCGGCGGCAAAGCCGCGTGCCCGCGGGGTTGCCCTTAAACTCACGGAAATTTCTTTCGTCAGCTCGAAAGAAATTTCGTGAATATTATCCTGGAGGTCATATGATAAACATTCCCAAAGGTACAAAGGACGTACTTCCTTCTGAGGCTTACAAGTGGCATTTTGTGGAGAACACGGCGCGCAAGGTGGCGGCTCTCTACGACCTGCACGAGATCCGCACTCCCGTCTTCGAGCATACCGAGCTGTTTTTGCGCGGGGTGGGGGACACGACGGACATCGTCAACAAGGAAATGTACACCTTTCTCGACAAGGGAGACCGCTCCATCACCTTAAAGCCGGAAGGCACGGCGGGCGTGGTGCGTTCGTTTATCGAAAACGGCATGGCGGGCGGCGTTCTGCCCCTCAAAATGTACTACATTACCCCCGTTTTCCGCTACGAGCGCCCGCAGGCGGGCAGACTGCGCGAACATCACCAGTTCGGCGTGGAAGTGTTCGGCGGCAAGGGCGCGGAGACGGATGCGGAAGTCATTCTTCTCGCCCGCGACTACATCCGCGCGCTGGGCGTGGAAGGGGTGGAGCTCAACCTCAATTCCATCGGCTGCAAGCACTGCCGTCCCAAGTTCAACGAGGCGCTCAAAGAATATTTGAGGCCGCACCTTTCCGAGATGTGCCCTACCTGCAACGCGCGGTTCGATAAAAACCCGCTGCGCATCCTCGATTGCAAGGAAGAGGCGTGCACCAAGATCAACGAAAACGCGCCCAAGACGGTGGACTTTTTGTGCGACGAGTGCCGCGAGCACTTTGAAAAGCTGAAGAGCATCCTCGACGCATGCGGCGTGGCGTATAAGCTCAACCCCAAACTGGTGCGCGGTCTGGACTATTATTCCAAGACGGTGTTCGAGTTCGTCTCTACGAGCATCGGCTCGCAGGGCACGGTGCTGGGCGGCGGCAGGTACGACACCCTCATCGAAAACCTGGGCGGGCCGAGCGTGCCCGCGGTAGGGTTCGGCAGCGGCATCGAGCGCATGCTGCTCGTCATGGAAAACACGGGCAAGACCATCCCGCAGGAAAGCGCGTTGTGCGCCTACGTTGCGGGTCTGGACGAAGCGGGCAGGAAAGCGGCGTTTGCGCTCGCCAACGAATTGCGCCGTGCGGGCGTTTCGGCGGACATCGACCATGCCGCGCGCTCGGTCAAAGCACAGTTCAAGTACGCGGGCAAGGCGGGGGCGCGCTACGTCGTCGTCATCGGCTCCAACGAACTGGAAAGCGGCGCTTATACCGTCAAGGACATGGCAACTTCCGCAAGCACGCAGGTCAAAGCGGAGGACGTGGTGTCCTATCTCGTACAAAACTGCCGATGAAAGAACAAGCGATCGTCATCAAAGCGACGGGCAAGATCGCCGTGCTGCGCATCTGCAAGCGTCCCGAATGTGAAGGCTGCAAGGTGTGCGCGTTCAAGGCGGGTCAAAGCACCGTCAAAGTCAAGGCAAAAAATACCGTCGGCGCGAAGGCGGGCGACACCGTCATCGTGCAGGCGGAAAAGGACAACCGTCTGCTCGCTTCCTTTATCGTATACATTCTCCCCGTATTGTTTGCGGCGGCGGGTGCGGCGGTGGGTTTTTTGGCGTTGAAAAACCAGCTTTGGGCGGCGCTCTGCTGTCTGGGCGGGCTCGTGCTCGGCTTTGCGGCAGTGTTCTTTCTGGATAAACTGGCGGCCCGCTCGCGCGGCTTCGGCATGGAAGTCGTCGAGATCTGTCCGCCGAAGGATGTAACCCAAAACGATGTAACCAAAAATTCGGACGATCAGGAGGAAAAAACAAATGGTAACGGTCTTTGATACGGCGGCTTTCGATGCCGCCATGCAGGAAAAAAAGACGCTCGTCGTCGATTTTTATGCCGATTGGTGCGGCCCCTGCCGCATGCTCGCGCCCGTGATCGACGCGCTTTCGGAAGAATTCGAGGACAGGGCGCAGTTTGTCAAGATCAACGTAGACGACAATCCCGACCTCGCGCGGCGGTATTCCATCATGAGCATCCCGTGCGTGATGGTGTTCAAGGGCGGAGAACTGGCGGATAAAAACCTCGGTTTTATTCCCAAGGCCGCCATGCAGGCGTTCATCGAAAAAAATCTGTAAAAGAGGCGGCGCGATACGTGGCAGAAAAAAAAGTACGGCCGTACAGGACGGGCAGGAGATCGTCGCGCAAAAATACGATCTTTGGTGCTTTGCGGTTTGGGGCTGGATCTTGCTTGCCGCCGCTGTTGCGGGGCTGGTGTTTGCCGTGCTCTGCTTTTGCGGCGTTTTAAGCTTTCCGGAAGAGACAAGGGGCCTGTATGTGTTTGCGGGCGTTGCCGTCTTTTGCTTCGGCATCATTTTCGGCATTGTCCTGCTGCGGCGGTACAGGCGGCTCGGCTCTGTGCCCGACGAACTGATCGTTTTGCGCGGGGATACCTTTTTCGTGCAGACGAAGGAAGGGGAAAAAAGATCCCCGTTTGCGAAGTGCTGGATGTTCGTATGCTGGGTGCGGACGGCGTTCTCATGACGGGTTACAACTACGGAACGGATCAGCCCGCATTCGATCATGGCAGGATCCGCCTTTGCCTGAAAAACGGCGAGAGCGCGGAAACCTTTGAAGTGAGGCACGTTGCCGAAACCTCTCAAAGGCTAAAAGAGATCGTGGCGCAACAACGTAAATGATTTTTTCGGCGGAAAGACTCTTTCTGCCGCGACCGTTTTTCGGAGTGAGATTGAGAGTATGGAAAAAAAGGTGCTTGCCGTAAAGGCAAACGTGAATTATTATCTGATGTTTTTTGTGCTTTGCCTGATCTGTATCGTCCCGTTCGTGCTCTTTTTGGTCCTGGATCGGGAAGAGAGCGAGCTGATGCACGGTTTCTTTATCGTGCTTACGATCGTGATGGCAGGGTTTTCCCTGTATTTTCTCGTCGCGGGCATACAGATGTGCCGCCTCCCGAAAGAGCTGATCGTCTTCGAAAACGGCACGCTCACCGTGTTTACGCGAAAGGGCAGGGCGGACGTCCCTCTGCGCGACGTGCAGGACGTTCGCACGGGCAGAAAAGTCGGCTGGTATGCGCGCCGCCGCGACCTGTTGGCGGAGCACCGCGTCATTTTTACGCTGACGCAGGGAGAGCTTCGCGTGGACATGGTTTCGGACGCGGAAGCCGTTTTAAAAGCCGTCACGGAGCTGAAGGCAAAGCCGCTTTCGGAAGAGAGCGAGGCATAAGTCGGCGGGCTTTTGTCCCGAAAAAACAGGTTTTGGCGGGCGAGGCGATGTTTTTGCACGGATCCTTGCACAAGCCGAAAAAAGTGATACAATCAAAAACCAAAAGGGTGATAAGGAAATGAAACTGAAAGAAGCTCTTTCTTTGATGAAAGAGCAAGGACTGATCGACGACGGCGAACTGTATTCTTACGGGCAGAAAGCCTCTGTTTTGGGCGGAGCGGCGGGCGCCGCGGTCAATGCGGTGCTGATCTGCGTCAAGGACGACGTCCTGCGTATTTTTCAGGCGCATCTGAACAATTCGTGGTCGAACAACTTTCTGACGGCAAAAAAGGAGGAACTCTCCTGCGTCAAGGTAAAAAACGTGTTCTTCGGCATGCAGAAAAAACTCTGCTTTACGTATGCGGGCGCCAATTATAAATTTATTGTGCCGTTCGGCAGCAAAAATCTGGTGGCGTATTTTAAAGAACTCGCAAAATAAAAGCTTTTCGGCGGCGCGGCTTGCCCCGCAAGGGAAGCACTTTCGCGCGGAGCAAAGACAAAATGAGGGAAAGAGCAAAACAGTTTGCTCTTTCCCTCTCTTTTTTCTTGTAAAAAATATTCGATTGCGCTATAATAGAAAGAAAAAACACGACGGAGAAACTGATATGATCGATATGACCACCATCAAAAACGCCGACGCAGAAGTGTACGAGGCGATGAAACAGGAACTGGACAGACAGCGCGGCAACATCGAGCTGATCGCCAGCGAAAACTTTGTCTCTCCCGCAGTGATGGCGGCGGTGGGCTCGCACCTGACCAACAAGTATGCGGAAGGCCTGCCCGGCAAGCGCTATTACGGCGGCTGCCAGTATGTGGATATTGTCGAAAATCTCGCCATCGAGCGCTGCAAACAGCTGTTCGGGTGCGACCATGCCAACGTCCAGCCGCACAGCGGTGCGCAGGCAAACACGGCGGTGTACTTTGCCCTGCTGCAGCCGGGCGACACCATCCTCGGCATGAACCTCTCGCACGGCGGGCATCTCACCCACGGTTCTCCCGTCAATATTTCGGGTAAATATTTCAAGATCGTGCCCTACGGCGTGTCCAAAGAGGACGAGCGCATCGACTACGACGCGCTGGAAGCGCTCGCGCTCGAGCATAAGCCCAAGATGATCGTGGCGGGCGCCAGCGCCTATCCGCGCATCATCGATTTCCCCCGCCTGCGCGAGATCGCGGATAAGGTCGGGGCGTACCTGATGGTGGACATCGCGCACATCGCCGGCCTCGTCGCCGCGGGTCTGCACCCGTCTCCCGTCCCGTATGCGGACATCGTCACCACCACCACGCACAAGACGCTGCGCGGCCCGCGCGGGGGCGTCATCATGTGCAAGGAGCAGTTTGCCAAAGCCATCGACAAGGCGGTGTTCCCCGGCATGCAGGGCGGTCCGCTCATGCACGTCATCGCGGGCAAGGCGGTCGCTTTTAAGGAAGCGCTTTCGGACGAGTTCAAGGCGTACCAGAAGCAGGTCGTCGCCAACGCCGCTGCCATGGCAGACGAATTTGCAAAGTGCGGCGTGCGCCTCGTTTCGGGCGGCACGGACAACCACCTCATGCTCGTCGATCTGCGCAACAAAAACATGACGGGCAAGGAACTGGAAAAAATGCTGGACGAAGTGAACATCACCGTCAACAAGAACACCATCCCGTTCGAGGAGACCAGCCCGTTCATCACCAGCGGCATCCGCGTGGGCACGCCCAGCATCACCAGCCGCGGATTCAAAGAAGAGGACGCCCGCCTCGTGGCAAGGCTGATCGCCAAGATCATCTCCGAAAAGGAAGGCGCCTTCGATTTCGTGCGCGCGGAAGTGAAAAAACTGTGCGAAAAATACCCCCTGTACGCAAACGACGTGCAGTAAAGACAAAAAAGGAAGGCAAAAACCTTCCTTTTTTTATAAATCGGCATAAAAAAGCTTGCGCAAATTTGCAAAGTGTGGTAAAATAACAAAAGACTTCGGGCGGTCCTCTGGCAAAAAACGGCTACGAACGCTTAGTAAAGATGGAGGTAAAGTCGATGAAAGGTCTTATCGAGGCAATCGAGAAAGAGAATCTGAAGGACACCGTTCCCGCTTTCAACGTAGGCGACACCGTAAAAGTAAGCGTAAAAGTCGTCGAGGGCACGCGTGAAAGGATCCAGGCGTTTGAAGGCGTCGTGATCGCAAAGAAAAACGGCGGCATCCGTGAAACGTTCACGGTTCGCAGGCTCTCCTACGGCGTAGGTGTGGAGCGTACGTTCCCCGTTCATTCTCCCAAGATCGCAGACATCACCGTGATCCGCAAGGGTAAAGTCCGCAGGGCTAAGCTGTACTATCTGCGCGGCAGAACGGGCAAAGCGGCGAAGATCAAGGAAGTTCGCTAAAAAACGATAAAACACAAAGACCTCGCATTTTTGCGGGGTCTTTTGTTTTTTATCGTTTTTCGGCGGCACGTTTTTTGTGCAGGAAAGGGAGGGGAGCAAACAAAACAGAGTCTTGACAAAGGCCGATTTTCTGATATAATGAAAGCACTTTCGCAAGGGGGGAAAGAGGCAATTTATTGCCGCTGCCCCGCTTTTGCATGTTGCAAACATCCGAAAATTTTGCGCCTGCCTTATTATCAGTGCATGGTATCGAATTGTATATCGTAGACGGGTTTTGTCAGAGCCAAAGCCTCTTTTCCCAGTTTTTTCCACAGTTTGGGGTAAAATCTCTGCAGGGAGGCGCACACGCCGAACAGGTCGCATCCGCTCTCCTTCGCCTTTGAAAAGGCGTCCGAAAGCCGTGCGCGGAAGGTCTCTTCCGCCGCGCGCAGCACAGATTCCGGCACGATGGAGCTCTGCGCCACCTCGTGCGCGCTTCCCGCGCGGTTCACGTCCGCCACCTGCGCGCGCGCCCGTATCGAAAAGCACAGCACGGGGATTTCTCCTTCCGCACGCACTTTCAGCAACTTTTTCCCGATCCGCATCTTCAGGCTGTAGATGACGGGCTCTCCGCGTTCGGTGACGGTCACGTTCCCGTAGGCGAGGTCTGTGTCCGTATCGGCGAGGTTGAAGGCGAGCGTCTCCTCTGCGCCGAGGGTCGCCACCTGTTTTCCGCGCAGAAACAGCGCCGTTTCCGAGGCTTCGAACACCGCTTTTCCGCCCGAGCTGCCGGCGCCGCCCGAGCCGCCTGCGTTTGCGTCTCCCGAACCCGCGTCCGAACCGCCCGTTTCCGCGCCCTCGCGGACGGTGAGCAGGGGCAGAAAACTGCTTTCGCCCGCTCCGAAATATCCCTTGGAAAATTCCCGCAGGATGTTCACGCTCACGAGCCCCGTCTGCTGCGCCTCGGAGGAGAGCACCTTTTCGATGGCGGCGTACGTCATGTCGCCCACGGGCGACTGCGCCGAAAGCGCTTTTTCCGCGCGGCCGCGGCACAGCGCCACCAGACAGGTGTCCTCCACAAACTGGCTGCGCAAAAAGTAGTCGATGTGATCGAAGACGTTGTCCTTTGCCGCCTCTTCGCCCAAAAGGATCAGCCTGCAATGGACGAGGGTAGGGTACCAGCCCGTCTTCAGGTTGAGTTCGGCGATCGCGTCCATCATGGTGGCCGCGTTTTTTACGGTCACGTTGCTCGCCGCCGTCGAGCCGGACTTGGGCACGGCGATCTGCACGGTCACGTCTATTCCCTCTTCTCCCGCGTCGATGGCGACGGCGGTCACGATGGAAGTCTTCTGAATGTCGATCAGCCCGAAATCGTTGGAAAAAAACAAAAGCAGCAACAGCGCCGCGCCGAACACGGCCAGCCTCAGCGGAATTTTACGTGCGCTCATATTTTTCTCCTTTGGGCAACATTTTCTTTTCCTTTCGTCGCAAAAATACGGATACGTAGGGCAAAAGTACAGCAAACACTGCAAAAACGATCCAAAGTTTCTGTGTGATCAGCGTCTGTATTTCCAGATACGACTGGTTAAAGAGCAGGGTCAGAACGAGCAGGAGGGCATTGACGGCGAGTGCGGGAAGGGTCGTCTTGCAGGAAAAGGCGGCGCAGATGCAGTGCACGCTCAGCTGTAAGGGGATGCACAGCGCAAACAGGAGCACCAGTGTCAGGGCGAACACAAAAAACAGGTCGATCCTGCCCAGCGAGGTAAAGGCGGTCGCGTATTTGGAAAGGTGCGCCACGGCATTCTGCTGCAACAGCGCGATGTCCGAAAAGATGGCATAAAAGGCGGCAAGAAAGGCAAGCACTGCCGCCGCTCCCGCCGCATAGGCGAGCATGATCTTGCCTGCTGCCCCTTTTTCGTAGCGGAAGTTCCCCAAAAAGAAGAGCATGTACGCCCCGCCGGCATACCAGGGCAGTCCGAACGCTCCGCCGCGCAGGATGTCCGTCCCTGCCGAAAACAGGGGCAAAAGGGCGGTGTAGTCTCCCTCGGTCACAGCCATGAGGAAGAGGATCCCGAAACAGAGCACAAAGACGGGCAGGGCAAGGTCTGCCGCGCGCCCGATGCTGCGCAGCCCCTTCGTGCAGGCAAACAGGCTGACGAGAAAGAAGGGCAAAAAGCTCAAAAACGAGGGTACGTTTTCATAAAATACCTGCAAAACAAATCCGCGCTGTTCGAGGATGGGCAGAAAGGCGGAAAAGGCAAAAAAGAGGGCAAATAACAGGTATACTGCCCGCGCGGCAAGGGTGCCGAAGTTTTCTTCAAGCAGTTGGAACAGCGTCTTCTGCGTGCGGCTCGCCGCAAAGAGAACGGAAGCCACCGCCGTTCCTTCCAGCAAAAAGCTCAGCGCGGCGGAAAACAGCAGATCGTTCTTTGCCCAAAAGGTCAGGGTCGCAGGGTATACAAGCAGCCGTGTGACGGGCAAAATTGCCGCAAAGAGAAAGCAGATCTGTCTTACACAAAGTTTCATGTTGTCTCCTTTTTGCGCAGACGTACGCGGTTTTTCGGACGAAATACGTTCGGCCGTTCGTTCAGCGCCCAGATGTCTGCCTTATACAGACTGTCGCGCAGATCGTGCGGCACCAGCGGCGAAAAGGGCGCCAGAAGGGGCACGCCCCATTCGTCCGCACAGATGAGATAGTACAGCAAAAATCCCGTCAGCAGTACGATGCCGTAGGTGCCGATGCTCCCCGCCGCCACGATGTAAGCCAGCCGCACGAGGGAGAGGGTGCCCGTCAGGTCGGGCACGGTGTAGGCGGAAATGCCCGAAAGCGCGATGATGATGATGGCGGGCGAAGAGACGAGCCCCGCTTTGACGGCAGTATCGCCCAGCACCAGCGCGCCGATGACGGAGAGGGCAAGCGCCACGTACTTGGGCATGCGCACGCTCGCCTCGATGAGGATCTCCAGCACCAGCAGGAGGAAAAAGATCTCCAGGCTGGGCGAAAGGGGGATGCCCTGGATCCCGCCCGAAACGGTCATTAAAAGTCCGAACGGCAAAAGCTGCAGGCGAAATAATTGCGCCGCCACGTACAGGGCGGGCAAAAAGATGGCGACAAGCACGGCAAACAGGCGCAAGATCCTGTTTACCGTCGCCCGCGCGGGGGAGACAAAGTAGTCCTGCGCGCTCTGAAAGTCCTCGCTCATCATGTAAGGCAGGGTCAGCGCGATGGGCGAGCCGTCGCACAGGATCCCCACCCGTCCCTCCAGCATCTTGGCGCACAAAACGTCCGGTTTTTCCGTCGTGCCCACCTGTTTGAAGGGAGAGGCGGGGGCGGAGGAGAGGAACTGCGCCACATAGGAAGAATCGGATATGCCGTCTGTCTCTACCCTTTTCAGCTTCTCGCAGATGCGCTGTACCAGCCTTTCGTCGGCAATGCCGTGCAGGTAGGCGATGCAGACGGCGGTGCCGCTGCGCTTGCCGAGGGTCAGCATCTCAAAGCGCAGGTCGGGTGTGATCAGGCGGCGGCGTACGAGGCTCATGTTCGTCTTTACGTCCTCGATGAACCCCTCGCGCGGGCCTTTGACGGTGATGGAAGTCTGCGGCTCCATCACGGCGCGCAGCGTCACTTTTTTGGTGCCGAGGATGATGGCGCCCGTCACCCCGTCGATAAACAGTGCGGGGTTGCCCGAAAGCACTTCTTTTGCCGCCGTCTGTGCGTCGTCCGCCCTTCGCAGTTCGGGGAAGAGCAGCATTTGTTCCGCCTCTTCCCGCGTTTTGGGTGCGGGGGCAAGGGAAAGGGGCCGCGCCGCCAGTTCGCCGAGCAGCTGTTTGTCGGTGATCCCGTCGGTAAACACCGCCGCGCACGGTTTCGCGTCCGCCGTCGCAAAGCGGTAGACGAGGATGTCTTGCGCGGGTAAAAGATCTTTTAAAAGTTTTGCGTTTTCTTCCGCGCCGCCGGTAAAGGCGGTGCTGTTTTTCTTCTTTTCCACGCCTGCATTTTGTGTATTCGCGGCAAAAATATGCCGATGCGCTCTTTTTATACGGTCGACGCACGAAAAAAGGCGGAACGCAAAGCTGCGTTCCGCCCGTAGACGGGAAAATCATTCGTCGGAAAGGGCGAGGGCCTTTTGCAGCAGCGGATACAACGTCTCCGCCGCGGCGTCGCCCGTATAGGCGGCAATTTCCGCCTTTGCCCTTTCTTCGTCCGCCTGTTCCAGGGTGCCGATGAGATCCTGCGCCTGTTCGTCGCTCAGCTGTGCCCAGCCGGAAAGCATGGCTTGCACGCAGGCGACGCGCACATCCTTTTCTTCTCCGTGTAAAAACTGACGGTACACCATTTCGATCACCGTTGCCAGCGAACCGCAGGTGATGCCGTTGTTCAGCGCCTCAGCCCAATCTGTCGCCGCGCCGCCGCAAAGCGCCGCATACGCGGCGTACAGCAGTGCGCCCAGCAAAAAGGGCAAAAAGGTGATAAACTTGCGGTTTTTAGCACTTTTGAGAAAGGTTTTGCGCGCAAGCAGGGTCAGACCCCATACGGCAGCGCCGATGAGCGCCACATCCGCATTGAACTGACGGATGTAGCCGATAAACTGAAAGAAATCCATGTTCACCGCCTTTTCGGGTCGGGGAAGCCGTTTCCTTCGCGGTTGGCGGCAAAGGATCGCCGCTCGTTCGGGGCGGCATCCCGCCCGCAATTTTTCCCGCCGCAACAGCATTATACCGTACGGACGAAGAAAAAAGAGGGATGCGCGACATTTTTTTCAAATCTTTTTGCAGCGGGCGGCAAAATTTATTGACAAACAAATTTTTTTTGATATAATGTATAGGTACGCTGAAAAGTAAATGCGCCCTTAGCTCAATTGGATAGAGCGTTGGTCTACGGAACCAAAGGTTAGGGATTCGAGCTCCTTAGGGCGCGCCACAAAACCCGCAGATGGTTTTCCATCTGCGGGTTTTGTTATGCGCCCATAGCAGCTCGAATTGGTTGCCCCCCTGCGGGGGCAAGCTATTCGGGCACGGAGTGCTTTGCCCCGCAGGGGCAAAACTCCTTAGGGCGCGCCAATGGGGGAGGGAAGAGACTGTGTTTAAAGCAGCTCGAATTGGTTGCCCCCTGCGGGGGCAAGCTATTCGAGCACGGAGTGCTTTGCCCCGCAGGGGCAAAACTCCTTAGGGCGCGCCAACGGGGGCGGGAAGAGACTGTGTTTAAGGCACCCGAATCGGTTGTCGTTTGGAAGACGAGGGCATAGGACAGAATCAAAAATGCTCTGAAAATTGTAAACTATAAGGAGAAAAACATTGCAAGCAGGCTTTTTACAGTTTGATGTTACCGGCAATCTACAATACAATCTGAATCGATTAGAATTTTATCTGGAACAACAGAGATTGAAATATCAAATAATCTTGGCGGTTTAACAACTGAACCAGATCTTATTGACTATACAGTCAGTATGGATAAACTGGAAACAATAGAAACCAACGTTACCTTTATTTAGCAAATATTAATTTATAAATACAGACAGAAAAAACAAGGGCTTGCGGATGTTCCGCAAGCCCTTGTTTTCGGCATCGCCGAAGGTGTTTTTTGCGCTTTCGGGGGGGAGTAAAGGCGGCCCTTGGGGGGGCACGGCGCGTCAGTACCCGATTCGGAGGTCGTGCTCGACGACGTTGCGCGCCATGGCGTCGAACATCGCCTGCACGGTCGTTTCCGCCTTTCTTTGCGTATCCAGAAGGAAAAAGGAGGGGATGGGCAGGTTGTAGTTTTTGGAAGAGGAAACGGGCAGAATATTGTTTTTGTCTGTCAGGGTCATGGCGCAGAGGGTCAGATAGTCCCCCAACGTTACGAACGGGGCTGGCGAGGATGCAACGGCACTCTGTACGGACGCATAATCCGTACAAAAGCGCAGGTGCTCCCCGAAGATCTCGCAGAGAAAGCTCTTCAGGTTCTCGTTGTTCGGCGGATTGCACAGAACGGTGTACCGTTCATATCCTTTCAGCTTTTTCCGCAGTCCTTCATAATCGTTGTAGATCTGGAAAAACAGGTAGTGATTGACGATCATATCCGCGCAGACGATGGGGATGAGATAGCTGTCGCTGAGCTGCAAAAACTGTTCCTGCGTCAGGTCGATGCAGATGATGCCGTCGATGTTCGGCTGCGGATCCGTTCCGTTTTCGGAAAAGGAGGACAAGATCATGGCGCGGTATCCCTTTGCCGCCAGCGCGCGGATCAGGCAGTTGCTGAAATCTATGTGCCGAAAATCGAGCGCGGGGGCTGCGCCCGGCAGGATCCCGATGATGTTGCTCTTGCCCGTCGTCAGGATCTTTGCCGCATAGGAGGGAGTAAATTGAAG
>CALVHV010000008.1 GCA_944328845.1 uncultured Clostridia bacterium | reverse complement strand
CAGGAAACAGACGTATCTGGGCATCAAAGCGGCGTACGCGCTCGCGTACGGGGCGGAACTTTTAAAGTTGAGCGGAAGGGACGCGGACGAGTTTTCCTACCTCTCGAAAAAGATCTTCGGTTACGTGGAAGAACATTGTTTCCGAGGCGATCATTTTATCGTTGCGGCGGACGATCGCTTTGACGGACTGACCGACAGCTGGACGGGAAAGCCGATGACGGGGAAGATCGAGGGGTGCGACGCCTATCACATCTATGCGGAAAACACCTGCGGCGTGGCGGTCTCCGCGGGCGAGGAGAGCAAACTGGACACGCGTCGGGCGCGGGCGGATATTCTCAGCGCATATGCGGCGACGGTGCAGACGTACGGCTGCCGCCATACGAGTTATCTGCCGCAGGCGGCGGGCGCGGTCAGGGAAGGCCTGGCGGGAAATTCTCCGCGGTGCGGATGGATCTCCATGAACATGCTGCGCGACATTGCGGCAAAGCATTTCGGCATCGATCTGCGCCGCAATTTCGAAAAGTACTGGGAATGGCAGACGACGAGCAACGCAGAGGAACTGCACATGTTTTTCGAAACGTTTTCGGGGAACAACCTGCATTTCTATCCGCGCGGGATCGCCCTGTTCGGCTGGTTGGAAATATCGGAAACGCAAAACAAGGAGGCATGACATGTCAAAAGAAAACGGGTGGGCGGCGATCAATCTGGAAATGCCGGAAAGGATCCCGCGGACGGAATATTCGGCGCACTTTCATTGGGACCTTGTCAGAAAGGTGACAGGCATCGACGTAGATCAGAACAGCGACGCGCAGACGCAGCAGCGCGCGTCCGATGCGTTCCTCAAAGCGTGGGATTACGGCTTTATGTGGAACATCTGGGCGCACAGCCACAACTGTTTCGGCGACTTTTACACAAAGATGGGGCACGCTTCCTATGCGGCGGGCGGCGTGGACTTCTCCGCGGAAGTCAGCTGTCCTTTTTCCGATCCGGAAGAGGTCCTTGCCTTCCGTCCCACCGAAAAATTCGGCAAGATCGACAGGGCGGACGTGCTGCGGCAGATCAACGAAGATTATCGCTTTAACTGCGAACATTATTCGGATACCGTCTGTATGACGGGCACGTACATCAGCTGTTTCAGCGGGCTTATCGAACTGTTCGGCTGGGAGATGCTGTTGCTCGCGGCAGGGACAGATGCGGACGGGTTCGGAAAAGTGGCGGAAGATTACGGCAAATTTATCATGCAGTATTTCGAAGTTCTGTCCGTCTGCGATTCTCCCGTGATCATGATCCACGACGATCTGTGCTGGACGAGCGGGCCCGTCGTGGCTCCGGAATGGTATCGCAGGTATGTCTTCCCCCTCTTTAAAAAGGCGACAACGCTTCTGCGCGATTGCGGCAAAAAAGTGCTGTTCACGTCGGACGGGGATTATTCCGTGTTCATCGATGACCTGGCGAAATGCGGCATGCAGGGTTTTGTGCTGGAACCGACGACGGATATGCGCTCCATGGCGGAAAAGTACGGCAAGACGCACGTCATCGTCGGCAATGCGGACACGCGCGTCCTGCTCAGCGGCAGCAAGGACGACATCGAGCGGGAAGTGAAGAGATGCATAGACATCGGAAAGAACTGCCCCGGATATTTCCTGGCGGTGGGCAACCACATCCCGCCCAATACGCCCGTGGAAAACGCCCTGTACTACGATGAAATGTATCGCAAATATGCAAAGAGATAAGCGGTTCCGCCCGTAGGACGGAGCAAAGGAGAAAAGAATGGACGGCGCAGAGAAAAAGATCGGTCAATTCAGGCAAAAATATCCGCAGTTCGCGCAGACGATCCCCATGTCGGCGGATCTTTCCGTGCTGAAAGAGGAATGGACGGCGGGCGGCATCCGCAGTCACAACAGGATCGTGTTTCAGCCGATGGAGGGCTGCGACGGCACGGCGGACGGCGCGCCCGGCGAGCTGACGCGGCGGCGCTACCGCCGCTTTGCACAGGCGGGGGCAGGCATTATATGGCTGGAGGCAGTCGCCGTGACGCAGCGGGGCAGGGCAAATCCGCGCCAGCTGATGCTCACGCCTTCCAACCTTCCGCAGTTCCGCGCGCTCGTGCAGGAGATCAGGCAGGTCTGTCTGCAGGAAAACGGCTTTCAGCCTCTCGTCATCCTGCAGGCAACACATTCGGGCAGGTACAGCAAGCCGGAAGGCGTCCCCGCCCCGCTGGTCGCCTGCCATAACCCGCTCTTCGAAGGAACGTCGCCCCTGCCCGAGGAGTGTATCCTCTCGGACGAGGAGTGCGCGGCGCTGCCTGCCATGTATGCGGAGACGGCGCGCCTCGCGCGCGAATGTGGGTTCGACGGCATCGACGTCAAGTGCTGCCACCGCTACCTTTTGAGTGAATTTTTGTCCGCATACGGGCGGGAAGGAAGGTACGGCGGCAGTTTCGAAAACAGGACGCGGCTGTATTTCGACTGCATCCGCGCCGTCAAGGCGTACGAGAACGAACGCTTTTTCGTCACGACGCGCCTCAACGTCTACGACGGCTTTGCGTATCCGTACGGATTCGGCGTGCGCGAGGGGAACGGTACGGAGCCCGACCTTTCTGAAGCGGAGAAAGTGATCTCCGCCCTGAGGGAGGAGTTCGGCATCCGTCTTGTCAACATCACCGTCGGCAATCCGTATGTCAACCCACACGTCAACCGTCCCTTTTATGCGGGGCCGTATAAAAATCCGGAACATCCGTTCGTCGGGGCGGAACGCATCGCGGCGATCACGTCCGCCCTGCAAAAGCGATTCCCGGACATGGGGCTCATCCTGTCGGGAACAAGCTGCCTGCGCGACCTTTCCCCGTATTACGGTGCGGGCATGGTCGCGGAAGGCGGATGCGCTTTCGTCGGGTTCGGGAGGATGACGTTTGCCTATCCGCAATTCGTGCGCGATTTGTTTGCGTACGGAACGATCGATAAAAACAAGTGCTGTGCCGCCTGTTCCCGCTGTTCGGCGATGATGCGTTCGGGCAAAGTGGCGGGCTGCCCCGTGTTCGACAAAGAGGTGTACGCACCTATAGAAAAAGGAGAGGAGCAAAAAGGATGAAAAAGGTCTGTATCGTCACAGGTTCCGCGCGCGGGATCGGGTATGAAACGGCAAAGACGCTGTATAAAGACGGATTCAGCGTCGTGCTGAGCGACATCCTTCCCGAGGAAGAGGGAAGGGCAAAACTGGAAGGATTTTCGGAGGATTGCAGCTATTTCCGCTGCGACATCTCTTCGGAAGAGGACAGAAAGTCCCTGTTCGACAGGGTCACGGACAAGTATAAAAGGCTGGATCTTCTGGTCAACAATGCGGGCGTCGCGCCGAAACAAAGAATGGACATCCTCGAAACGACGCAGGAAAATTTCGACGGTGTGCTCAACATCAACCTGCGCGGTACCTTTTTCATGTGTCAGCGCGGGGCAAACGTCATGCTCGGATTGCAAAAAAAGGGCCTGGAAGATTACAATCCGCGCATCGTCAACATCTCGTCTATGTCCGCCTATACTTCCTCCGTCAACAGGGGCGAATACTGCATTTCCAAGGCAGGCATTTCCATGGTCACGCTGCTGTTTGCCGATCGGCTCGCCGAATACGGCATCCCCGTCTTCGAAGTCCGTCCGGGCATCATCAGGACGGACATGACGGCAACGGTGCGGGACAAGTATGAAAAGATGATCGCCGAGGGGGTCACGCCCATCCGCCGTTTCGGGCTCCCTTCGGACGTGGCAAACTGTGTCAGCGTCCTGGCGGGCGGGAAACTGGATTTTTCCACGGGTCAGGTGCTCAATGCGGACGGCGGATTCCATATCAGGAGATTGTAAACGATGGCGCGGGCAGAGATACGGCACATCAGGACGGGAACTCTGATCGTCGGCAGCGGCTGTGCGGCGTACAACGCGGCGGACTGGCTGTGGGAGCTGGGCGAAAGGGACATCGCGCTGATGACGGAAGGGCGGGAAACGGGAACTTCGCGCAATACGGGCAGCGACAAGCAGACGTATTATAAGCTCTCTCTCTGCGGAGAAGAGGGGGATTCGGTGCGCGAAATGGCAAAGACGCTTTTCGACGGCGGCAGTGTGGACGGGGATACCGCCCTGTGTGAGGCGGCGGCGTCCGTCCGCTGTTTTATGAAACTCGTCAATTACGGCGTGCCTTTCCCCACAAACGAATACGGCGAATACGTCGGGTACAAGACGGACCACGACCCGCGCCAGCGCGCGACGTCCACGGGCCCGCTCACTTCCAAACTCATGACCGAGGCGCTGGAAAGGCGGGTGCTCGAAAAGGGCGTGCGCATTTACGACGGCTTTTACGTGGCGCGCCTGGTCACGGACGGGGAGAGTATCTGCGGCGCAGTCGCGCTCGATACGGCAAATCTCTCGGACGGAAATTTCGGCATCACCGTCGTCGAGTGCCGCAACGTGATCCTTGCGACGGGCGGCCCTGCGGGCATTTACAGGGATTCCGTCTATCCTCCCTGCCATACGGGCAGTACGGGCCTCGCGCTCGGCGCGGGGGCGGTCTGCTGCGAACTGCAGGAATGGCAGTACGGGCTTGCGTCCGTAAAATTCCGCTGGAATGTTTCGGGAACGTATCAGCAGGTGCTGCCCCGCTACGTATCGGTGGACAGAGAGGGGAAGGAGCACGATTTTCTGAATGAATATTATGCCGATCCCTTCCTCGCGGCGTACAACGTCTTTTTAAAGGGATACCAATGGCCGTTCGACGGCTTTAAGGTCAACGGTTCTTCCGCCGTCGATCTCCTCGTGTACAGGGAGATCTGCGAGAAGGGGAACAGGGTGTTTATGGATTTTATGCACGATCCGAAGGGGATTTGTCCTCAGACCTTTTCCCGTCTCCCGCAGGAAGCGTATTCCTATCTGGAAAAATCGGGAGCGCTGCTCGCCACGCCCATCGCGCGGCTGGAAAAAATGAACCCGAAAGCGATCGCGCTGTATGCGGCGCACGGAATCGACCTGAAAAAGGAATATCTGGAAGTGAGCGTCTGCGCCCAGCACAACAACGGCGGCGTGGAGGTGGACGCAAACTGGCAGAGTTCGGTGCAGGGACTGTACGTGGCGGGAGAGGCCGCCGGGACCTTCGGGGTCTATCGCCCCGGCGGGGCGGCGCTCAATTCCACGCAGGCGGGCAGCCTGCGCGCGGCGGAGCACATCGTTTACGGCCCCGCGCGCTCGCTTTCTCCCCGCGCGCGCTCGCTTTCTCCCCGCGCGCGGGAGCTTTGTATGGAGAGCGCAGAGTCGCTCGCAGCGATGCTCTCTTCCTGCAGGGGAAAAGAGAGCAACGTCGTGCGGCGTCGGGAAGAGATGCAGGGACGGATGAGCCGCGCCTGCGCCTATCTGCGTAAGGTGCCCGATCTTCGGGACGCCCTGGCGCAAACGGACCGCGAGCTCGCCTGCTTTGCCGAAGAGACGCGCGCGGCGAGCGATGCCGAGGCGGTGCAGCTTTTGAAAAATTACGATATCCTTCTCACGCAGGCGGCCGTCATCCGCTCCATGATCGCGAGCGCGCAGACGGCGGGTACGCGGGGGAGCTGTCTGGTCCTGGACGAGAAAAGGGGCGAGGGAACAAAGCGAGGTCTTGACAAAAGCGGAAAAAGCGGTATAATGTCCGAAAGGGGCGAGGCGCCCGTGCCAGAAGATGCTTCTTACAGGGGCAAAAAACTTTGTGTTTCCTGCAAAGACGGGGAATGGAAGGTATGGCACAGGGACGTCAGACCTATACCGGGCGCGGACGATTGGTTCGAAAACGTCTGGAACAAGTTCAACGACCGTCGGAAGATCAAATGAGCGGCACAGGGGGAGCTATGAAAAAAATTCTTGTTTTGGCAAACAGTTTCGGGGAAGATTGCACCGCCTATGTGCAGAGTCTGGCGCCCGATCTGTTCGTGCGCAATCTCTATGTTCCCGCATGCAGTCTCGAACAGCACAGCCGCTTTATCGAGGAAGGCGCGGAAGTGTACCAGTACCAGGAAAATGCCGTCATGATCGGAGAGAAGACGATCAGTGCCAACGAGGCGTTCGCCCTTGAACCGTGGGATCACATCGTCTTGCAGCAGGCAAGTTTTTTGGCGGGGAAGTATTCTTCTTTTTATCCGTATTTGACAGAGATCATCTCTTATATCAAGAGCGTTTGTCCGCAGGCGAAGCTTGTGTTTCACCAGACCTGGGCGTACGAGAAAAATTCTCCGCACGAGATGTTTTCTCTGTACGGAAGGGATGCGTCCGTCATGTTCCGCCGCATCAAAAGCGCTTGCGCCAGAGTCGCCGCCGAAAACGGGTTGCCGCTGCTGCGCACGGGAGAGTTTTTGCAGAGGCTGCGCCGTTATAAGCTGTTTCGGGACGGGAGTCTGTGCCGCGATACGTACCACCTGAGCACGGAATACGGCCGCTATGCCGCCGCCCTGCTGTTCGTGAGGTTTTTCGGGGAAGAATACGACAAAGATTTCCTGCCCGAAAACGCACGTGAAGAAAAGATAGGCAAGATACGCGAAGTTCTTGCGCAGTTTGAAAAAGATGGATGCATTTTATAAAGAGATCGGCGCCGCAAAAGTGGTGCCCGTCATCGTTTTTTCAAGTTTGGAAGAGGTCGTGCCCGTCATGGACGCTCTGCGGGGAGGCGGACTGAAAACGGCAGAGATCACCTTGCGCACGGAGTGTGCGCAGAGTGCGCTGCGCCTGGCTGCGGAAAGGTATCCCGACATACTTGTCGGGGCGGGGACGGTCCTCGACGGGGAACAGGCGCGCCGCGCCATCGCGAACGGCGCCAAATTTATCGTGGGGCCAGGATTTTCGCGGGAGGTCTGCGATGTCTGCAGGGAGAACGGTACACCCTATCTTCCGGGCTGTGTCACGCCGACGGAGATCATACAGGCCCTTTCCTGCGGCATTTCCGTCGTCAAGTTTTTTCCCGCAGGCCTGTACGGCGGCATTGGGGCGATCAAGGCGCTCTCTTCCGTTTTTCCGCAGGTCAGATTTGTTCCGACGGGCGGGGTAAACGCCGAAAACATGGAGGAATACCTTGCGTGCAAAAAGGTCCTTGCGGTGGGCGGAAGCTGGATGACGAAGGGGACGGCAGAACAGATCGCGCACATGTCGCGGGAGTGTGCGGAAAAAGCGGAGAAACAGAGATGAAAACGGTGACTTTCGGAGAGATCATGCTGCGGCTGAGCCCCTGCGGGTTCGGGCGTCTGATGCAGGCGGATCGTTTTGAAGCGACGTATGGCGGTGCCGAAGCAAACGTGGCGGTGTCGCTGGCGCAATTCGGGTGTAAGTCCGTCTTTGTCACGCGCCTGCCGGAAAACGACCTTGCCAAGGCGTGCGAAGCCAATTTAAAAAAGTGGGGCGTGGATACGTCCGCCATCGTCCGCGGCGGGCGGAGGTTGGGCGTCTATTATCTGGAAAAGGGTGCCTCCCAGCGCCCCTCCAACGTCATTTACGACCGCGCCGACTCCTCGTTTGCAACGTGGGAGGCGGAGGACGTCCCTTTCGAAGAGTTGTTCGAAGGCGCAGACTGGTTCCATTTTACGGGGATCACGGCGGCGCTCGGGGAAAAGAGCGTAAATGCTTTGACGCGCGCCTGCCGCGCTGCAAAGGAAAAGGGGGTCACGATCTCCTGCGATCTGAATTACCGCAGCAAGCTTTGGCCGAGCGGGCGGGCGGAAAAAGTGATGACTCCTCTTTTGGAGTATACGGATGTCTTTATCGCCAACGAAAGCCAGGCAGAGGAAGTTTTTTCCGCCTTTTCGGACAGGCCCGAAGGCGCGGGGCGGAGCAGGGAGACGGCGGAAAAACTGTTCAAAAAGTTCAACTTCAAAGTTCTTGCCTTTACCGAGCGGCGAACCATAAACGCCAACCGCAACAAAATTTTCGGGCTTCTCTACGACGGAAAGGAATTTGCCTTTTCGCGCGAATATGAGATGGACATGGTCGACCGCGTGGGCGGCGGAGACGCGTTTGCCGCAGGGCTCATTTACGCGCTTTTGCAAAAGCAGTCGGCGTCCGATGCGATCGGGTTTGCCGTTGCGGCGAGCGCACTCAAACATTCCGTGGAAGGGGATTTCAATCTCGTTTCCGCAGACGAGGTGCGGCGCCTGATGAACGGCGGAGAAAATGCAAGGGTACAGAGATAGCAATAAGTTGAGCCGCCCTGCGCGCTGTATGCGCGCAGGGCGGCTGCCTTTTCTGTCAGAAAACTGACTGTTCTTTGCTTTTGTTTCGTCGCGAAAAAGAGGGGACGTATTCGCATTTTCGGTACAAATGTCCCGCCATCGCCGCCTGTTTTTGCAAGGACTGCTCTTTCTGCGGCGACCGAACGCGAAAAAAATCGGGCGCCGATTGACAAATTTTCCGTAAAATGTTAAAATATCCGTAAACACTTCACATTCCCGCATATTTGCAAGGTTTGCGGCGGGGATGTCTTGCAATTTTTTGATTCAGGGGGGCAGGCCGCCATGTTTGACAGCCGATCGCTGAAAAAATTCAATACGGAGATCTTGCAGGATCTGGAGGGCGAAGCGCTGAACTTCGGCATGCTGTATACGCCTGCAGACGGCAAAAAGGTGTCTGTCATTGCCACCTATCGGCCGCTCAACGGAGAGGGCCGCTATCTGGGGCTGAACAGCCGTCTGGAGGAGGAAGTCTTTGCGCTGACGGACGACAGCTATCAGTACGGCATTTCCACAAAGATCTCCGCCGAAAAGATCGTCGGCGCCATTTCGAAGCTCACCTTCCGCAACGGCGAGGGGCTGGACGGCTTTATCAGGGAGAACTGCGACTGTTACAGGTTCCATGCGTCGCAGAGGGGAAAACTGTTGGCGATGGCAAGGTTTTTCACGCTGAATCTCACTTACTTTTATTGCCTGAAAATAAGGCTTCGGGACGGGGCAAAACTGCCCGCGGAATTTGATAAGGAGACGGCGTACGACGAAAAGACAGGCGTTTGCACGCTCGTCGGCAACCCGTCCGAGAAGCTGCTTTCCTGCCTGTCGGATAAGCTGTTCACGATCAGAGAAGGCATCGCCTGGCAGACGGACGGGCAGGGGATAAACATAGCCGAAGTCTATTCCCGCGGGAACATCATCTCTCTGTATAATACCGACTTGTTTTACTCGGGCGCCTTGCTCCGTCCGCTGGAGATCGTGCAGGAGGATGCGTATGTTTCCAACTGTAACGTCACGACGCTGAACATCTGCTTCGAAAAATCCAGTTACGGAACGGTCTGCGCACTGGATAACGACAGGGCAAAGTTCCATTGGCTCATCTCTCCCGAAGACAGAAAAAAGATCGAGGAGTTTTTCAGGGAGGAGGACGAGGTGACGCGCTCGCTCGCCGCCGACTGCGAACGGGGAGAACTCGAGAGGATCAACTCATACCTGCAAAGATCCGCCAACGTGCATCAGATCGTCGTCTCTGCAAACATCTGCACGCAAGATAAGATATTGCTCGTTCCGCTCAGAGGCGCCCGTTCCATAGACGGGGAGAAGGCCAAGGGGGAAAAGGACTGCCTCTATCCGGGTGTCAACGGCAATGCCGAAGTGCGCGTCGGGGGCGTCGGTTTCTACGAAAAGTCGTCTTACGAAGATCTGCCTTGCATCAGCGTGGATGGCGGAAGGATAGATTTCAGCGGCGAACTGAGCAGGGAAACCTATTCCGAACTGAAGATCAATGCCGACCCGATGCTGTGGGATATGTACGGCATCTCCATGAACGGCACGATCTATCCGGGAGAGGTGCCGACAGATACACCCGTCAGACGGCGGATGCACTTCAACGTGCTTGCGATCCAGCATGTGCCGCACAGTTTTTCGGAGGTCTGCCGCGCGCGCAACAGTGCCACAGAAAAATACGAATCGGACTCTCTGTGGGGGATCAGGGCGGTAAGGTACCGCAATGTATTCGATCTGATGGGTATAGGGATCCGCAGCTTTTTCGATTTCATGCGGCGGAACGGCGACATTCTTACGGCGATCCTGTCCCTTTTGGTGTTTTTTACGGGCCTCGGGGAGATCACCTTGCGGACGGCAGAGGGGATCAGCAACGTGGTCACGGCGGTGATCGCCGTATTGCTCATCATTTCGTCTGTGACGAGCATCGTCATAAAGATACTGAGGTACAAGACGGACAAAAAGTACATCATACGCCGATATCTTTTTCTGTACGACAAGCAGAACAAAAAGAGCAGCGAAGTCATGCACAAACTTTCGCGCGAATACAAACTGCCCGCGCCTACCTATATTTTATTGAAATTGTATTTTATGTCGCAGGAGTCGGGCGACAAATAAACTGAAAGCACCTTGCCGCTGCAGCGGCAAGGTGCTTTCAATTACGTAAAAGCGGAAGTATAGCCTTTTGGTGGTGGAGCAGGTTGGGGCTAAAACGAATCCTGTACTAACACCTATATCAAAATTGTTTTTAGTCCGAAATATTCTAATATTGCGGACTAAATTATTAGTGTATTTTAAATCCAAAAATTGTATTGTGTGTTTCAATTTCATGCTTTATTACTGATGCAAATAATTTAAGGTCATAGCAATATTTGCTAGAAATTTCCGTTCCTTTATTTATTTGATTTTGGTCAGATAATACATCTTTAGTAATATAAATATTCCAATCTTGTCTTTGCACTAAATTCAAAATATTAATACATGTATTTTCATTATAAAAATAATAACAATTATATGGACCATAGAACCATAGTTTTCCATTTTCATCAACTAGATTTCCAAGTTCTTTTTTGCTAAATTTGAATCCGTATTCAGAGATTAAAAAATCTAAAAACTTCATTAAATACGCTTCCTTATCGCAACATATTTGATTAGGTCTCTTGTCTTTCTTTTTGAACAATTTGCTTAAGAAGCCCATATAATTCTCCTTTCTTATTCTATTATATTTTGATATCTCAGGATAACTCTTTGATGTATTATAGTACAAAATGATAGATAATTCAATTAGTTGCGCCGAATATTTTATGAAAATTCATTGAATGGTATTCTGGCGTGTGCTTGTAAAAAAGTAGTTTTGGAGTGGACAATGCGATATCGTCGCATATCAAGAATAGCGAAGTGGCACGAGAGTGTTAGAAAAACTACTGAATTTTTTCCCCGAGTGTGACGGAGCATCAGTGAGAACGTGCAACAAGTCGGTCGGACACGACTTGCTTAATGCACAATCCCACGCTTCTGGCGTAAATAAACGAACCTTTCTTGCAGGCAAGGGAATGTTTTTTGAAGTTAGATAAAACATGGCGTGGAAATGTGTGTTTGTAAAGATTTGTTTCGCAAGACAAGTTTTTCGTCAGCTGATGAGTACACCCAAAAAAAGAAAAGAACCAAAACGATACCCAGAAGGGATCGTTTTAGTTCTTTCTTGGTGGGAAGAGGTAGATATTGCCGAAACCCCTAAAGGGGTCCCCTCGGCAAAGCGGCGCCTTGCGGGAAAGGTGGGGGATGTGTACTGAAAAACAACACCGCAAGGCTAGCCCGAACTACCGATAAAGTCGGGCTTCGAGCGACTACCACTGCCATATAACAAAACAGGCATTGACGAAAGTCAATGCCTGTTTTGTGGTGGAGAAAGGGGAACGTAAATCGAATAGAACAAAAAACTTTATTGTGATAAGTTCGGATAAAGTTTCTTGTGGTGGAGGGAAGGGGCGTTTAACAACGGCAAGCTCGTTTTCCGTTGCGTAAAACCTGTATCGCAAGTCGCGCTGTCAAAAAGCGGCACACGGGGCACTTTTTCTTCACTCCGTAAACGAATCGGCGGCTGCTGCGATCCCTTTGAGATAGCTTTTTGGGGTAAGTCCCGTGTATTTTTTGAAGAAATGGATGAAATATCCTTCGGAGGAAAAACCGAGAGAATCTGCGGTGATGCCCACGTGCCCCGTTTTGCGCAGGAGCCGTTTTGCTTCTTCCAATCGCAGTTGGGAAAAGCGCTGACCTACCGTTTTTCCCGTTTGTTGTCTGTAAAATTCGTACAGCCGCGTCTTGCTGATCCCTATGTTTTTACAGAGTTTGCAGAGGGAAAATCCTGTGTAGATCATTGATTGCAGGTAGTGCTCGATCTCTTTGAGAATATTGTTTCCGTATTCGCTTTCGGAAACGAAAATCGGATGCGTCTGATTGTTTTCTTTGCGTAGGATATTTATGAGTAGACATTCGAGGTAAAGACGTATGAGTTGCAGCGAACCGAGCGGCGGAGAAGGCAATTTTTCCATCCGCTTGATAAAAGGCTTGTCCGGACGCAGAGAAAAAGTTTGCCTCGCTTCGTTGAGAATGGAGGCGATCAGTCTCTTCATTTCGGGCGGCACGGTAACAACTTTTTCGGAAAAAAAACGCATTGCCTCCGAGTTGCAGTCGAAAGAAACGATAAATACGTTGGCTGGCTTTTCCAGCGCGGATAGAGAATGAAATTCATTCGGTTTATGAAAAACCGCCTGCCCTTCCTGCAAAACAAAGTGTTTTTCCTCCGCGCGGATGCCTATTTCTTCCGAATCGGCATAGACCATTTCCCAAAAGTCGTGTCTTTCCCCTTCGTAACCAAAAGATTTGTCCAGTTCCAAATAGTGGATGGTGACAATGCGGGGTATGACGATAAGGTTTTCTAATTTATATTTGTGGAACATGCTTCCATTATAGCAGGGGACATTCCTTCGGGCAACAAAAAAGATAAAAATTGTAAAATTTTCTTAAAAAATTTTTTTCGGAACAAATTACAAAAAACAGGGAAAAAAGAGTATTGCAAAAGGAAAGCGGTGCGGCTATACTTAAAGGAAAAAAGGGAGAAACGTATGAATTTTATAACAACTTTAAAGGGTTCCGCTCTGGAAGGATTTTATCCGGAGGGATGGGATTTTGAAAAAATAGAAGAGATCTGCAAGCTTTCCGAAGGAGAATTGCTGAAACGGGAAGCCTGGTGGCACAAAGATTTTTGCCCTGTGGAGTGTGATTCCCTTGCGGATTTTGAAGTCATGCTTGGTTACGAGATTGCAGAAAAAATCGAAAAAGCAAACGGAAAAAAAATAGCCTTTATTTTACCGGTCGGGCCGATGGGAATGTACAGATGGACGGTTTTTTTTCTGCGCAAGAAGTGCATCTCCTGTAAAAATGTCTATACGTTTAATATGGACGAATGGGCAGACGGGGAGGGGAACACGCTTGACGGAACAGACCGCGGAAGTTTTCGTTATGCGATGGAGCAGGCATTTTTCAATCCCCTTGGGGAACTAACTGTTCCGCCTGAGCAACGAAATTTTGCCACAAAGGAAAACCTCCCTTCCTATCCGGAAAAGATCGCGGCTCTGAAAAAGGAGGGTGCAGAACTTGTGCTGGTCTACGGAATAGGCAGGATGTGCCATATAGCGTTTTGGGAGCCTACGTTTGCAAAGGAGTTTAAGACGGACAAGGAATGGAAAAACGCCGAATATCGCTTGGGGGCAAAACTTCATCCGCTGACGGTGGAGCAAAACGCGCTGACCTCATTTAAATCGCGTACAGGGCTAGTTTCCTGCCGTGCAAACACGGTGGGGCCTGGACTGTTTTTGCAGGCAGATTATGCGATTGGCGGGGCGGACGGCTGTTTCGGCAGGGGAATGCAATGGCAAGGGATGAGCTTGCGCATGACGTTCAAATACGGTCCCACGCCTTGGGTAACTTCTTCCTACATTCCCACGTTGCCGGGCAGATTGTTTTACTTGAAAGAGCTTGTAATGCCGTTGGAACCGGAATGCAACTGAGGTTGGCAAACGATGAAAAAAGTCGCGATAGCGGGGACGATCCTCGTCGATGTGATCAAATACATAGATAACTATCCTGAAAAGGGAAAACTTTGCAGGATCGGGAAGATCCTTCGTTCTGTCGGCGGGTGTGTTCCCAACACGGGTATCGTTTTAAAGATGCTTGCTCCGGAAAGGATTCGGGTTTCAGCTGTCGGGAGGATCGGCGCGGACGAAAACGGAAAGTTTATCACTACCGTCCTGCAAGATCATGGCATTGACACGTCTCCAATCATGACGGATGAGGAGAATCCTACGTCGTTCACAGACGTGATGACTTTGTCCAGTGGCGAACGCACATTTTTCAGTGAGGAAGGGGCTAACGCCTTTTTGAGCGAGGAGGATGTTTTGCGGGGGCTTCCGGACAGCGACCTGTTCCATGTCGGATATTTGCTTTTGTTGAGAATGTTGGATTCACCCGATGCGGAATACGGAACGAAAATGGCGCGGCTTTTAAAACAGGTGCGCGACAGGGGGATTTCCACATCTATTGATGCCGTCAGTACAAAGGACGATCGGTTCCGGGAGGTGATACTGCCCTCCCTGCCATATTGCGATCACATTGTGGTCAACGAACTTGAGGCGGAAAGCATTGCCGGGATCCCTTTGCGGGAAAACGGTCTGCTCTTGCGCCAAAATTTGCGGGATGTATGTGAAAAACTGCGTCGATACGGCGTAAAAAGTACCATTGCAGTGCATTGTCCCGAACTGGGATGTGCGTTGGAAAAAGACGGGACGTTTACTATTGTTCCCTCTTTGGACATTCCTGCTGATCAAATTGTCGGCGCGGTGGGGGCAGGGGATTCGTTCTGTGCGGGGATGCTGTATTCTTTTCTGCACGGAATGAGCGCAGAAGAGGGGCTTCGGCTCGCTTCATGCGCCGCGGCATGCAATCTTCGTTCTGCAGATTCCGTAAGCGGCGCAAGAGATCTTCGGAAAACGATGTCCTTGGAAAGGGAGTACGGAAGAAAGTAATTATGAGGAGTCGGATATGTTGACTGGATTAAAAGAAATTCTCAGTTTGGCGGAGCAGGATCGATGCGCCGTGGGGATGTTCAATGCAACGGGATTAGACAGCTTACAGGCCGTGATCGGTGCTGCGGAGGAGCTAAATAGACCAGTGATCATCGCTCATGCGGAAGTGCACAATGTGTATAACGAACTTTCTCTGGTGGGGCCGGCAATGCTAGCAGCCGCCCAAAGAGCAAAGGTTCCCGTGTGCGTGCACTTGGATCATGGGGTATCCTTGAATATGGTATACCGTGCGCTGCGGCTCGGGTTTACGGGGATTATGATAGATGCTTCCGCATTGCCATATGAAGAGAACCTGCGCATCACGCAGGAAGTGACGGAGATTGCTCACGCGATGGGCGTTGACGTGGAGGCCGAATTGGGCAGGCTGGCAATATCGGAAGACGGCAGGGGGGAGGCAGGGGCGGACGCCTCGGAGTTCTATACTCGTCCGGACGAAGCGGAACGCTTTGTCGCGCAGACGGGAGTGGATGCGCTTGCCGTTTCTTTCGGTACCAGTCATGGTTTTTACAAAGCGCAACCGAAACTGGATTTCGGCTGCGTACGTGCCTGTGCGTCGGCCGCACGCGTGCCGCTCGTGATGCACGGCGGGAGCGGTGTAAACAGGGAAGGGTTCCGCAACGCGATCTCAGCGGGTATCCGCAAGATCAATTATTATTCGTATATGTCTAAGGCAGGGTATGAGGCAGTGGCACAGGCGGTCGCGACGGGAAAGACAAAATATTTGCACGATCTCGAATATACCGCGATGCAGGCGATGAAAGAGGATGTTAAAAAAGCCATCCGAATGTTCTCTATGCAGGATTGAAAAGTTGAAAAAATTACAGGCCCCCAGACATATGCTGTCAGGGGGCTGTTTTTACATATGATTGAGTTTCTGATACATGGAAGGAGTAAAATTGGTCACCTTTTTAAATGTTTTGGAAAAATAGTTCGGGGTATCGAACGCAAGTTTTTCGCTGATCTCGCGGATGGTGAGAGTGCGTTCGCGCAAAAGTTGCTTTGCGTATTCGATTTTCAGTTCAGTGTAGTATTCGAAGATGGTTTTTCCCATTGTTTTTTTAAATTCTTTAAAAAGGTAGGCCTTGCTGTAACAGATATAGTCACAGATCTTGTCCATATTTAGGGAATTGCAGATATTTGCGCGCAGATAGGTGCATATGTCGTCTATCAGTTTTTTCCCCATTTCCTGCTGACGGATAAAGGTGGTATTGCCGTCTTCGGTCTCTGTCATGCTTCGCATGATGTTGATCAGCAGAATCTCCAGCAAATTTTTGATTAGCTGTTCTCCACCGAGAGTGGGGTGATCCAACAGAACCAACTTTTTCATGTTCGGGTCGCAGTAGGGCAGATTGAACGTCTTTTTGCTCTCGCTGATGATGGAATAAATGTATCCCCGCAAATTTTTGTCCAGTCGTATTTTTTTGTGCTCAAAAAAAGAGATTGCGGGGGACTTACATTCAAAGGAAATGATAAAAACATTGGGGGCGTTTACGCCGTTTGCGGACAGGGTATGAAATTCGTCAGGTTTATGGAACAGCATTTCGTCTTCGTGTAAAAGGATCTCCCGATCGTCTGCTGTGCAGATGATGTCTGATTTGTCAGCATACACGATCTCCCAAAAATCGTGCGATTCTCCATTGGTGCGGAAGTTTTTATCAAACTCAAAATAATGGATGGTGATGATTTTGCTCACCACCAGAAAATTTTGTATCTTGTGTTTATAATACTGTTGCATAGATATATTTTAGCATATTTTACCATAAATTGCAAGTATATTATTTTACTCTTTTTGTATATTCTTTGACATTGCTTTCACAAATGTGCTATGATACAATGAAGACAAGAACGGAGGGAGAAGAATGAAAGTTTTGGCTATAAGTGCACATCCGGACGATGTTGAGATCGCTTGTTCGGGAACATTGAGTAAATGCGTACAGAGAGGGGATCTCGTAACGGTATGCCATATGAGCAACGGAAATCTCGGACACATGGTCATACCGCCGAAGGAACTGGCGGAGATCAGAATGGAGGAGGCTCGTTCGGCGGGAGCGCTTGCTGGAATCAAGGTGATCTGCGCGGGGTTCGGGGATCTGGATTTGTATGGCGAGGAACGAAGATGTCGCGATTGTCTTACGGATATCATTAAAAAAGAAGATCCGGATTTTATCATCACGCATGACCCGGAAGATTATATGCCCGACCATGTGGCGGTATCAAAATTGACGTTCGATGCAAGTTTCGCCGCTACACTGCCCAACTATCCCAACAGCGTAAAGGGGGCGGCGCGTCCGGTTCCTATCTTTTATATGGACACGCTTGCGGGGGTAAATTTTCTGCCGGAATATTATGTTGACATTACATCGGCGATCGACCTGAAACTGAGAATGCTGGAATGTCACCAAAGCCAGCTTCGATGGATGCGCGAGCATGACGGAATCGATTTTGCGGATATGGTAAAAGTGTGTTCCAGATATAGGGGATATCAATGTGGAGTGGGATACGCGGAGGCTTTCCGGCTTTGCAAAGCGTATCTGAAAGGTACGGCAGAGCGCCTTTTGCCGTAAACGGAAATATCTAGCGAGGGAGGATATAAAATGAAAACATTGACGGCCGCAGTCGTTGGATTTGGTGACAGGGCGGAGATATATTCCAAATATGCACTGAAACATCCTGACCGTTTGAAGATTTCGGCGGTGATCGATCCCGATCCTGTGCGGCGCAGGTATGCGCAAGAACTGTATTCCCTCCCACAGGAGTGCGTTTTTTCCGATTACGAAAAGTTTGCCGGAGCGGGAAGACTTGCGGATTTTATTATCAACGGCACGATGGACGGATTGCATATTTCCACAACGCTGCCTCTTCTGCCGCTGGGTTACGATGTTTTGCTGGAAAAACCTATCACTTCCGACAGGCGCGAGCTTTTGCAGCTTCTGCGCGCCGCAAAGAAACACGGAAACAAAATAATAGTGTGTCACGTTCTCCGCTACACTCCTTTTTACAGAAAAATCAAGGAGATCATTCTGAGCGGGGAGATCGGGAAAGTGCGGCACATTTCTATGTCGGAAAACGTCGGCGTGGCGCATGCAAGCATTTCGTATATCCGAGGCAAGTGGAACAGCAAAAAGCGTTGCGGTTCTGGTTATATGCTTGCCAAGTGCTGTCACGATGCCGATCTCATGTGCTGGCTGAACGACGGAGCTGTGCCGCGGCAGGTTTGTTCGATGGGCGGGCGTGAATATTTTGTTCCAAAAAATGCACCGGAAGGGGCAGGAATGCGTTGCCTTGTCGATTGCCCGCTGGTAGACAGTTGCCCCTATTCCGCAAAATACATGCACCTGCTCAATAACCCCATGCCCATCACGGTGTGGAGCGACATCCCTAAGCTTCCGCAGGAGGTGACGCAGGAAGAACGCGAAACTGCGCTGAAAACGGATAATCCACATGGTGTCTGTATTTTTAAAACGGATGCAGATATTGTAGACCAGCAGGTGATGACGGTCATGTTTTCTAATGGTTCCGTAGGGGTGCACACCCTTTTTTCCTCGGCGATGCGCGCGGGCCGTTTCGTTAAGATCTACGGAACGCTCGGCGAGATAGAAGGCTTTACGGAAGACGGGGCATTTCAGGTTCGCACCTACAACAAATATAACACACTCTTCAACGAGCGCACGGAAAAGATCGAGGAGGACATCTGCAACGACAATCATTACGGCGGAGATTCTCGACTGATGGAGGATTGCGTACGCGTGTTTTCTGGCGAAAAACCAAGCATTTCTACCAGCAGTTTGGAACAGTCCGTATACAGCCATTTGATTGTTTATGCGGCTGACGAGAGCATGGAAAAGGGGCGTTTTGAAAAAATCGTTGCCCTGGATGAAACAGGGCGGGGCGACAGATGATAACTATCGGGAAAGGAATTTTTCATCTGAGTGGGGATGCGTTCAGCTACATATTCCGTGTGTTGCCGGAAGGATACCTCCAGCATCTGTATTATGGGAGGCGGCTGAGCGGGTATATCGACTCGGAGGATCTCTTCCCGCCGCATGCGCGCAGTTTTTCCCCCAATTTCCCAGGGAGTTCGGATAACAGATACAGCCTGGATACCCTTGCGTGCGAATTTCCTGTGTTCGGGACGGGAGATTTCCGCGAAGGCGCATTTCTTGCAGAGCGCAGGGACGGAAGCCGCGTTGTAGATTTCCGTTACGAGGGATACGAGATTCTGTCGCAGAAGAGCAGGCCGGACGGGATGCCCGGTTATCGCGGCGGAGAAACGCTTTCGGTTAGATTGAAGGATACGCTGTCCGGCTGTATTCTGACGCTGTATTATACCGTTTACGAAAAGGAAGGGGCGATCGTTCGCCGAGCGGAATTGCTCAACGGCGGAGAAATGCTGCGCCTGCTAAGGCTGATGAGTTTTTGCGTGGACTTCCCTGCACAAGAATACGATGTTATTGCATTGAGCGGCGCGTACGCCATGGAGCGTTCGCCCGTCCGTATGCATGCGGAGCAGGGTATTTTCCGCATATCCAGCGCGAGGTGTGCTTCATCGCATGCTCACTCTCCTTTTTTGGCGTTGGCGGAAAGGGATGCTACCGAGGAAACGGGTCAGGTTTTCGGCTTTTCCTTGGTATACAGCGGTTCCTTTGTCCTGCGTACGGAACGGGATGCGCTCGGCAGCGTGCGCGTGACGGGCGGGATCAACGATTCCGAGTTCTGTTGGACGCTGCAAGGGGGCGAAAAATTTTGTACGCCGGAAATGGCGATTGTTTTTTCGGATAAGGGGATTGGTAGTATGAGTCGTGCCTTCCACGACCTCATACGGGGAGAGTTGCTTCCGTTGAATAGGCAGGATACTCCTGTCGTTCTCAATAGTTGGGAAGCCTGCGGCTTTTCCTTCGATCCACAGTCGCTGTCTGAGCTTATACATGGAGCGGCAGAATTGGGTGCGGAATGTTTCGTCCTCGACGACGGCTGGTTTTCGAAACGCAGCAGCGACAGGTCGTCTTTGGGAGATTGGGTGGCGAACACGGAGAAACTCGGCGGCGGGTTAGACAGTCTTGCGCGGTTGTGCCGTAAAAATGGACTTCGGTTCGGTCTTTGGGTGGAACCGGAAATGATTTCCCGCGACAGCGAACTGTACCGCTGCCATCCGGAATGGTGCGTGCATTGCAAGGGATTGGCGTACATCGAAAGCCGTAACCAACTGGTGCTCGATCTGGTCAATCCCGAAGTCAGGGAATATATAAAGTCCTGTATGGACAAGCTGTTCTCTTCGGCGGAGATAAGTTACGTCAAATGGGACATGAACAGAAACGTGACGGAAGCTCTGTCTTACGCGCTTCCCGAAGAGCGGCGCGCGGAGTATTCGCATCGGTACGTTTTGGCACTGTACGAATTGCTGGAATATTTTACTGAAAAATACCCGCAGATTTTTTTTCTGGGCTGTTCGGGAGGCGGAGGGAGGTACGATGCGGGGATGCTGTATTATTTCCCCGTGCAGTGGGCAAGTGACAACACGGACGCGGCGGACAGGTGCCATATTCAGTATGGAGGAAGCTATGTCTACCCTCTGTGTACTTCGGACAACCATGTTTCGTCCTGTCCGAATTTAAGTACGGGCAGGACGACGCCGCTGAAAACGCGCGCGGACGTCGCTTCGTTGGGCGGGTTCGGGCTGGAACTGGACCCTAAGCGGTTGTCGCAACAGGAAAGAGAGGAGTTACACGGGTACATTGCGCGACAAAAAAAACTGCGCAAGCTTGTGGCAGATGGGGATGTTTATCGTCTAAAAGATCCCTTTTCGGGCAACGAATTCTGCATGGAAGTGGTTTCCAAGGACAGGAAAAGGGTGTATGCGGTGTGGGTAAACATGCTTGCGCCGGCTAATCCGCCGCAGCCGCGGCTGCGGTTCCGTGGGCTGGACAGCGAAAAGGCATACCGCGTGGAGGAAACTGGCAAAATTTATGGCGGCGACGTTCTGATGAACGCGGGCTTGCCTCTTCCGCTCCCGTACGGGGATTTCATATCTGGCACATTTACGCTTTCGGCTACAGAAAGGAGAGAAAAATATGATTGAAGGACAAATTGCAGAAGCTGGAAACAAACGCCTGTTTCTAAAAAAGAAGAAACAGAATTTTATCCGCAGTCTGTTTATTTTCTGTATGATTGTACTTCCGCTTTTAAACTTTCTCGTCTTTTATCTGTATGTCAATTTTAATTCTTTCTTTATGGCATTTCAGATGCAGACGGGCAAAGGGGAGATGCGCTGGACGCTGGACAATTTCCGCTTTTTCTTTGACGAATTTCGCTATGCGGATTCCGTTTTGCCCGAATCCATTGCAAACACGATGATCACGTTTGCGGTCAATCTGTTTACGGCGCTGGTCACATCCTTTCTGATCTCATATTTTCTGTATAAGAAAATGCGGCTGTCCTGGCTGTTCAAGATCTTGCTGTTTCTCCCGGCGATCATTTCTCCCGTGGTGCTCACAAGGCTGTTTTCTTCCGTCATCGGCGTGCGCGGCCCTGTCATGGACATCCTGCATATACTGTTCGGTATGGAGATCCCTTCGGGCGGATGGCTGGGCGACGATCGGTACGCAATGATGGCGATCATGTTCTACTGCGTCTGGACGGGCGTTGCGGGAAACATGATTTTGTTCAACGGCGCGTTGGGCAGGATCCCCGAAGAGGTCATCGAGGCGGCAAAGCTCGACGGAGTCAATTGGTATAAAGAATTACTTATTATTATTTTGCCTCTGATCTGGCCGACCATGACGACGCTTATCATCATGGCGACGGTCAACATGTTCGGGGCGTCCGGGCCGGTTCTGCTTCTGACGGGTGGCGAAAACGGTACAAACACCATTTCCTATCAGATATTCATCAAGGTGTACAACACGAAGGGCGCGGTCAATCCTCAGAACGAGGCAGCGGCATGGGGCATGATCTTCAGCGTCATCTGCATCCCCATCGTGTTTACGCTGCGCTACTTCCTGAACAAGCATTTCAGCGAGATCGAGTATTGAGGAGGGGGAAAATGCGGACGAACGTCAAAAAAAGAATCAAAAAGACGCCCGGACAAGCCGTGGTTTTTGCGATCGCATTTGTCATCATTGCGTTTTTCTCGCTCTCGTATGTGTACACGCTGGCTTGGGGATTTATCGCAGGGCTGAATACAAACGACGGATTGATCCTCAAACCGTTCGATTTTCCCGAAAAGTTGCTTTTTGTCAATTACGTCAATATTTTTTCGGAATTTGTGATCGGCGGGGTCAATTTCGGGATGATGACGCTCAACAGCCTGTGGCTGACGCTGGGCGGAGCGTTTTTAGAAGTCGCCTGCGCGACGGGACTGGGTTACGTCACAAGCAAGTACAGGTTCCGCGGCTCCAAACTCATCCATTTCGTGGCCCTGCTCATCATGATGATCCCCATTTACGGCAATATGCCCGCGCGGTACCGTCTGGTCTATCAGCTGGGCATCAACGATTCGGTGGCATATCTCATCACCTACACGAGCGGCATCGGGTTCAATTACCTCATGGCGTACAGCTTTTTCAAGAGCGTTTCCTGGACGTATGCGGAAGCCGGGTTTATCGACGGCGCAAACGACTTCGTCGTGTTTTTCCGCATCATGCTCCCGCAGGCGATGGGGCCGATTAGCGCATTGTTCGTCATACAGTGCATCGGTATCTGGAACGACTATCAGAATCCGCTGCTCTATCTCAGAAATATGCCTACGCTGGCAACCGGCCTTTATCTGTTCGGGAATGAAGCAAACGCCGCGGGGCATCTCGAACTTCTGATGGCGGGCACCATGGTCTCCATCATCCCCATACTTGTTCTGTACTTCATCTTTAACAAGGCACTTTTAAACGAAACCGTTGCAGGCGGGATCAAGGGCTGATCCCGAGTAAATATCAGGAGGAAAAAATGAAAAAACTTTTAAAGGCAATTTCTCTGCTTTTAGGAATCGTGTTCCTGTTCGGAATGTTTGCCTCGTGCAAGACGGTCGATCCGTCGCAAGACGAGGGGAGCGACGCGATCAGCGGCACGGTCGAGGTCTATTATTGGAAATCGGGCGTTCAGATCACCTTTTTGGAAAAATTGAAAGAAGCGTTTGAAAGTGAGCACGAGGATATCACCATCGACCTGAGCGGAGCTTCTGCGGACGCAAATGTGTTTTTCAACACCATCGATCAGGGCGCCTCGATCAATACCATCGATCTGTATATCGGCACGATGGGCGCCTTCTGGAACAGGACGGAGTATCTCGAGCCGTTGGACGACATTCTCGATTACACGGTGGAAGGGGAGAGCAAGCCGATCGGCGAAAAGATCTCGACCGTTTCCTATAAAAGCGACGACAACCGCACCTACGCCCTGCCCTGGCAGGAGAGCGTGACGGGCCTCGTCTACAATAAAGAGATGTTTGCGGCAAACGGCTGGGATGTCCCGCGCACGACAAACGAGTTGATCGACCTTGCGGAAGAGATCAGACAAGCACAGCTCAAAAACGACGGAGATACCGTCACGCCCTTTATCCATTTCGCCAACGGGTACTGGAAATATCTTATCGAACCTTGGTGGGCGCAGTATGAAGGTGTGGAACAGTACAACAACTTCTGGGCGGCAAAATACGTCGCGGAAGACGGAACGGTCGAACAGCCCAGCAACCTCGTCTGGAAACAGCAGGGCAGGCTGGAAGCGCTGAAAGTGCTGGAAGAACTTCTGTCTCCGGACGGAAGCGTTTATCCGGAAAGCAACAGCATGAGCAATACGGATGCGCAGGCATTCTTTACAAACGGCAAGGCGGCGATGATGGCAAACGGAGCGTGGCTGGAAACGGAAACAAAGAAGGAATTGCCTCAATTCGAGATCATGCGCACGCCCGTCATCAGCAGTCTCGGCACAAAGCTGGGCATCACCGAGCAGCAACTGTGCGATACCGTCGATTACGTGGACGGCGTGACGCAGACCAAGCCCTCCGGCGTTTCGGACGAAGTCATCGAACAGGTGCGCACCGCGCGCAGCATCACCTTCACCGAGGCGGGAAATTTTCACGTCGTCGTTCCTAAATATTCGGACGTGAAAGGCGCGACCAAGGAATTTCTCAAATTCATGTATTCGGACGAAGGGATCCGTATCATGGCGGAAAACATCGAATCCATGCCCGCCGCCAAGTTGAGCACGGGCGAGGACGTGGACACTTCATCCTGGTCGGGATTTGCACAGAACAACTACGATCTGCAAAAACAGGCGACCTTCATTTATAAGCGCATGAACTACGCGCTTTTCTACATGACCGATCTGGAAGAAGCATGGGCAACGCAGCCTGCCTCCGTGTTCTCCAACTCCAACCCTGCGTCGAGGATGAGCGCGGAAGAGCTGTTCAATATGCTCTACAACAACATGACGGGCAGCCGCTGGCAGAAATATCTGATCCAGGCAGGGTTGGATTGACAGGGGGAAGATCATGAAAAAGAAACTTGCAGCGGCGCTCGGCTTCTTGTTGCTTGGAACGGCCTGCTTCGCTTCCTGCGGGAAGACGGACGGGCTCGGCTATACTCCCGCAAAGACGTGGGAGGCAGTCAAGGTCAACAACATTTCCTTTTCCGCCATCGGCGGAGAAGAGGTCATGCCGATCGTCGGATACATCGGCCCCACGCGCGACGTGGTCGCGAGCAACGGGGAAGCGGTTCCCAGTCTCATCACGGACGAAATGTTTGCCGCCATCGAGGAAAGCGGCGTCAACATGATCGCGGGGCAGGTGGACGATATCGCGGCATATCCGGAAGAAGTGACGCTCGCCATGGACCTGGCGGCCGAACATAACATCGGCTATTTTATCAAAGACAAGAGCCTGGTGGACATTGACGGCGGGTACGTGTACGGCGGAGATTTTTCCGAGCGTATGAGCGAATATATGGACCATCCCGCATTCTGCGGCCTGTATTTCCGCGACGAGCCGGAAGAGATGATGATGCGTAACATGGCGGTGGCCATGGAAGAGTTTTACAATGCGGCGGGAAACCGCGACATCCATCCCTATTTCAACCTGTATCCGTATATGGTCTGGAACAGCCTTTCGGGATACGAATCGTATCTGGACTCGTTTATGGAGACAAAGCCCAAGTACATCGCGTACGATATGTATCCCTTTGTCGGCGAGCCGGGGGATATGGACGATACCTACTTCACCAATCTCTCCATCATCCGCAAGTACGCGGTCGAATACAAGGTGCCTTTCTGGGCATATCTGCAAGTGTGCAGTGGCAACCAGGATAACATGACGATGCGCGGTCCCACGGAAGGGGAATTGATGTACGAGCTTCATACCACGCTTGCTTATGGAGCAAAGGGCATCAAATGGTTCCCTCTTTTCTTCCCGCATTACTGGGCATTGTCGGCAGAAAAAGACAGCGCGGGGTTGTTCTATTATGACGGTACCAAAACTCCCTTCTTCGACATGGCAAAGCGCGCCGCCAAAAATATCACGGCCGTCGATCACATCCTGATGACTTCGGAAAACGTTGGAGTTATTTTCGAGGGAAGCTCTCCCGTTCCCACAGCAAATTTTGGCGGGGAAAAGATTCAGGATAAAACATTCCGTGAGCTGACGAAGGTGGAAGGGGACTCTGTCATGATCGGGTGTTTCGATCACGGCGGCAAGACGGTACTGTATGTGGTCAACAACAGTATCAGCGATTCTACGGATGTCGAGCTCACCTTTGACGATAAGTATAAATACGAGATCTGGCAGGAAGGGGAAATGACGGAGCAGATAGGTAGTTCGCTCAACTTTACCTTTGAAGTCGGAGAAGCAGCGTTGGTGGTATTGTGCTGAACTTACAAGAATTTCATGTGGCGGCATATTGCCCGCCCAACCCCGCCGAAAAGGGACTGTCGAGTCAGATTTGCGCCGAACAGTACGAAAAGATGCGGAATGCGGGCGTAGATCTGGTGTACGGACACAACGAAGCGATCGGCGGCGCCTGCGAAAAGGAAACGTTTTCCGCGCTCGACCTGTGCAGAGAGTACGGGATGAAATATCTCGTCAAAGACACCATATATAAACGGTTCACCGCCTTGCGCGGGGAAAAGGCGTTCCGCCGTCTCAACGCGCGGGAGAGAAAGGCGTTGGCAGAGGAATATGCGCGCTCTCTTGAGCGCTACAAGCATCATCCCGCGTTCGGGGGAGTGGAATTTATAGACGAACCCGGCTACGAGATGTTCGATGGCATCCGCTTTGCCAAGGAGGTGTTCGACAGGGAGTGTTCCGGAAAGCTGTTTTACGTCAACATGCTTCCGTACTGGACGCTCTGTGCCCAGATGCAGTACGGCATGGAATATCCTTTTTTTGAGGAGAAAGAGCCCAAACTTTATGCCGAGCCGAAGCAATGTCGGTATGCCTTTTATCTTCGCTCGTTTTTGGAAAAAGTGCGGCCGCAGGTGCTTTCATACGACGCCTATCCCGTTCTGACGTTGGGCGGGGAAAGCAAGATGATCCATGTCGCACTGTTCGATCATCTGCGGATCGTTTCGGAACTCGCAAAGGAGCAGGGTATCCCTTTTTGGAATTTCATCCAGGCAGGAGGAAAATGGGAGGGGTGCGCCAACATCCGCGTCCCCAACGAAGCGGAGGTGGCTTTGCAGATAAATGCAAGCCTTGCCTACGGTGCTTCCGGCATCCAGATCTTCCCCTATGCGTTCCCCAACGACTGGTCGGAAGACCCTGCCGCGGAAGCCGGCCTGATCGGAAGAAAGGGGGAGGAAACGTCTCTCTATCCTGTGTTCCGTCGGCAGATTGCAAAGGCAAAAAAATACGGGAATCTGCTCGTCGGGATGCGTCATCGTTTTGTGTCCGCATCCGGAGAATACAGCGGCGGACTTTCCCCTTATGCCGAACGTTTGAACATTCCCGACAGCGACTGTATCTTTGATGGGAATCTTCCTTACAGAAAAATCGAAGGGATCCGTCAGATCTGTAGCGACAGTCAGATTTTGACAGGTGTCTTTGAGCAGGATAATAGGAGAGTTCTGTTTCTTGTTAACGATTCGACGATAAAATCGACAAACGTATGTATCTTTTTTGAACGGGAAACGCGCTTCCGCTTGCGCGGGGAAGAGGGCGAGTGGCAGACGGCGGAAAGGACGGGTACCTTTGTTCTGGAACCTGGAGAAGGGATGCTTGCAGAATTGCTGTTATAAGCAAATGATCAAATTTTTGCAAAAATCAATAATGGAGGGAAAATTATGCAAAAAATCAGAAGACTGACGCTGGGCATTTTGTTGATGTTCATGCTGTCGATGTTTGCCGGGGCAATGCTTTGTTTCGGCACGGTGTTGCAAAGCAGGGCGGAAGGTTCCGCAGACAAGATGATGCACTGGGCTCCTACCAACGGCGACTATTCGATGGGTGCCTTGCTGGAGGGCAGAGGCGGAGAAGGCATGTGCATGGAATTTGACCTGTACGAAACCAATTTCAGGGACCCTTCGCATTTATCCAATCCGAACTCCTATCGCATCGGTTTCGAATATGCGAAGTCCAACATGCAGTATTTCGACATTGCGGGAAACGATCTGCAAAACTGCGTTCAGTTTCTGCCCGATAATACCTTTAAAGTAGTGCATGCGGGCGGGAATCCAACCACGCCGACGGCGACTGATATCATTGGTGATCCTACATTGTTTATGGTTCCCGGATACAGATATCGCGTGGAAGTACGCGGAGGAAACGCGGTTTCTTTGGCAAACTATTTTGTTGCATCTCGTCGTCCCATTTCCGAACCGGATGCCGATTTTGAACAGATTGTGGCATTCGAGCTGGCGGGTGTGGTTGCTGATCGCGGCAGTGTCGATCCCACCTATGCGGGCATGATTACAAAGTCCGGGTTGACAATGAACCTCGACAATATTTATATTGGCAGAGCAGTCAAGGCGACAGAGAACTGCATTATCCAGACGTTTGATGACGCAGACCTCGCCTTTGACGAAGGGTTTGAAGTACACGATGAAGACGGATGGACAGGAATCAACCAGTACAATCCTTCGTGGAAAGCGATGGTGGGCAATTACGGGGATCTGAACATCTTTTACTGGATCGACACGGCAAACCTTGCCGTCAATGAGACGGAATACAACCTCGTCGCCGCACCCGCATATGATCTGCAGGTCAGGTTTATGCACAACGGCGAATCCGTCAAGACAGTCAAAACGTATGAAGGCGGTGTCGTCACCGCTCCCGCCGCGCCCACGGGCTATGTGTGGGATTTGGACGGAGTCGACCTGACCAACGTGACGGCAAGTTGCGACATACAGGCAGTGGCGGATCCCGATTACGAAGGGGATCCCATCAACAAGGTCCTCCAGTGGAACATCGGCACCAACGTCAACGCCTTCGGCGCCTTACTGGACGGAAGCACGGGGTCTTGCGTGGAATTTGATTTGTACGATTCTAATTTCTGGTCGTTGGATGATGGAAGCATCGATGGACTTTCTCCTGCAGAGAGAATGTACAAACCGCAGATCACCTTTGCGTACGGCAGGTCTGCCCTGCGCGTCGTGGAAATTTTCGGAAGCAACATTCAAAACGTCATTCAGTTCTTCCCGAACGGAGAATTCAACGACGTCACGCACGACGGCAACCCCGTTGCCATCAATCCAGAACTCATTAATGGCGACCCCGCGCTCTTTATGCAGCCCGGCTACAGTTATCGCGTCGAAATGCGTACGGGCGAGGCGAGCGAACTTCCCAACAGCTTTGTGGTCAGCCGCAAGGAGATCCCTGCGCCTGCAAGCTATTATGAAAAGATCCTCAGTTTCGATCTGATCGCGCCCCAGTTTGCGAGAGGGGAGGCCGCTCAGACATATGTTGCCGTGGAAACGCGCGGCGAAGTCACCATGACGCTGGACAACATCGCCATTTCGCGCAGTGTGGATTCGTCCGTGGTCAAGAGAGCAGATTTTGACGACGGCGTGTTCGATCAGGGAACGCCTTGCTCAGAACTTCCCAATTATGCCAACGCGGGTTCCACCGTCGTTGCGGACGGATACGAAGGCAAGTTCGGCGAGATCAGCGTGTTCTACTGGGGCAATGCCTATTACACTCCTTCGGAAAGAAAGATTGTCGATATGCCCTTCGAACACACGCTCACCTTCCGTGTGGACGGGCAGGAAGATATGATCTTTAAGGTCTACGACGGAGCCGTCTTTACCGGCCCCAAGGAAACGGGATATGTTTATACGTGGGATACGGAAAGCGCGGGGATCGACCTGAACAACATCACCAAATCCGCCGTCATCACCGGAACGAAGTCGGTGGCAGAGCATACCCTCACCTTTATCCCCGGCAGGGGCACGGGCACGATCGAGCCGCTCAAAGTGCAGTACGGAGGAGAAGTGACGCTGGACGGCAGCGGATTCTCCCGCGAGGGATATACCCTTTCCGGCTGGGCAACGTCTTCTACGGGCTCCAAGGAATACGAACCGAACGCAAAGATCGTCGTCACGAGCGACATGACTTTGTATGCCCTGTGGCAGAAAAACAGCTATACGGTCACCTTTAAGGACGGAGATACCGTTCTCGCCACCATCACGGCCGATCACGGCACGTATGCGGAGTATCCCGAGGCAGACCCTGTCAAGGAAGGGTATGTATTCAAGGGTTGGGACTTCGATCTCGATAATACGCCCATCACGGCAGACACCGTCGTCAACGCTCAGTTTGAAAAGGAAGGCGGCGCAGAAAAGGGCGGATGCTCTTCCAGCGTCCTTTCCGTAAGCGGAACTGTGTGTGCGCTCCTGCTGGCGGCGGGTGCGGTCGCCGTCGTGTATAAACGGAAAAAAGCATAAGGCGAAAGCCGTATAAAAGCAGTTGCGGGGCGGCGTCGCCGCCCCGCAGATTCCCGTAAGGAGGGGAACGATGAAAAAGTCAAGGGTTTTTCCGATCTTGCTGTTGTGCCTTGCCCTGTGCGGCGCCTCCGCTTGCGCCAAACCCACGGAAAATACGCCCTCGGGAGAGGAAGGTTTTAAGTTTGCTGTCATCAGTGATTCTCAGCTTGTCCCGAACTCTACCAATTACACTTCTGTTAATCTGGAAAATACGTTGCAGGCCATCCGGGAAGAAAGTGTGGATGTGGTCGTCTTTGCGGGGGATATCGTCGATTACGGGGCGGAGAGTACGTACGATTATTATAAAAAAATAGAGGATGCGGCGTTTGAAGGCGCAAAGAAACCGGAATTTGTCTATATCATGGGTAACCACGAAACATACAACGCTTCAGGGGCAGAGCTCTCTTATCAGCAACAAGCAGAACTCTTTGAAGACAAACTCGGTCAGACAAAAAACGTACATAAAGTGGTGGAAGGGTATCATTTTATAGGCATTTCTTCGGACGGAACAGACCTGAGCTGCAACTATTCGGAAGAGACGCTCGGCTGGGCACGGTCGTGCATGGAAGAAAGCGTTTCGGAAGACCCGTCCCGCCCGATCTTTGTCACCGTCCACGCCGCGCCCGAAGATACCGTCCTCGGCAGCGAAAAAGAGACGGAAATGGGCAATCCAGCGCTCAACGGGCTGTTTGAGGATTTTCCGCAGGCAGTCGTCTTTTCCGGGCATTCGCATAATCCGCTCGCCAACCCGCGCAGCATCTGGCAGGGCGATTATACGGTCGTCAACACACAGGCGATCGCGTATACGTCCGTGGCAACGGAGGGCGTGGGCGTCATTCAGCCGGGCAGCAGCGATTATCGCTATCCGGAAGGATACAACGAATACGGCTACGGTCTCATTTGTACCGTCGAGGAAGGCACACATAAAGTCGTCATGGAACGCATGAATTTCACGCTGGATAAAAAACTCGGCGCTGACTTCGTGTTGGAATCTTTTAAGAAAGAAGATTTTGTCTACACAGACGCAAGGTCCGAGAGAGACGTCCCTCCCGAATTTCCGTCGGATACACAGTTGGTGATCGAGAAGGATATCCTCAGCACGGAAAAGTTCAGCGGGTATCTTCAGTTCCGCGCGGCAACGCATCCCGACTGCGTGATCTATTACAAAGTGGTTGTGGACAACGGCACGGAGGAGAAGGAGTATCTCGTCTACACGGATTATTTTAAAGGAATGGAAAGCATGGCAGAAAATTGCGAGCTGTATGTTCCAGGTTTTTTGCTTGCGGAATCGTACGATGTCAGCGTATATGCCGTCAGTCCGTATCTTACATTGAGCGAGCCACTTACCGCCCATATTGATGTGCAGAAATAAAAAGGAAGGATGAAATTATGAAAAGAATTTGTATTCCCGAAGCTGAATATAAAGAGAGAGTCTGCCGTGCTGCACAGCTGGTAAAAGAGCGCGGTCTAGACGTCATGGTGGTCGTTTCCACCGAATCGGACTATGCGAACGCGAGGTATTTTTCGGGGTTCTGGCCCTTGTTCGAGCGTGCGGGCGTAGCGATTGCCGCAAACGGCAGTGCTGCGCTTCTGGTGGGACCGGAGTCGAAGTATTTTGCGGAAGATTTTGCAAAAATGGACAAGATCTTTGTGCTCAAAGAATTCCGCGAATCGGCGGATCCCTCTTATCCGGAACTGGTCAGTGTGAGCATGAAGGAAGTTTTCCGCCAACTGGGCGTTGCGGGCAATGCCCCCAAGATCGGGCTTGGTAGCTATGTCGAATGCACCCTTCCTGTTTACGAGTCCCTTCGGGAAAATTTCCCTCATAGCGAGATTGTTCGATGCAACGAAATTATGGTTGAATTGCGCAAGATCAAGAGCGAAAATGAACTTGCATGCATCCGCGAAGGGTTCCGCATTATCGAGCTTGCAACGGACGAGGTCATCAAAAACCTGCGCCCCGGCGTGACAGAATTGGAAATGGTCGGCGTAGCACAGCGCGTTATCTACGAGAACGGCGCCGAATACGAGGGGCTGCCTATGTACGTTTTCAGCGAGGCTTCCACCCGCCACGCAATCAGCCGTCCTAGCTATCGTAAGATTGGTAAAAACGACATCGTGCAGCTGAATCTTTCCGCAAAGATAGACGGATACTCGCCCAGCATCGGTCTGCCTGTCATAATGGGGAAATTGGAAGGCGAGAGACGCGCCTTGGTGGAATTCTGTCGCAAGGCACACGAATGGACATGTGAGCGCATTCGCGCCGGTGTGACTGCGAGTGATATCGCTAAGGATTTCTATCGGTTGTATAAAGACGCGGGATATGAAAAGAACTATGTCTACGGGCCTTGCCACGGGACAGGCATGATCGAGGTGGAAGCTCCCTGGATGGAGACGGACAGCCATTATCCGCTGGAAAAGAACATGACCTTCCAGGTCGATACGTTTATCAGCGGCCCTACGTTCGGCTGCCGCTGGGAAAAGGGCATTGCCGTCAAGGAAAACGGATACGAATCGTATACCGATTACCTTAAAAAAGGGATCGTCGAGCTGGGGTTCTGAGATGAGCGTACTGGGAAAGAAAGAGTGGATCATCCCCGATTGCGAACTTCCCGAAGAGGGGGAAGGTGTGCTGAAAGGGCACGAATCAGTGATTGTCGTCAACGATTCTGCTGAGGAAGCGGTTATCCGCGTCAAGCTGTATTTTGAAGAGGAAGAGTACGCGGAAGGGATCGAATGGAGAGTCTTACCCCAACGTGTGCGCTGTTTCCGTATGAATAAACGTTCGGACATGAACGGCTACGCTGTCCCATACGGAAAGCAGTATGCCATGAAACTGGAAAGCACCGCACCGATCGTAGTGCAATACGGAAGACTGGATAACAGACAGGTCAACCTCGCCTATTATACGGTTGTGGGATATTCGGAATAGGAGAAAGAAATGTTTTTGGATGAAAGTTTTCCCAAGGATACGCAGCGTGTCATTCGCGAGCGTATTCCGCTCGTCTTTGCGGGTGGTACGGTAGAGTATCACGGGCCGCACTGTGCGTTTGGCTGCGATACGCTGGTAGCGGAAGGGCTTCTCAAAGAACTTGCAAAGCGCAAGGAGATCATGATCGCCCCGTCCGTACATTACAGCCCGTCCAGCTATGCGGTGGGCGGACGGGAGAGCGGCACGGTGCATGTTGCCGAGCGTGCGTTTGAAAATTATGTGTATTACATTTTCCGCAGTCTGCTGTATGCGGGGTTCCGCAATATTTACGTCGTCATCCATCACCAGTTCGAACAGGAATGCGAAATGCCCATGACGCTGTGTTACCGCATGGCGGCAAAGCGTGCGACGATGGAATATCTGCAAGAGACGTTGGGGGAAGGCTGGTGGGGCAGCGAATCGTATTCCGATTACTATCAACAGCTGGAAGGGGCAAACAACCCTTTCCAATGGATCAAGGTCATCCCCACCATGAGCACGCAGGTGCAGAACGCCACGGGCTACGATCATGCGGGCGAATTTGAAAGCTCCATCCTGATGGCGCTGTATCCGCATTGCGTGGACCTTTCGAGAATAGACGATAAACCGCATTGGTTTACGGTGAGCGCCAAAAAAGCAAACGCAGAACTTGGCAGGCGCATGGTACGGCTCTCTTTGGACTATCTTGAAAAGGAAATCTGCTAAAAATGGGACAAAACAGTCAAAATCAATTTCAGAACGATTTTCCTACCAGGTGGCAACAGGTGCTTTTCCGTAATTACGGAAAAGTACCTGCACGCATTTTGGCTCGCTTGTTGGGTATGGATACGCAGACACTGACGGAAGAAGCCAAAAAAATGGGGCTTGGCGGGGTGTCTGAAGACGAAACATGGATTCGCAAAGGTTACGTTACCATTATTCGCAGCAACTGGGATCTGCTTCCGGAGAGCGCCATTGCGCAATTGCTGGGAACAGATGAAGGATCGTATCGCATGATCTTGCGGGAGGATGATTTCCTTTCGGTGAAACTGGGAAAGAAAATTCGATGTACGGTGCCCGTCTATGCCCCTTTGACTGAGGAGCAAGAGCAAGAAACACGACGTATCGGCACTTTTGTAAAGGGCGTATACTGTCCTAAACAGGTACAGCCATTCGATTTTTATGCGCATAGCGGTCCGTGTTCCCCGCTTTCTGCTAGCGAAACGGGGGAACGCGTCATCTACAGTTATTCTTCTCTGTTCGGAAATCTTTTGGATAGCGGTGATTTCTCTTCCTATTCGGATGACTATTTGAAGCGTTTGCGGGATCGGGGAATAACCGGCGTGTGGATCTACGGGCAGTTGCAGAAACTTTCACCTTGTCCCTTCAATGAAGAATTGAGTAGGGGATATGAAAAGCGCCGAAAGAATCTTGCTTTGCTTACGGCATGGTGTAAAAAGTATAAGATTGGACTATATTTGTATCTAAACGAGCCGCGCGCCGTACCCGCTTCAAAACTGTCCGATGCTTTTTACGGGCAGGAAAAGGATGGTTGCGCCGCTTTGTGCATGCGAAAGAGCGCTTCTCAGGAATATCTGGAAGAGGCGGTCCGCTCTCTGCTGGTCGCCGTGCCAGAGTTGAGAGGAGTTATTACTATAACCATGTCCGAAAATTACACGCATTGCTTTTCCAGGGGGAAAACGCATTGTGAACGGTGCAAGGACTGTTGTCCGCAGGACATTGCTGCCACCGTCAACAATCTTATTTATCGTGGAGTAAAAAAATCGGGCTCGTCCGCGCGGGTCATAGCCAGTCTTTGGGGGTGGTCTCCCTTTATGAATTGGGACGAGCAGATGCTTTGGGAAGGGATTGACCGCATGGAAAAGGGCATCGAAGTCATGTGCGTCAGCGAATACGGAAAAAAATTTTCCGTTTGCGGAGTTGAAAGCGAAGTTATCGATTATTCTGTTTCTCACCCCGGGCCGAGCGAGATAAGTAGAAAAACATGGGAGTATGCGCGGAAAAAAGGACACAAGGTTTGGGCAAAGATCCAGCTGAACAACAGCTGGGAATGCAGTGCCGTACCTTTTATTCCCGTCTTTCCGTTGCAGGCGGAGCATTTGAACGCGCTGTCTTCTTTGCATATCGAAAACTACATGTTGAGCTGGACGCTGGGCGGTTATCCTTCGCCCCTGCTCTCTCTGGTAAATTTCTGTAAGGGAGGAAAATGCGATCTTGAAGGATGGCTGAAGGCGGAATGCGGCGAGGAAGCGGAGCGCATACGCGCGGCGACGGAGCAGTTTGCCGCGGCTTTTCGCAATTATCCTTTCAGCGTGGAAGTTTTGTATAAATCTCCTGTCACGATTGGGCCAGGTTTGCTCTGGCAAAAAAGATCTGTCCCTCTCTCTCCGGGGATGGTCTGTTTTCCATACGATGCGGTGGAAGAATATTCCGCTCCTTATGGTGCCGAACGGTATGCCCTTTTGATGGAAAAGCTTGCCGAAGAGTGGGGAGAGGGGATAAAATTGTTGCCGCAGAAGGAATCTTCCCGTTTTAAGCAGCTTTACCGATGTGCTGTTGCCTGCCAAAGCCATTTTCTGTCTGCCGCTCTTTATACTAGGTTCGTCCTACATAAACAAAGGGGATTTGCGGACAGAAAAGCCGTTTTAGACCTTTTGGAACGGGAATACAAAAACGTCTTACGACTGTATCGTCTGACGAGCGAAGATGCTTCTATCGGGTTTGAGGCGAGCAACCACTATTTTTACGACGAAAATATACTGCTGGAAAAATTAATCCGCCTAAAAGGATTGGCCGATTGCTTTGAAAAATAGGCGTGCGATTAGCTCAAAACGAACTGCTGTGCGCCAGAAAAACCGTTTTGCTCCCAATGGGAATGGAAGAGAGTTACAGGTGCGCCTGCAAAAAAGAGTATACATATGCAAAAAAACGATGTCAAAAGCGTTGGTTTTTTGCATACGCTCATAGCTGTGCGGATCGGTTGCCACCACGGGTAGAATTGGTAGTGCGAATCGAATTTCGGACGGGATGTGGAGTGATGAAATCAAGAAAAATGCCGCAAGGTTTGCGCGAACTACCGCGAAAGAGGTCATCCTTTTTACTACCTCTTCCTACGCTGAATTGTCAAACAGGTATATTTAAGAGGCAGTTAGGCGTGAGCTTGTCATAGACGAGTGCGGCGGCGCTACGCGCCGCCGCAGACAAGCTCACGCCTAAAACCAACTAAAACAAAACAATTCATGCGGTGCGGAAAAGCATCTGTTCCAAACGGACGAAACAAGAAAAACATGCCACTACAGCAAAGCCCGCCGCGAAAAAGGCATCCGCGCTGACCCGCTTGCGGATTGCTTTTTTTATCGCGGCGGGCGGGCTTTCTTAGCAAGGACTGTGTATTTTTGTTCGTTCGCATTGCGTGTTCTCTTGAATTGTGGATAACCGGAAAAAATTTTTCTAAATTTTTCTAAAAATATGTGAACATATGTTTGACTTTTTCTTTTGTAAGGTGTATAATACTTGTATGCACCTGAAAAGGGGCACTGCAACTGAATAAGAGAGCTGATTTATGATTTGATTTGAAAGATTAAGAATAGATTAGCCGTGAAGCGATACCATTGAGATTGTAGCGGGCAAAAAAGCCGCGCCGTTACCCCGAGCGGAAGAGTCGGGGCGGGGTCGTTATCTTCAAGGGCATAACATAAAAGAAAGAAACTAACTAACTGGGATTTCTCTCTTTTGTGCTATGCCCTTTTTTTCGTGCAAATTTTTTCTTCGGAGGACAAAAATTTGCAGGGAAACAAGACTCAAGATTTTATTGTAACGGCGATAGGGAAGGGGGATATTTCTTCTTTGCTTGTATCTGAGAAGGAACTGCTGTTTTCCACGCTTTTACAGCGCATAATCGAGTTTGCGCAGGGAGGTGGCAGATGAACCTTCTTGCGGCAAAGATCTACAACGACGGCAGTAACTGGATCGCTATACCTCATACGGAAAAGCCTTACAAACCGAGACGGCAACGAAAGAAACGAGAAAAGAGCGAGGAACTCCAACAGTTTGAAACGGCTTTTACTAAATCCAAGGGCAAGAGAACAAACCGTAAAGCGAAATTGTTGCAGGAGTTTACGCCCATGTTTAAGGACAAGGACGAAGCGGAGCAATTTGTGGAAGAACATTTTAACAGACTAAGTCGTAACCGTTGGGAGCGGTATAAACGAATGATACGTCGGGGCTACACGAACAGATGGAATTACTTTTGTACTTATACATATGATTCCGAAAAGCATACGGAGGAAACTTTCCGTAAATCACTTATGAATACGCTTTATCATCTCTCTTCAAGGCGAGACTGGCGGTATATGGGTGCATGGGAACGCGGCGAATTGGGGCAGCGGTTACATTTCCATGCACTTACCTATATCCCGGAGGGCGAAATGCCGGGTGAATTGGAAGAGCATGAAGATTACAGTATCAAGCGGCACAAACGCGAAAAGAGCATACAGAACAGCTTTTTCAATGAGAGGTTCGGCAGGAGCGACTTTTCAAAGGTCAACAATGCCTTTGAGGTCGGCGACAGTATCAAGTATATGCTCAAATACATCAGCAAGAACGATGAAAAAGTAGTTTATTCTCGGGGTCTGAAAACGTATATCGTGTCTGATGTTTTGGACGGCGATATTCTTTGCAAGATGGGAGATGAGGAACACGGCTTTAAGTACATACTTGCCCGCGACTTTACCTGTATGGTAGACGGGGAGATCATGGGGAAAGTGAGTCCCGAAGTGATCGAAAAAATGCCGAAGGCGAATTAAAATCATTTGTCTTTCGGGCGGAGAGTGTAAACGGAAACGCCCTTTTCGTCAAGGGTAAAGTGTATTGCCTTCGGCAACCCTTGACGGAAAGAAGCAGATAAAATAGATAAGGGAAAGACTATGCGTTTCCGTTTGTTTGGTCTCCGCCGAAAGACGAAAAATCAAAGAAAAAGGAGGAGCAATATGCAGGGTAAAAAAGTAATAAAAACAGCAGTCATCTATGCGAGGTATTCTTCTGACAGTCAGACAGAGCAGTCTATCGAAGGTCAGCTTCGTGTCTGTGAAGAATATGCGCAAAAAAATGATATTTTGATTCTGGATACTTATATCGACCGTGCTATGACGGGCACGAACGATAACCGTCCTGATTTTCAGCGTATGATTAAGGACAGCAATCGAAAAGAATGGACGTATGTTATTGTAAAGACATAAATTTATG
>CALVHV010000007.1 GCA_944328845.1 uncultured Clostridia bacterium | reverse complement strand
ATACGCGATCGAATATAAGAGTCCCGTATCGGATGAATACGTAAAACTGGAAGGGAATACGCTTGTATTGGAACATGTGGGCGATTATCAGGTCGTGCTGAAGATAGTCGGCAAGGTCGATTCGCGCGTCGTAACGGTATCGGTTATAGCAGCTGCATAGACCGTCTTCCGGATTCGGCCGAATGAATCGCGCGAAGCAACAGTTTAGGAACAGGCGTTTGCGGGATCCGTAAACGCCTGTATTTGTGAGGAGAGTATGGCATTTATATTGCAAACAGTCAGCAGTTTAGAAAAAGTTTTGCCCTCTGCGCAGATCATTGCCGAGGAAAAACAGGGAGAAATGCTTTCCAATGAAAAGTATGCATTTCAGGTCGTGGGGAATAGCGATCTGGAAAACCTGAGCGGTCTTCGGTTAGAATGGAGCGGTTCGCTTACAAAATATATGCAGGTGCGGCACGTCGATTACGTTATGGCTTTGCGCACTTGTATGCCGGGGCATGATGATTTCATTATCGATGAAGGCGCACAGGCCTTTCCGGATATATTGCGCCCGCTCGATCCGGCCGGAGAGAGTGTAACATACAGGCTCAATTCTGCCTTTTGGGTGGATGTGTATGACAGAAACGGTATTCCCGCGGGCATTTACGAGGAGACTTTTGTTCTCAAGGATGACACGGGTAAGGAGCTTGCAAGAACTTCGTATGCACTTAAAGTGTGCTCAGGCAGACTTGCGCAAAGCGATCTGATCGCTACAAATTGGCTGCATTCGGATGCGATCTGCAATTCGTACGGGGTGGAACCGATGTCGGAAGGGTATTGGTTTCATCTGAAACAATTTATGAGGATGGCGACGGAACACGGCTTTACGATGGTCTATACTCCCCTTTTTACACCGCCTTTGGATACGATCGTCGGGCAGGAGAGGATGACTGTACAAACGGTGCGCGTCGAACGGCGGCACGGGGTGTATCGTTTCGATTTTTCAGATCTGCAAAGGTATATCGACACGGCGAAAGAATGCGGATTCCGTTATTTTGAATTTTCGCATTTGTTTACTCAGTGGGGCGCAAAGGCGTGCCCGAAGGTAGAAATCCTGGAAGAGGGAGTAAGAAAAAAATGTTTTGGCTGGGAAACTTCCTCTTCTTCTCCCGAATACACTGATTTTCTGCGTGCGTTTCTTCCCGCATTGGTGCGCTTTTCGGAAGAGGCGGGTATCAAGGATCGATGTTTTATACATATTTCCGACGAACCGTTTGCCGAAAGTTTACCCACCTATAAAAAACTCCACGATTTTGTAAAGCCGCTATGCGGAGGCATACCTATCATTGATGCACTCAGTCATTATGAATTTTTCAAAGACGATTGTGTAGATATTCCGATCGTAGGGCTTCAGTTTACCGAAGATTTTGAAAATAACGGAGTGAATCATTGGGTCTACACATGTTGCGGGCCGGATAAAGAACATTTGTCCAATCGTTTTATCAATATGCCCTCGCTTCGCAACCGTATCCTCGGAATGCAGATGTATAAGAAGGGCGTAAAGGGGTATCTCCATTGGGCATATAATTTCTATTTTACAGTATTTTCCCGTCATCCCATCGACCCTTTTCGGGAGACGGATGCCGATCGGAACTTACCGGCGGGCGATCCGTTCATCGTCTACCCGGGGAAGGACGGGCCGTTGGCATCGATGCGGTTGGAAACATTTTTCCAGGGAGTACAGGATTATTGCGCACTTCTTGCACTCGAAAATAAAATCGGTCGGAGTGCTTGTTGCTCGCTTTTGGAAAAATACGGATACTGCGATTATCGCAATTACCCTACGGACAACGCTTCATTTTTAGAGTTGCGCCGAGAAATTGACCGATTGCTGTCGGAGTAGGATAAAAAGGAGAGAATATGGAAGAAATTCTGCGATTTGCCGAAGCGGAACTGCGTCGGTACTGGAGTGCCGTTACGGGAGAAACGGTGTGCATGATCGAAACAGGTCTTTTTTGCAAAGAGGAATGCTCTGCCATGCGGGATGCATACGAAATATCCGTGCAGGAGGGGCGGGGGCACATCCGTGCGAGCAACATGCGAAGTGTTTTGCTTGGTGTGTATGCGTTTTTCCGTAAATTGGGTTGTCGCTTTTTATATCCGACGCCGCAGGGCGAAGAACTTGTGCAAAAAAAAGCAGAAGAGTGTTCTGTCGAATGCAGGGAGCAGGCTTCTTATAGGCATCGTGGGATCACGATCGAAGGGGGAGTGAGCAACGAAAACGTCCTTGATATCATCGATTGGATGCCCAAAGCGGGATTCAACAGTTATTTTTTGCAGTTCCCCTCGGCCAATATCTTTTATCGGAAATGGTATGATCATTGGTGGAATCCCTATTTGGAAAAAAAGACATTTTCGAGGGAAGAATCGCAAAAATATACTCAAAACGCCGTAGAAGCGCTCCGTAAGCGCGGCATGGTACATCATGCCGTGGGGCACGGATGGACCTGCGAACCGCTCGGTATCCCTGCCGACGGCTGGGATGAGGTTTCGGACGAAGTTCTTTCGCCGCATTTGCGCGAAAAACTTGCGCTTGTAAACGGGGAAAGAAAATTTTTTCACGGGATGCCGATCACAACGAATTTATGTTACTCCGACCCCGAGGCGCGGGGGATGATCGTGAAGTGTGTGGAAGATTACCTGGCAAAGAATTCTCCCGATATATTGCATGTGTGGCTGGCAGACGATTGCAATAATTTCTGCACGTGTGAGGCTTGCCGCCGCACGACCTATTCGGATCAGTATGTGGAGATGCTCAATGAGATCGATGAGGCGCTCACGAAAAAAGGGAATAAAACGCGCATTGTGTTTTTGCTGTATAACGAACTTATGTATCCGCCGCGCAAAGCGCATTTACGGAATCCTGAGCGCTTTATCCTGATGTTTGCGCCTTCGGGGCGTGATTATGTAACGGCATTGTCCGCCAACGTGGCGGAGTCGCCGATTTTGCCGCTGTCGGAGGGGCTTTTCAAGCCACCCGTTACGCCAGGGGAGAATCTTGCATTTTTGCGCGGATGGCAAAGATGTTTTGCAGGGGATTCATTCATTTTTGATTATCCGCTCATGCACGCGGTGTGCAAGGAACTCAGCGGTATGCTGCTTGCGCGGACAATCGAGCAGGACGTGAATGCGCTCGAAGATATGGGGCTCAACGGGTATATGAGTTGCCAATTGCAGAGAGCAGCCGTTCCTACCGGGTTTCCGCTGTATTTGCTCGGAAGAAAGTTATGGGATAAAACGCTGACGTATGCCGAATTGGAAAGAGAATATTTTTCTGCGGCGTACGGTCAGTATGCGGGAGAGGTACTTGCCGTTTTGCGCGAAATATCCGGGTTCTTGCCGGATGATTATATGAATCATCGTTTGCCGGAGCAAAACGTCTCGCTTGCAAAGCGGGCGGCGGATGAAATTTATCGTGCCGCAGAATTGGAGCAAAAAGTGGGCGCAATGGCACAACGGGCGAAGGGAAAGATCGCAAAGAGGCTGGAAATGCTGTCTCAGTTTATTCAATATTTGCAAAAAGTTTTGGCCCTTATAGAATCTAAACTGAGAGGGGATGAGCAAACCGATGTCGATAAATTTCGGGATGAGATACAGCGCTATATTTTTGCGTGGGAGCCGTTCGTGCAGCCGTATATGGATGTAGGGCAATATTATTGCAACGATTTGATCTTGGCGAAGGATCATTGGCCGATAAACTGAAGACGGGAGACGAGAGTATGAAATATATCAAGGTAGAACACAACGGGCTTAAATTTTCATTTAAAATCGAAAAAGACAGGACAATAGGGATCGTCGGGCTGTTTGCGGGGGACGGAGAGATTCCGTTCCCTTTCCATCAGGTACATATTGCAGGAGGAGACCGAAACGCACATCACGGCGCAAAGCTGATCGGCGCTTCTGAGAGCGCGGCTGCTAAGTACGTTTCTCACAGGGAGGGAAAGACATGTGACGGATATGTTTTGGAAATCGTGACGGCTTCGGAAAAGGTTGAGATCGACACGGAATTTCGGTTCTTTGACGGAGTGAGCGGCTTTCGCGTGCGAAACCGGGTAAAGAACATCGCCGGGGGAGAGATTTGCCTGGAAGAAGTAAATGCGTTCAGCTGTCTCGGTATAGACGGAGGCAGGCCCACGAATGAAATTTTTGCGTATTTGCCTGCCTCGTCTTGGTATGTGGAGGCGCAGTGGAAGAGAGAAAGTTTGTATGATCTTCGCCTTTCTAACGGGAACGGTGTTACGAGCATGCGCCGTTTAAATGTAGGAAACAGCGGCACTTGGTCGACAAAGGAATTTCTGCCGATGGGGATCGTGGAAAATTCTCATACGTCCGATTTTATGCTTTGGCAAATCGAGAGCAATACGGCGTGGCATTATGAGATCGGAGATCATGGCGGAAAATATTATCTGAATGCGGGAGGCCCGAATTATCAGGATAACGGTTGGGCTAAAAAACTGTGCCCCGGAGAGGTGTTTGAAGCGGTGCCTTGTTCCGTTGTGTTCGGTAAATCTTTGAACGCTGTTCTGGCACAGATCACCCGCATCCGCAGAAGGATCCATCTTATCTCATCCGATTTTAAATCGATGCCTGTCGTCTTCAATTCGTACATGCATCTTCTGTGGGATTATCCCGAGGAAAATAAGCTCAAACCTATCATCGACAGTGCCGCCGAGCTCGGATGCGAAGTTTTCTGTATAGATGCGGGATGGCATGACGAAGAAGACTGGTGGCTTGCCTTGGGGGATTGGGAAGAATCAAAGACCCGTTTTCCCAGCGGTGTAAAAAAGACGGTCGATTATATAAAATCGAAAGGGATGCGCGCGGGGCTTTGGGTGGAGATCGAAGATGTGGGCCCGAAAAGCCATATAATGTCTCAGTTGCCCGAAGAATGTTTTTTCAGGAGAAACGGAGCGCTTGTGCGGGATCATAACCGCTATATTTTAGATTTTTCGCATCCGCTTGTGCGCGAACGGTCAGAGCGAGTGATCGACAGGATGATCTCACTCGGCGCCGATTATATTAAAATGGATTACAATGTGGAAGGGGGTAACGGAACAGAAACGGGGGCATTTACCTGCGGGGAAGGGCTTATGCGTCACGGCAGAGCTTTTTTGAACTGGCTTTTGGACATTCGGAAAAAGTATCCGCAACTTATCTTGGAAAACTGTGCGAGCGGCGGATGTCGGATGGATTATGCAATGCTTTCCGTATGCAGTTTGCAGTCTTCGAGCGATCAGACTGATTATTTGAAATTCTCACATCTGTGCGCCAATCTTTCTTCCGCAGTGCTGCCCGAGCAGTGCGGGGTATGGTGTTACCCCTGCGCAGAACTTACGGAAGACAGCCCTGCGGGTAGTGTCGTCGATGCGGAAAGGACGGTTTTTAATGTCGTCAACGCTCTTACAGGTCGGTTTTATCTTTCCGGTTGCATGCATCTTGCAGACATGCATACCCGCGCGCTTGTGTGCGAGGGTATTGAATATTATAAGCGAACGCGCGATATGAAAAAAATCGGGGTTCCCGTGATGCCGTTCGGCTTTTCCGGCTTTGCAGATAAAGTTCTCGCATCGGGATTCAGGGCCGGGAATAAGTTGTATCTTGCGGTGTGGAACAAGGGCGGCGTGCAAAAGGTTACGGTGCCGATGGATTGTTGCGTTTTGCATGTGCGGCAGGCGTATCCAGCCGAAAAAATGATTCTGCCTGTTCAAATAGGGGAAAAGGGCCTGGAAATCAGTTTTAACGGAGATGCACAGGCGCGTTTTTACGAGATTGATTTGTTTTAAAGAGCGATCAGCTGCAGAAATTTCTTTAAAAAAGATATCTTGCACGTGTTTTGGTATACAGGGAAAAGAAAGTTTGAACGCTTTCGTTTCAGAAAAAATATAAAGGAACGCGAAGACAATATGCAAAAAAAATTGGAGTGTAAGGGGTCGGAAAACTTGTTGGACGTATTGCACAGAGATGATGGGAGCGAATTTCGCCCTGTCGTATTCTGGAGCGTGAATTCCTGCCTGAAGGAAGACGAGTTGCGCCGCCAACTGCACGAAATGAAATCCTACGGATTGGGAGGGGTAATTTTTCATGCTCGTGCGGGCATGACGACCGAATACCTTTCAGAAGAGTGGTTTCGGATGGTCGGTGTCTGTTTGGAGGAAGCTGCTTTGCTGGGTATGCGGGTGTGGATGTACGACGAATTCGGCTGGCCGAGCGGCTTTGTTGCAGGCAAACTTCTTACGGAAACAAAAAACCGCGCCGGTTATCTCGTGTATGAAGTGAAAGATGAGTTTGACGACAAGGCGTATGCGGTCTATTCTCGGGACGGAGGATCCGTGCATCGTCTTCGTTCGGGAGAGTGCGCGGAAAAATATCACACAATTTATTTGCGGCTTTCCGATGCATACGCAGATGTTTTGAATCCGGAGGTGACCGATCAGTTTATTGCCGCCACGCATGAGCAGTATTTTGCAAGGTTTGCTTCTGCGTTCGGGAAAGAATTGGTGGGCTTTTTTACTGACGAACCGCAATATTATCGCTATGCGACACCTATTTCCGGCGTGACAGAGAGGGAGTATTTTAAGGAATACGGCGAGGATTTGAAAGATGGGTTGATCTATCTGTTTTTGCAGGACGAGGAGGGGTATCCTTTCCGTGTGCGGTATTACAACCTTATGAATCGTCTGTATTGCGAAAATTTCTACAAAAAATTGTATGATTGGTGTGAAGGGCATGGCTGTCTTTTGACCGGCCACAGCATCGAAGAATCGCTGTTTTTTACCCAGATGTGGGGAGGGGCAGACTGTGCATCGAGCTATCTGTACGAGCACGTTCCGGCCATTGATAATCTCGGTAAATATTCTACAGGATTGATTTCAGCGAAAAACGTCGGTTCGGTATCGGCACAGGCGGGCAGAAACCTTATCATGACAGAAACATTTGGCTGCAGCAGCTATTCCGTAACGCCGCGTGAACTGCGTCTGATCGGAGATAAACAGTATGTTTTTGGCGTTGACATGATGTGCCAGCATCTGTATAACTACTCGCTTGCGGGGCAGGGAAAGATCGATTATCCTGTTTCTTTCGGCCGCACGCTGCCTTGGATTGACGGATATAAGACGCTGAACAGATATTTTACGACACTTGGCAGGTTGATCGCTTCTTCGCAGGAAGAGGCGCCCGTGGCAGTCGTTACGCCGATGGAGAGTGTGTACCTGGATTATCTGCGGTCAGACGAAAATGCCGCTCGCGAAAATGTGGACGTAGTTTACCTCAAAATTGCAGAAAAATTGCGTAAAAATGGCATTGCCTATCATTTTGTCAACGAAAAAGTGCTCGAAAAATTGGGCAGTACGGAACAAGGGCTGCTTTGCGTAGGGGAATGTGTATACAATGCCGTTTTGCTTGCAAATTGCCGCGAAATGAAGAAAAATACTGTCCGTTTGATCAAAAAATTCCTTGCCGATGGCGGAAAACTGGCCGTCGCGGGCGCTCATCCGACTTATGAAGATGGGGTTTGTACGGATTTTTCTTGGTTGAAGGCAAACGTTCGGATCGAAGACTTGCCGCGTCCCGCGGTGATCGGGAAGGTCGAGTTGGATTATACCATGCGCACATTGCCCGGCGGTAAGAGATTCTTTTTTGCCGTCAATGAAAAGGACGAGCCTTCGCTCGTAAGACTGAACGGAAGATTTTCGCGCATCGACCTGGAGACGATGACGGGGTATGCCTCACAGAACGAGTTTGAAGTTCCGCCGCACGGTTCGCTCCTGGCGGAAGAAGATGCGGATTATGCGCTTTTACCTTTTCAGGCCTTAAAATCTGATACGTATACTCCGGAATTCCGCGCGGCAGATGCAAATTGTCTGACCATTGAAAATGTGCGTGTCGAGCTGAAAAACGGTGAGGTTTTGCAGGGATATTTACACGGCGTGTATGAAACTCTTGTCAAACGTGGCTATTATGGCAAACTGCATGTTTCGTATTCTTTTGAGAGCGATGCGGAACGCGAAATAACGCTCATTGCGGAAAAACAGGCTGTGAAGTGCGAACAATTCAACGGTGTGCCGATTGTTTCGTTCGAACAGAGCGCGGAGGACATCAATTTCAAAACAGCATGTCTGCATGCGCGCAAAGGAAAAAATGTATATGAATATGACGCCGAATTGACGAATGCAGCGCAGGTTCGCTCTGTTTTGTATACGGATACTGTACCGGAGAGCTTGCGGAATTGTTTCAGCTACTCCACGCACATGGAGCAAATCTATATTTGCGGGGAGTTCGATGTGCAGGATGGTGCATTAAAAAGCGCAGGGAAGAAAAAGGCGGGCGATCTTACGCGACAGGGCATGGAAAACTTTTGCGGTTCAGTCGAATATTCATTTGTGGCTGAGGCGGAGGGGCGTATTTTGTTGCGGCCGATCGGAAACTATTCGATGTGCGAGATCTTCTGTGAAGGAAAAACTGCTACCGTTCTGCTGAACGGAACGGCGGAAATGCAAGTCGGAAAAGGAAAGCATATTTTTATGGTGCGTTGTTATTCGACGATGCGCAATCGTTTTGGGGCCTTTCATTTCCGCGGAGAAGATGATTGGGGTGTTTCTCCCGATTGTTTTACCTTGCGCGGAAGGTGGACGGACGAGCATACCAATCCCGATTATGTCCAAGCTCGCAAAACGGTGCCGTTCGGCTTGGAATCAATCGTTCTTTTCTGCCATAAATAGTACGAATCCGTAAATTATATAGCATAGTCGCAGTACATTTACCGCAGCAGGGTGGCGATAGGGGAACTCGGTTTCTCTGTTGCAAGTGTTTGCTTTTACCGCTACTTGTAGGAATTTCGAAAGTGCGCTTTACAAACTGTGTTTGCGACAATTTTTCTTCTATGCCGTCCTGCGCCACAAAAAAGCAAAGTCTATCTTTAATTCTTTGGATATCGAGTCTGCAAATTTGCCGAGTAATTTTGGGACTTTTTGATAACCTTTCACTTTTATATAGTATTTTCATAGGCGCAGGAAAAAGGCAAAAGTCTGAGGATAAGTTATAGATTTGATTTAAGAAAAACTGTATTTATTGAAATCTTTACATTGGTTGCATTTGATGCTATAATATTGTTGTATATAAAGTACATGATCTGCAACCTTTCTGCTCGCTTTGTGTTTTACCTGCTTTGAAAAAGGGAGCCCGAGAATGATATGCACCCCAAAAGTTAGACAAACTTTTGGAGGTGCATATTTTTATGTCAAGAGAAAAGGAATTTAACACAAAGTATAGCGGAGAGTTCAAAATATCTGTTATAATGGATATGCGCGAGAACCATTTAGGATATTGTGAAACGGTGCGAAAATACGGTTTGGGTTCTACTCAAAGCGGAGGAGCAATAAACACATTGCACAGGTGGGAACGCATATACTTGGAAGAAGGAGCGGCGGGACTTATGACAGAACGACGCGGAAGGAAAAGCACGGGCAGACTGAGAAAACAGACATTGGACAAGTCTGTGGAAGAAGACCTTATATCCGAAAATCAAAGGTTAAAAGAAGAACTTCAATATGCGCAAGCAGAACTTGAATACATAAAAAAACTGAGCGCCTTAGTTTATGCGGAAGAGCAAAAGAGCGGGAAGAAACGAAAATAATTGCTCAGCTAAGGCAGAAATATCCGCTGAAAATACTTCTGAAAATATCACGTTTGCCGCGCAGCACGTATTACTATCACGTAAAGGCAAGCGGTACGGATAAACACCGTGCAGATAAACAAGCAATCATGGAAGTATTCGAACGCAATGATAGTCGTTATGGATACAGACGAATCACGCTTGAACTGCATAAAAACGGTATAATAATTAACCATAAAACAGTGTTAAGGCTAATGAAAAGTCTCAATATATGCGGCAAACAGCGCAAAAATGGACAATACCACTCATACAAGGGTGAGATCGGAAAGGTAGCAGAAAATATTCTCAACCGAGACTTCAATGCAAGCAAACCGTTTGAAAAGCTCGCCACAGACGTAACGCAATTTAAAGTTTGCAACGACAAGGTTTACCTTTCGCCCGTCATGGATTTATACAACAGAGAGATCATTGCCTACTCCGTTTCACTCAAACCAGACCTTGCACAGATAAGAGAAATGCTGCAAGGACTTACAGACAAGCTGCCCGAAGGAGCTACGCCAATCTTTCACTCGGATCAGGGTTGGCAGTACCAACATGAGGAATACCAAAGATATTTAAGAGAACACAACATTATTCAGAGTATGTCCAGGAAAGGCAACTGCATGGACAACGGAGCAATGGAGAACTTTTTCGGACGGCTGAAAGTAGAGATGTTCTACGGAGAAAAGTTTGAAACGGTGGACGAATTCGTCCACCGCCTCAAAGAATATATTTACTATTGGAACAATGAGAGAATATCTCTCAGACTAAAAGGAATGAGCCCGGTGCAATACCGTCTACAGTCCTCTCATTCCACCCGTTAATCTTTCCGTCTCATTTTTTGGGGTCAGATCAAAGGGGCGGTCTCTGCAAACGGGGAAAAGCCGTTCAGTTTTTGGAAGAGCCGTTGATGGTGCCCGCAAGTTTTCGGTACTTGCCGGGGGAAATGCCCATAAATTTGTGGAAGGAGCGGTTGAAGTACGCCTCGCTCTCGAACCCGCAGGAAAAGGCGATCTCGCGGATGTTCTTGTTGCTCTCGAACAGCATGATGGCGGCGCTGTTCATGCGCTTCTGCTGGATGTATTGCTGGGGCGTGATGCCGAACTGCTTTGTGAACAGGTTGGAAAAATAGGTGGGCGAGAGGTACATGATCGCGCTCAGGTCGGTATTGGCGATATGCTGGTTGAAGTGCGTGTCGATGTATTGCAGGACGGGGATGAAGCGTGCGGCTTCGGGCGTGGCTTCGGTGTCCGTATCGGGCAGGAAAAAGGAAAACAGGTATTTGGACAGCCCTTCGCAGGCGAGCAATTCGGCAGGGGAGTTGCCGCCCGCGTTGTAGCAGTCGATCAGTCTGGCAAACAGCTGATCGGCGAGGGGCGGCGCGTCCACGACGTTGAAAGGGCGGTAGATGGTCAGGTAGTTGGTCGTGGTGATGTCAAAATTGAAATGGATCCAGTAATGGCCGAGGATCTCGTCGCAGTGCGCGTCGAAAATGGAAAAGGAGGGGATAAAGTACATTTTCCCGGGGCAGAGTTCCAGCTGCTGGTCCTGCAGATAGATGACGGCGTGCCCGCTGACGATATAATAGATCCTATAATAAGGAAAGAAAGCGATAAAGCGGTGCCAGCTGCTGTCCACTTTGTCGAATCCCGCTTCCATGATCTTGAGTTTTACGTTGTCGAACGGTGTCGGTTTTTCTATCATAAGAGCGTTTCCTCCTCTTTTCTATTATCGTACAAACGGGGCGGCCTTGTCAATTCATATTCATCGGAAAAAATAAAAATATCCTATAAAACAGGGCTAAAATTCCATAAAATCTGTAAATCGTGCAAGTATATCATTAAATCATATATTGAAAATCGGGGCAAAGTGGATTACAATGAGAGTGGAAAAAGTGGAGGAGTTTGCGAGTTTCCATGAAAAAGAAAATTGCGTTTTTATTGAGTATGGTCCTCGTTGCCGCTCTGAGCACGGCGCCTATGGCTGCGTCGGCGAAAGCGGAAGCGGGGTATGACAGCGCGGATTTCTACGGGCAGCCGTCCGTTATTCTGCGCGCGGACAGCGAACAGGCGCTCGCATCGGAAGCCGAAGGCGAGCCCGCTGCGTCCGTATGGCTGGAGACGAACGCGTCCCTGCAGGTAGTGGGCGCGGACGGCAATGCGCTGGGTGCGCTCTCCGACGTTCTGGAAAGCAGCACGGCGCAGGGCGAACTTCCCGTCGTTTATCCGCAGGATGCGGCGGCGTACACGGCGCTTGCGGGATATCTTGCCGAAACGGACGTTCCCGACATCGCCGTGGCGTCGGGGGACATCACGGTGCTCATGCAGGCATCGGAAGCCTCTCTGCGCGTTGTGTACATCGCAGGCGATATGTCTTCGCAGTCGAAGATGATGACGGAACTCGGCAAAGCAAACGCCGTGGGAGCGCAGACCATCGTGGTCGAGCACGACAGTACGGACGCTGCGACGGTGCGCGAATTGCAGGCGCGCTTCAAGGCGGTGTGGATCTCCACGGACGGCTCTGCCGCCGAGATCGGGGACGCCATCGGCAGGGGTGCGTACGGCATCCTCACACCCGACTGCGCGGCTGTATACGATATTTATGAAAAGATCGGCAACTCCGAGCCCGCGGAAGAGGGCGAGGTGCAGGGCATACCCTCTGTTCTGTCCCGCGCGCCTTTCGTGGCGGCGCACCGCGGCGACTGGGGCGTGATCTACAGCGAAAACACCCTCGGCGCCGTTCAGAGCGCGGCGGAAAACGGCGCCACGCATGCCGAGATCGATATCCGTCTGACGGCGGACAACCAGATCGTCATCTATCATAACGACAGTTATACCTATCAGAATGTCAGCCAGCCGGTCAAGAACCTCACGCTGGCGCAGCTGCAGGAAAATTACCTGTCGGACGGGGTCAGCAAGATCCCCACGCTGGACGAAGTGTTCGCCTCTCTGAGGGACGGGGAGTTGAAGGATATGCTCCTCATCATCGAATTCAAGGGGCAGGAAGCGGAACTGGCAACGCTGTTCGCGCAGAAAGTGCAGGAGTACGGCGTATCGGATAAGATCGTCGTCATCTCCTTCTATCCCGCGCAGATCATGCGCGTGAGCGAGCTTCTTCCTTCCATCCCTACCTCTCTGCTCCTGTATACGACGGACGGGGACAGCGCGCTTTCGCAGGCGGCGGCAGTGAAGAGCGGCATCGACATGCAGCGCGACAATCTGCGCATCTATTACGGAGACGATTCCATTTCCTCTTCGTATACCGAGCTGTTCCGCCTGTTGGCAGACCGCGGGTACTCGACGTGGCTGTGGACGTATGATACGGCCTCGATGGGCGAGGCGTTCCGCTACGGCGTGACGGGCATCACCACCAACGATTGCTGGTATTCGATGGACATGATCGAACAGCTTTGCCCGGAAACGACGATGGAAGTGGATTCCATGCCCAAGGAAGGCAGCACGATCGATATCCCCGCACTTACATATAAAGGGGAGGAAGTCACCGTTCCCGCCCGCGTACTGTATCTGGAAAAGGGCGAAAAGGAATCGAAGGTCCTGCTCATTTCCCAGCCGGAAGAGGGCTTGGGTCTGATCACCGAGACGATCACGCTGCGTACGTCCGGCAAGGGCTGCGGCGGCGCGGTGTCCGCGTCTGCGGGGCTCGCGGCAGTGCTGCTGTGCGGCGGTGCGGTGCTGTTCCTGCGCAAAAAAGCATAAAACGGCGCTCTTGCGCCGAAATCTATACCGATACGGAGGTCTTATGAAACGTTGGATTCGGTTTTTGGCTTGTACGCTGTCCTTTGCGGCGGCGGCAGCATTCTTCGGCGGCTGTGCCGGAGGGAATGATCCCGGAAAAGATGACGGAAAGCTGGACATGAGTAAATTTCCGCTCTACAACGAGGAGTACGAGACAATGAGCTACACAAAGGAAGATTACGAAAACAAGATGTCGCAGCCGTACTGGCTGGGCAACGTGATGTACAACGAACTCGTTCTGCCCATTCAGTACGAAAACGGAGAAGCGTACGCCAACCTGCTTTATAAACCGCTGAAAGTGGTGCAGGTGATGGACCAGACGCTGGGCAAAGTGTATACGGAAGGCGTCGACTACACGGTAGACGCGGAAAACGGCAGGCTCGTCATTCCCGAGGGCTCGTCCATTCCTCTTCTCAACGAAAAGACCATCACGGGCACGACGATAGAGGAAGTGACGGAGGCGGCGCCCGAGGGCTATAACTATGCGGGCAGCCTCTCGGAGGGCGTTGTGGTGCCGCCCGATCTGAGTTCGTACGTGCTGTGGGATTTCGGCATGGGCCCGTACGTGTACACGGAAAGCAGCTTTTTCTACGGAAGATACCTCTCTGTGACCTATGCGTACGACGTGCAGGAGCTCCCTTCGGACGTGTTTGCCGAATATGACGTGACTATGCTGAACGGGCTTCGCACCAAGCTGGAAAACGGGGAGGACATCAGCCTCGCCGTCATCGGCGACAGCATCACGGAAGGCTGCTCTTCGACGGGCGATAACCTTCACGTCGATCCGTACACGCCCGGCTATGCGAGCCAGCTGAAAACGGAACTGGAGCGCGTCTACGGCGTCAACGTCACCCTTACCAACTCGGCAAAGGGCGGCACGATGAGCGAATATCCCCTGACGGGCGAAGGCAGCACGAAATTGCAGAACGCGCTCGACGCCGTTCCCGACCTGTGCATCATCGCCTACGGCATGAACGACGCCACTGCGGACGTCTCGCCTGTGCGCTATAAGAGCAACATCGAAGAGATCATGCTCCGCGTCAAAGTGGCTTCGCCCGACTGCTGCTTCATTCTCGTCAATTCGTTCCCCTGCAACAAGCTGGATACCCGTGCGGACGGAAAATTCGAATCTTATCTCCAGCAGCTGGAGCGCATCGCCGCCGACCACAACGACGGCACCGTCACGGTGGTGGATATGCTGAAAGTAGGCAACTATTTCCTCGAAAGCAAGTATTACAGCGAAATTTCCTCTTCTAACAACAATCACCCCAACGATTTCATGCACCGCGTTTATGCCATGAATATCATGTCGGTGATCTGTGACTATAAAAAGTAAGCCTACGGCATACCGAAAAAATTTTTATTTCATAAAAATTTCCCGTTTTTGACAAAACGGGAAAGGTATTTATCAGAATAAAAAAAGGAGAAGAAAGACATGAAACACATTCTCAGGATCTTCACGATCGTACTTACGGTACTGATGCTCTGCGCCGCCGTCGTCGGTTGCGACTATCGTCGCCCGAACACGGATGACGAAGGGGGCGGACTGCAGGCGGATTACGAAATCGATTTCAATCTGCCCGTCAGCACCAAGGCTACCATTTCCGTCATCATCCCCGATAACGACAACGAGCGCAAGATCATCAACTCTGTCATTGCGGGCTTCCAGGAAAAGTACCCCAACGTTACCGTCGAGACCAACTTCCTCACCATCGACTCTTATGAACAGACGGTCACCAAGCAGTACAGCGCCGACGTCCTCGCCGACGTGATCTGGTGCAACTCCCAAAACTACTACTTCCTCGTCAGCAACGGCTATGCGCTGAACCTGGATAACTTCACCGAGGATGCGGAGGCAGCGAACCTCTTCAACTACGAAGAGGACTTCAGCACCGAATTCAAGGGCATGGGCCTGTTCAACGACGTGCGCTATGCGGTGCCCCGTTCCATCGACTCTGTCATCTGCTTCTACAACAAAGAGATCCTCTCCGCCGCGGGTGTGGACATGAGCATCGTCCAAAACGGCTGGACGTGGGAGGATATGCTCACCGTCTGTGCAAAGGTGCGTCAGTACTACGACGGCAAGGGCCAGGATACCTACTTCCCGCTCGACTCCAACCTCACCTGGGAATCGGTCGCTTACCCCGTCATCAAGAGCCTGGGCGGCGAAGTGCTCAACGAAGATGGTGAATTCGCCCTCACCGAAGAGGCGAGCAAAGACATCGTCGCTTTCGTGCAGAACCTCGTCACCAAGAGATATATCCCTTCCTCGAACGAACAGACTTCCAGCTTCGAGAGCGGCACGGGCGCCCTTCTCTTCCAGTCCACTTCCATCGACAACTACCAGACGCGCGCTCTTCTGAAAGACAAGTTCGACGTCGTCTCCTTCCCCCTCATCAACGGTGAAAACTCTTACTCGGGCATGGGCTTTGCGGGCTACGCTCTCAACAGCCACCTCAAGGACGATGCCGATCAGCTGAACGTGGCGGCGGCGTTCCTCGCTTACCTCATGAGCTATGACGGGCAGCAGCGCGTTGCGGACGAGGGCGGTCTGACCCTGCCTTCCATCCGTGCCGACCTCTCCGTCGACAATCCGGAAGCCAACTGGCATAAGAAATACTCCGCTACCTTCAACGTGGAGGCATACACCTGGGGCGCTCAGTACAAGACGCGCGAAGAGTTCCTCGACAATACGAAGGCGATCTTCACCAGCTCCCTGATCAGCGCCATGAATAAATACGTAGGTTCTTATGCGGTGCGCGAGCCGAACAACGCTTACAAGTATTTCAAGGAGGAAGTCGAGTATGTATTCGACAGCGTCGTCTCGTAAAAAAGAGAAGGCGGAACGGACGGTAGGGGGAGTTCCTTCCCCCGCCGCTCCTCGTCAATACACCCGGCTGCAAAAATTCTGGAAGGATAACCGCGAAGGCTGGATGTTTGTCCTGCCGCTGGTCATCGGTCTCGGCGTCTTTACCGTATACCCGATGTTCCAGTCCCTCATCTGGTCGTTTTTCAACTACACGGGCGACACTTATTTTTATCCCGTCGGTCTTAACAACTACATCAGCATCCTGACGAAAGATCCTTATTTCTGGCAGGTATTCGGCAATACGTGCTACTATGTTTTCGTCAGCGTGCCCATCGTGCTTGTCAGCGGATACCTGCTTGCCTGCCTGGTCAACCTTCCGTATAAGAGCATCGGCTTCTTCCGCGTAGTTTTCTATCTTCCCTGCGTCATCCCGGGCATCGTCTCGGGCATCCTGTGGGGGGATATGTTCTCGACCAACGGTGTATTCAACAAACTGTTAGCCCTGTTCGGTTGCCACAGCGATTTCTTCCAGTCGGGCAATTCTTTCGTCGCCATCAGCTCCATCTTCCTGATGAACCTCTGGAGCATCGGCGGCGGCATGATCCTGTGGCTGTCGGCGTTCAAAGCGATCCCCGCGCAGCTTTATGAAGCGGCGCAGATCGACGGCGCAGGCAGGTTCGCGCGTTTCTGGCACATCACCATCCCGCAGAGCGCGCCGATGATTTTCTTCAATATCGTCACCATGCTCATCGGTACCTTCCAGTACAACGGGACGCTGGTCTTTGCGTCGAACAACGGCGAAGGTTACCGCAACGCCATGAACATGTTTGCCGTGTACATTTACAACCAGGCCTTCCGTGCCTCCAAGTGGGGGTATGCAAGCGCGCTCTCGTGGCTGCTGCTTATCTTTGTCGGCATCGTCACGGGGATTATGTTCTGGCTGCGCAGCCGCATTATGAAGGAGGACTGACATGGACGGGACAACGATCAAAAACGTAAATGCGGCAAACCTCTTCAACAAGCGCAAAAAGACGAACGAACTCATCTTCCGCATCTGCATGCACGTGCTGATGGCGGTCATCGGCATCATCCTCATCTTTCCTTACTTCTTTATGGTGATGAAGAGCCTGATGTCGACGGAAGAGGTGACGGGCGCGGAACTGGTCATCATTCCCGCCTCCCCGCAGTTTTCCAACTATTTGAAAATGCTGACGGACGAAGGCTATTTCGCCGCGTTCGGCAACACCATGTTCGTCATCATCTTCAACCTCATTGCGGTGCCGCTTTCGGCGACCTTTATCGCGTTCGGGTTCGCGCGCTGCAATTTCTGGGGTAAAAACGCGCTGTTTGCGTTCATGCTCTCCACCATGATGCTGCCGGGCGTCATCACGCAGATCCCTCTGTACGGCCTGTACAGCTCTCTTGGCTGGCTGAACACCCTTCTGCCGCTCACTATCCCTAACCTCACGGGCGGCGGCGCCATCTATATCTTTTTGGCCCGCTCCTTCTTACAGAGCCTGCCCAAAGAGATCGACGATGCGGCAAAGATCGACGGCGCGGGTTCGCTGCGCAGGTATTTCTTCATCGGTCTGCCTCTGTGCAAACCCATCATCATCTACATCATGATCAACGTCTTCAACTCCAACTGGGGCGATTACTACGGTCCTCTGCTCTGGCGTGTGAACGACGAGTTCCCTTCCACGCTCGCTTACAAGGTCTTCTATTCGCTGACCAACACGGATGTCGGCAACGACAAGATCAACATACGAATGGCGGCGGGCGTGTTCATGAGCCTGTTCCCCGCGGCACTCTTCTTTATTTTCCAGAAGCAGCTGATCGAGGGGGTAACGATGGACGGTCTGAAAGGATAAGGAGAAACATTTCGTGAAATCAAAATTTTCCCGTTTTTTCCGCGCCGCCGCGCTCACCCTCTGCGGCCTGTTCGCGTTTGCCGGTTGTGCGACGGGCGGAAAAGATCCCGACGATTCGGGAGGAGGTTCCAAGTTGCAGTATGATACGCGCGGGCTTACCCCGCAGCAGTACAGCGTCGCCAACCTTACCGCCGTTGACGATTACGGCAGGACGGTCACGGTCGCCGATCCGACCAATACGGAAAAAAGGTATGTCGGCGTGTTCTACTTCGCGTGGCTGGGTTCGCAGGGCATGACGGGCATCTACGACGTCAACGAGCTGGAAAAGCTCGGCGACGATTCGCCCCTGTACGATACTGCCGACACGACGGGGCAGAGCCCCACGCATCAGTTCCATTTCGCCAGCGAACCGCTTTACGGGTACTATTCGATGAAAGACCCGTGGATCGTTGCGCGGCACGTGGAGCTTCTGACGATGGCGAACATCGATTATATCCTGTTCGACTACACCAACAACACCTACTATAACGACGTGGCGCGCCTCGTCCTCCAAACGCTGCGCACCTACGCCGAGCAGGGCTGGGATGTGCCCAAAGTGGGCTTCTACACCAACACCAACAGCCGCGAAGTGGTGATGAATCTGTACAACACTTTCTACGCTCCCGGTGCGTACGACGATCTGTGGTTCCGCTTCGAAGGGGATAACCGCCCCGTCATCGTGGGCATCTCCACGGCAAACGGCGGTGCGACCGATCAGACCAATCCCGACTATGCCATTTCCACGGACAGCGACGTGTACAAGTATTTCAACTTCTACGAATCGCAGTGGCCTTCCAGCGGAACGGTCAACGAGGAAAAGGGCTTCCCGTGGATGCAGTGGGGGTCTCCCATCCCCAACGCCAACGGCAATGCGTCCGTATCGGTGGCACAACATTCGGCTGCGAGCGTGTATTTCTCCGACCAGCGCCCCAATTCCTCGCGCGGTTACGACGGCAAGGGGAATGTCACTGAGGACTGGCGCCAGGGCAGCAACTTCCAGTGGCAGTGGGACACCGCGCTCAAATATGCGGACGCGGGGATGGTGAAAAACATCTTCGTCACCGGCTGGAACGAATGGACGGCGATCAAGTACGTCACGGGCGACGGCCTGGGCGGCGGCAAAAGCACCAGCGGTTATACGGGCAAAGACGTATGGTTTGTGGACGACTACAATGCGGAGTACTCGCGCGACATCGAGATGGGCAAGGAATACGGCGATAACTTCTACCTCCAGATGGTCTCCAACACCCGTACCTTCAAGATGAACGAGGCGACGCAGTACAAGATGGCCACAAAGACCATTTCCGCCCTCTCCGATCTTTCGGCTTGGCAGAATGTGTTCGTCGAATACGCCGACTTCGCGGGCGACGCGATGGCGAGGGACGGCGCCAATGCCGCCAACGTCGAGCACTCGTACGTAGACAACACCAACCGCAACGATATCGTCAAACTCAAAGTCATCCACGACGACGAGAATATCTACTTCTACGTGGAGACGCTGGAAGACATCACCGAGCACGAGGAAGGGGACACCCGTTGGATGAACCTGCTCATCTCGGCAGGGGACACGAGTACTTCCTTTGCGGGCTTCAACTACATCGTCAACCGCAATCCGAACGGAAACGGTACCACGTCCGTCGAAAAATGCAGCGAAAACGGCTTCCACTGGACGTCGGCGGGCCAGGCGGAATATTACGTCTCCGGCAATGTCATCGTGTACAAAGTCCCGCTGTCCGTATTGGGACTGAGCGCGGATAAGGTAGAGTTTTCCTTCAAAGTGTCGGACAACGTCCAAAAGCCCTCGTACTTTGATGAAGAGGACGAGGATGAAAGCATACTGTACTACTACATCACGGGCGACAGCGCACCGATCGGAAGATTCGGTTATGCGTATGGCAAATAAGAATTTTAAACAGGAGGGAATACAATGAGCACAACAAAGAAGTGGATGTTGGTACTTTTATCCGTCTGTTTCCTGTTCTCTCTCGCGTTCGGCATCACCATTGCCGGACACGCAGAGGGCGAAACGGAAATCGAATGGCCGGACATAATCACTACGTCCGATTGGTCGGGGAATACGGAACTCCGCATCCCGTCCAATCTCAAAAACCTGAACAACCAGCAGCTCACCTACGATAACTCCATGCTCGGCAAAGTGAAGATCACGCGCGGAGAGACGACGTTCGCCTGCTCGCACATTTATGAATGGGGCGGAGAACTTACTTTCTACTTCAACGGTTCGAACTACACGGGCAAGACGCCTACGGCAGGGGACAAACTGAGCGTAGATGCAGGCCTGACCGTCACGAACAAGGAAGGCACCACGTACGTCAACTCCGAGGCGATCAGCTGGACGTTCGACGGTACCGACTGGGTGAAAGACGGCTTGGAAATTACCGAAACGGTGATGCAGCTCCCCGCCGTGCTGTTCGACTCCGATTGGAACAGCAATACGGAGATCCGCATCCCGTCCAATCTCAAAAACCTGAACAACCAGCAGCTCACCTACGATAACTCCATGCTCGGCAAAGTGAAGATCACGCGCGGAGAGACGACGTTCGCCTGCTCGCACATTTATGAATGGAACGGTGAACTCACTTTCTACTTCAATGGTTCCAACTACACGGGCAAGACCCCTCAGGCGGGCGACGTTCTCAGCATCGACGCGGGCCTGCAGGTCACCAATAAGGAAAACAACCTCTATAAGACGGAAGAGGCACTCAGCTGGACGTACAACGGCACTGTTTGGGTCAAGACGGGTGCGACGGCGACCCAGCTCTCCTTCCCTTCGTCCATTGCGGCAGGGGATTGGAACAGCGAGACGGAAGTCCGCATCCCTTCCAACCTGCAGAACAACAACCAGGGCGGCCTCACGTACAGCTCTTCCATGCTCAGCCTGGTCAAGATCGTGCGCGGCAGCCAGACGTTTGCCTGCTCGCACATCTATGAGTGGGGCGGCAAGCTCACCTTCTACTTCAACGGTTCCGGCTATACCGGCAAAACGGCTCCTCAGCCCGGCGATCAGCTCATCATTTCCGCCGGCCTGCAGGTCGAAAACAAGAACGGTTTGATCTACTTCAACACGGAAGAGCTCTCCTATACCTGCGACGGCGTAGGCTGGGTGAAAGACCGCGAAATCCCTGACAGAGATCTGTCTTCCCTGACGGAGATCGAGATCGAATCTGTCACGACGACGGACAGCATCGGCGGCGAAACGGATTCCGTCATCTTCATCAACACCGCTTCCACCAATACGGCGGACTTCGGCGACGACAACTATGACGATACCTACACCATCCTGCCTTATCTGTCCTTCGTTTATCCCGACGGCAAGATCGGCGACGTGTGGTGTGTCCGCGTCAACGGCAGGGTCGCGCGCCTGTTCATCCATGAACCCGGCTCGCAGACCAACATCAATGCAAACACCATCCCCGAGGGCGGCGTTCTCACCATCAAGGCGGGCTTCGGTATCCTCGAAACGGAAGCAGTGAAGGAAGATGTTTCCTTCGTATATAACGGCACGGCGTTCGTTTCTCTGGTAGAACCCGAAGAATTCAGCATCGCCACGGCAAACGACACCGAGATCAAGGTCGGGCAGAGCCTCAAGATCGAGATCACCGATGCAGACAACGTTACGGCATATTATAAGTATTCCGTCAGCGATCCTACCATCGCCACTGTCGACGCGCTCGGCAACGTGACGGGTCTGTCGGACGGCAAGGTGACCGTTTCCGTCTGGTACGGCGACCTCGAACCGCAGACGGTGGACATCGTCGTGACGCCCATCACCGCGGAAGATGTTACCGACTTCAAGGTGATCGACACCCTTGAAAAGTATATGATCCCTGTCTCCACGACGGATAAACCTACCTCTGTCTGGAAGACTGTCGTCGAAGAGGGCGGCTTCAAGCTGCAGGCACAGTACACGCTGACCAACGGCGTCGTCGTCACTGTCGACATTATCAAGTCGGAGATCCAGGATTCCGAGATCGACTACACCGCAGCAGGCAAACAGACCATTACCATTAAGGACGATCTCACCGGCCGTACGGACACCATCGAAGTGGAGATCTTCGAATACAAACAGGTCGGCGCGTTCGATTCTATCGGCGTCAGCGGTTACGACGTCAACGACGAGCGTAACCAGGGCGGCACCTGGAACGGTCACATGATGATCAGCATGAACAGCTACTCCACCAACACGTACAACATGACGGGCGGCATCAGCAACGACGTTCTGTCCGAAATGGCAGACTATGTCGTGTACGAGCGCGCGGACGGCACCATCCTCCAGAACACGGAAGACGACAGGCCTGTCGCTCTGTGGGAGCTGGGCTCCAACATCCTCGTCATGATCCGTCCTGTGGGCGCAACGGGCACCATGGGCTACGGCGTGGATAAGAACACGGGCGAGATCATCCCCATCTACAACCAGGGCGACAAGATCACCTTCAAAGCGGGCATGCCCATCTACCTCTATGTGTGCAACTCCACCAAGACGCAGGGCTACTTCGTGCAGGAAGGCTATCTCACCCAGGATTACACCTACTATTGCTACAGCGACAACGGCACGAGCAGCCTGTGGCAGATCTACATCGAGTACACCGACTTCACGGTCAGCGAGACGATGGAGATCGGCGTGAACACGGCGGCGCAGATCGGCGCGGTGCGCGTTCCCGTGGATGCCACGACGGGTACCTTCTCGTACAAGAGCTCGGATGAAAGCGTGGTCACCATCAACGGCAGCGGCGTCATGATCGGTGTGAAGGCGGGCACCGCCACCATCACCGTCACCCTCACGGGCGGCAAGGATGCGGAAGGCAACGAACTTGAGCCCATCGTCAAGACGGTCAATGTCACGGTCACCCGCGGCGTCAGCAGCATCAAGGGCGAAGGCACCATCAAAGTGGGCAGCACGTTCGATCCGTCCAAGTACGAAGTGACGATCACCTATACCGACGGCACGACGGAGACAGTCAGCCTGTCCCGCGAAGACGTCGTGATGCAGGAAGTGGATACCTCCACGGTCGGCGAGCAGACGTACAACGTCATGGTCACGGTGGACGGCGAAAGCGTGCGCGGCACCTTCACGCTGATCGTTACCAAGGGCGGCTGCGGTTCTGCGTTGGAAGGAACTGCGATCGGCGCGGCAGCGCTGCTTCTGGCGGCGTCCGTTGCGGTGATTTGCGTCCGTAAACGCGAGAGATAAGAAAAGAGAAAAAGTAAGAAAAAGAACAAGGCAGGGCGCATGCTCGCATGCGCCCTGTTCTTATCGATGCGGGCGGGGTTTCCGTCCGCAGGAACAGAAACGGGAATAACACGCAGTATGTTTGAAATCTCTGAAATAAAATGCGAATACCGTAAGGACCCGATCGGGATCGACAGCGTACACCCCCGCCTGTTTTGGAAGGTCTCTTCCGACAAGGCGGTGCAGACCGCCTATCGCGTGGTAGTCTCCGCTACGGCGGAGGGCGCGCGGCGCGGCGAAGGGGACATGTGGGACAGCGGCAAAGTAGAATCCCGCACGGCGTTTTGCGCCGAGTATGCGGGCGTGCCCCTCGCTTCGCGGACGGGCGGTTACTGGAAGGTGACGGTATTTGCGGACGGCGAAAGCGCCGAAAGCGAAGTCGGGTACTTCGAAACGGGTCTGCTTCAGCCGCAGGACTGGCAGGGCTGCTGGACGTCGATGCCGGCGCAGCGGTCGGGCTCGACCTCCCTCTTCCGCAGGGAGCTGGAACTGGAATCGGGCGCTCGGCGCGTGCGCGCGTACGTGTGCTGTGCAGGGTTCCACGAGGTCTATTTCAACGGCAAAAAGGTGGGCAACGCCCTCCTCAACGCCGCCATCACCGATCCTTCCCGCCGCATCCCTTATTGTACATACGATCTCACGCCCCTGTGCAGGGCGGGCAAAAACGTGTTCGGGCTGGAAGTTGCGCACGGCTGGTACGGCAGCAAGCAAGCTTTGGTGCAGATCTATGCCGACCTCCCCGACGGGCGGGTGCAGGAATTTCATTCCTCCGTCAACGGCGGCTGGTACGTGGCTTCGGGCGCGACGGTGGAAACGAGCATCTACGACGGAGAAATTTACGACGCGCGCATAGAGGAGAACATTCCTCGGGATTGGACCTCCCCGCAGTACGAGGCGCGCAACACGCGCGGCTGGATGCCGTGTGTTTACTGCCCCGCCCCGCAGGGCGCGCCGCAGGCGCAGGCGATCGAGGAAGAAGGGGTCGACAAAGTGTATCAGCCCGTATCCTCGCATCGGCTCGAGACGGGCGAACAGGTCTTTGATATCGGCAAAAACATCGCGGGCAGGGTGCGCATCCGCGTGCGCGGCGCGCGCGGCAGCCGCATCGTGCTTCGGTTCGGCGAACGGCTGTGCGAGGACGGATCGGTCAACTTCTGCAACCTCCGCAGTGCCAAGGCGACGGATATCTACATCCTCCGCGGTCAGGGCGAGGAAGAATTTGCGCCGCGTTTCACTTTCCACGGGTTCCAGTACGTGCAGGTGCGCACGGAAGGGGAGTGCGAACTGCTCTCCCTGCAGGGCGAATGTATCCGCACCCTCACGCGCGAGTCGGGCAGCTTTTCCTGCTCGGATGAAGAACTCAACCGCCTGCACGAGATGGCGGTGATCACGGAAAAGAACAACCAGCAGGGCATCCTTACCGACTGCCCGCAGCGCGACGAGCGCTTCGGCTGGCTGAACGACCTCTCTTCGCGGCTGTACCAGACGGTGTACAACTTCGGCATGGAACGCTTTTTCCCCAAGTTTGTGCGCGACATCGCGCACACGCAGACGGAGGACGGAGCCATTGCGGACACCGCGCCCTTCTTTACGGGCGGGCGCCCCGCCGATCCCGTCAGCGCCGCATACCTGATGATGCCCGTGCTTTCGTACCGCCTGTACGGCGATACCCGCTGCGCGAAAGAAGAATACGAAGGCTGTAAAAAATGGGTGGAGTTTCTGCTCTCCCGCTCGGAAGGCTACCTGATGAACTACTCTTATTATGCCGACTGGGTAGCGCCCGCCTGTTTCAAAGAGCATACGGACAATCTGTACGTATCCTCCGTGTTCTTGTTCTGGCAGCTCAGACTTTTGGCGCAGATGGCGCGCATCGCGGGCAAAAGCGCGGACGCGCGGCTGTATGCGTCCAAGGCGGAAGCCTGCGCCAAGGCGGTGCACGCGCACTATTTCGACGCTGCTACGGGGCACTATGCCAACGGAACGCAGACGGCGGACGCGCTGGCGCTGTCGCTGGGCATCGTGCCCGAGTCGGAACGCGCGCGCGTTGCGGCGGGCCTGAAGCGGATGGTGGAGTCGCGCGGATATCATTCCGCCTGCGGCAACATCGGCTATAGGCACCTGTTCTATGCGCTGGGTGATTTCGGCTATACCGACATCGCGCTCAAAATGCTCAAAAATCCCGAATATCCCGGCTGGGGCTACATGCTCGCCAACGGCGCAACGTCCGTTTGGGAGCGCTGGGAAAGCGAGATGAGCAGCGAAATGGATTCCTTCAACCATCCCATGTTCGGCAGTTACGACGCGTTTTTCTACCATTATCTGGCGGGCATCCGCGTCGACGAGGACGCCTGTGCCTGCGACAAGGTGACCGTCTGCCCCACCATCCTCACTTCTCTGACGGAAGTGCGGGCGTCGGTCGACACGGTGCGCGGCAAGATCTCTTCCGAATGGAAGCGCGAAAACGGGCGCGTGGTGCTGCGGGTGAGCATCCCGCACGGCGTCACGGCAGACATCCTTTTTGCGGGCAGGAAACAGAAAGTCGGGTGCGGAACGTACGAATATTCCGCGGCGGAGCAGGAATTTTCTTCCCGCGCGCCGCAGACGGCGGCGGTCTGATCCCGCAGTGAAAAAAAGATCCTTTGCGCCTCGCGCCGAAGGGTCTTTTGTTTGCGGAGAGGGCAGATCTTATTTACTTTTTTTCAAAAAGAGGGCAGATCTTATTTACTTTTTTTCAAAAAAAAGGTACAATGACGGTGCGCCTGTTGCAGGGCGAAGGAGAACAAACATGAAACGTCATTCGGAAGGCAAAGGCACCAACAACTTGCTGCACATCCTGCGCGAAGCGGACCTGAGCGCATACCGCCCCGTCGTGTTCTGGAGCATCAATTCGTCTCTGGAAAAAGAGGAACTCGTGCGGCAGATCGGCGAGATGAAGAGCTATAATCTGGGCGGGTTCGTCTTTCACGCGCGCGCAGGGCTGACCACGGAATACCTGTCGGAGGACTGGTTCTCCGCCGTGCGCCTGTGCCTGGACGAGGCAAAAAAACAGGGGATGGGCGTGTGGATGTACGACGAATTCGGCTGGCCCAGCGGCTTTGCGGGCGGCAGATTGCTGGAAAACCCCGCCTGGCGCGCCGGCTATCTCGAATACAAGGTCCTGGACTCGTACGACCCCGACGCCTATGCGGTGTACGACGTTCGGGATGGCGCCGTCCGCCTGCTGCGGCAGGGGGAAAGCGCCCCGCGCTATCATACGCTGTACGCCCGCCGTTCGGACGCGTACGTGGACATCCTCGACCCCGAGGTGACGGACGCTTTCCTGCGTTCGACGTATGAGCCTTATTATGCCCGCTTCTCCGAGCGGTTCGGCAAGGAGTTTTTGGGCTTTTTCACGGACGAGCCGCAGTACTACCGCTACGCCACGCCGCTGCCCAACGTCGCCGCGGCAGAGTATGAAAAGGAGTACGGCACGCCGCTGAAAGAGGAGCTTTTGTATCTGTTCCTGGACGGGGAGAAGGGCTATCCCTTCCGCGTCCGCTACTATAACCTCCTCAGCCGCCTGTACTGCGAAAATTATTACCGCAAACTGTACGACTGGTGCGAAGCACACGGCTGCATGCTGACGGGACACAGCGTGGAAGAGACCTTCTTCTTTACGCAGATGTGGGGCGGCGCGGACTGCGCTCCCAGCTATTTGTACGAGCATATTCCCGGCATGGACAACCTCACCCGCAGCTCGCCCGCCTGCATTTCCGCCAAAAACGTCGCGTCCGTCGCGGCGCAGACGGGCAGGCCGCACGTGCTTACCGAAACGTTCGGCTGCAGCGGCTATGCCGCCACCCCGCGCGAGCTGCGCCTCGCCGCGGACAGGCAGTATGTGCACGGCGTCAACACGATGGTCCAGCACCTGTACAACTATTCGCTCGCGGGGCAGGGCAAGACGGACCATCCCATCTCCTTCGGCCGCACGCTGCCGTGGGTGACGGGATATGCGGAGTTCAACGATTATTTCGCGCGGCTGGGCTGGCTGCTGGGCAATTCCCGCGAGGAGGCGCCCGTCGCCGTTCTCACCCCCATGGAGAGCGTGTATCTCGATTATAAGCGCCTGGACGAGGACGCGGCGCGCAACAATGTGGACGTGGGCTTTTTGGGCATTCTCGAGCGCCTGCGCACGCAGGGCGTCGCCTATCATTTTGTCAACGAAAAGGTATTGCAAAAACTGGGCGAGGTGCGCGAAGGCAAGCTCTGCGCGGGAAAATGCGCCTATTCCGCCGTCGTGCTCGCCAACTGCCGCGAACTCAAAAGCTCCACGGTACGCCTGCTGCGCAGCTTTCTTGCCGCGGGCGGGATGCTGGTCACCGAAGGCAGCGCTCCCGCGTATGAAGAGGGCGTGCCCGCCGATCTGAGCGATCTGCGCGGCAACGCGGGCGCGGCGCAGCTGCCCCGTCCCGCCTGCATCGCGGGCGCGGGCGTCGACTATACGGTGCGCACGCTGGAAAACGGAAAGCGTTTCGTGTTCGCCGTCAACGAAAAGGACATTGCGGACGGCATCGCCTTCCGCAGCGATTTCTCGCTCGTCGAGCCGGAAAGGGACAAAGGCTTTGCGCCCGCGCATGTGCACATTCTGCCGCCCCGCTCTTCGGCGCTGTTCGAGGAAGAGGGCAATTATGCCGAGGCGGAATTTTCCGCCGCGCGCCGCGCCGAGTTCCTCCCCGAATTTGTCCGCTCTTCCGAAAACTGCCTCACGCTGGAAAACGCGCAAGTCGCGGGCGAAGGGGGCAGAAAAGCGGAAGGCTACGTGTACGGCGTGTTCGAGAGGATCGTGCGCGCGGGCTGGTCGGGCGAGATCTCGGTGCGCTTCTCCTTCGAGAGCGACGCGGCGCGCGAGGTGTCTTTGGTCGTCGAAAAACAGCAGGTGCGCGACGAGCGCTTCAACGGCAAGGCGGTGCGCTTTGAGCAGAGCGGGGAGGACGTCAATTTCAAGACCGCCCGCGTCCGCGCACAAAAGGGGATCAACGTGTTCGAGTATCGCGCCGACTTTACGGACGGCGCGCGCATCCGCGCCGTGCTGTTCGAGGAGGGCATCCCCGAAAGCCTGCGCAACTGCTTCAGCTATTCCACGTATATGGAACCCGTGTACGTGTGCGGAGATTTCGACGTACGCGCCGGCAAACTGGTCGCCAAGTCCGAAAAGACGGCGGGCGATCTCACGCCGCAGGGCATGGAAAACTTCTGCGGGTGGGCGGAATACCGCTTCACCGCGGAGGGTGAAGGCAGGATCCGCGTCTGCCCGGAAGGGGATTTCTCCATGTGCGAGATCTCCGGCGGCGGCAATACCGCCCGCGTCCTTCTGCGCGAGGGTGCGCTGCTCTCCCTGCCCGGCGGAAAGACGGAGTTCACGGTGCGCTGTTATTCCACCATGCGCAACCGTTTCGGGCCCTTCCACTGCGCGTCCGGCGCGGAGGACGCCATCTCTCCCGACTGCTTCACGCTGCGCGGCGGGTGGGAAGGCGAACAGCCGGACGGCCGCTACACGCCCGAGCGCAGACTGGTTTCCTTCGGCCTGAACAAGATCGCCGTCGAATTCGAAAGATAGGAAAGGGGCTCTTCGGAAAGAGGTAAGCCCGAAGACAGAAAAAAGGGGGCCGCGCTTTTCTGAGCGCGGCCCCCTTTGTGCGGAGCGTAAAAAAGAGGAGCGCAACAGCGATGAGCGCTCCTCTTTTTTTACCCGTTTCGGCCCCGGAGGATGAAGGGGGCTCAGTCGGGTTTGGTCTCCAAGGTGAGGTCAAAGTCACCCAGTTTGTGAACTTTAAATCCGTTTTTCTTGTATTCTTCGTAGTTGAAGGCTTCCAGCTCGTCGATGGCGAGTTTGTGGAACTCGTAAAAATTGTGCCACCATTCGTAGCCCGTGCCCAGTTCCGCGTTGAGGTATGCGTCCGCAATGTCGCAGCCCATGGCAGGTGCCACATAGAAGGCGCCCATCGCCAGAACGTTTACGCCGTTGCCCGTGATGGCGCGCAGCGCCGCGGGAACGCTCTCTACCACGCCCGCGTGTACGTGCGGGCACTTGCTTGCCGCAATGTGGATGCCCATGCCCGTGCCGCAGAACAGGAGCGCGCGCTCGAACTCTCCTTCGGAGATCATCGCGCCCACGCGCAGTCCCACGCGGTGGAACATCAGGTCGGTATCGTTGGGGTCGCTGTCCGCTTTCACGCCCATGTCGGTGATCGTCCAGCCCTTTTTCTTCAGGTGCGCCACAACCGCTTCTTTCAGCGGATAGCCCGCAAAGTCTGCGCCTACCACAAGCTGTTTGTCTTTGATGGTTTTCATGCCTTGCCTCGCTTACTTTTTGTCTATTATACAGCGCGCGCGGGGCCGTGTCAATGTATAATTTACAGATAAAATTACACCATTCAACGAACTTTGCACCTTTTCCTCTCCCGCGCCGCCCCCGCGCGCGGCGCGGGGGCGGCGGAAGCGGCACTTTGAAAAGTACGTCGTTCGAGTAAAATAAAAAAAGACAGCCGCGCGCCCTGTAAAAGGGCTCGCGGCTGTTTCGTGCAGAATTTTTCAGCGCTTGCGCCTGCCGCCCGTCAGCAGAAGGACGTACAGCAGAAAGCGGAAGAAGAGCAGGAGGGAGGTCAAAAGCGCGGCAAAATAGGTCATTGCCGCCGCAGAAAGGACCCGTGAAGCGGCTTTTTTCTCCTGTTCGTTGACCAGCACGCCGTTTTCTTCGAGCATCGCTTTGGCGCGCGAAGAGGCGTTCAGTTCCACGGGCAGGGTCACCAGCGAAAAGAGGGTGGACAGCCCGTACAGGCATACGCCGATAAAGACGATGATGTTGCCCGCTTCCGTCAGGGCGGAAAGCCAGGTGAGCAGCACGCCCAAAATCACGAGCGGGAAGGCGAGCGCCGAACCGATGTTGGTGACGGGCACCAGAAAACTGCGCAGTTTGTAAAAGAAATACCCCTCTTCCCTTTGCACCACGTGTCCCACTTCGTGCGCGCTCACTGCCACGGCGGCGACGGAAGTGGAGTCGTACGTGCTCTCCGAAAGGGTCACGCACATGGCGGAGGGGTTAAAGTTGTCTGTCAGCTTTCCCTTGCCGCGTGCCACCTGCACGCCGTACACGTTGTTTCTTTCCAGCAGCATGCGCGCGGTGTCGCTGCCCGTCCAGCAGGTGGAGGTGGGCATGGCGTTGTACTTGGCAAAGGTGGAATGTACCTTTGCGCTCGCCCAGACGGAGATCAGCACGCAGGGCAGCATGATCAGTCCGGAAAGCAGGTAAACAAAGTAAAAGTCGGAAAACATGGCGACCCTCCTTTTTAGCTATTATATAGTATGCGGAGGGAAAAGTCAAAAAATTTACTCGATTTTTGCGTGAAAATCAGTCTTCCACGGGCAGGACGTCGGTAATTTTGCCCTGCTCCGTCTCCACGCGGAAAAATTTTACGTCGAAGGCGTTTTCGGCGCGCCTGTACACGAGCCCCGCCGCGTTCACCTCTCCGTGCACGCGGTAAAAGATCTCTTCCGGCAGGCAGACGCCGCAAAAATCGCCGAGGTATTCTTTCAGCCGTCCCGCCTGTTCGTGCAGGGCGGGGGCAAGGAAGGGCGCCGCGTCTCCGCCTGCCGCCAGTTCCTCAAAAAAGGCAAAGGGCAGCAGTTTGTCGGGCAGGGCGGCAGGGTCGAACCCCTCGCGCGCGGCGACGGTACGCTCCGTCAGCAAGAGTTCCTCGCCGCGCAGGGCGTACCGTTCGCGCACGGTGTGCCCCGCTATGTCGGGCAGGGTCTGCACAAGTTCCAGTTCTTCTCCTTCGTTGCGGCTTTGGATGCGCTCGCGCAGGACGCGCTTTCTTTCCTGCGAAAACAGCGCAAAGTACCCGCTCTTTTTGCAGAGCGAGTGGATAAAGCTTTTTCCGCCTACGCGCGTCTCTCCCAGTTCGTATTCTCCCTGCGGCAGGGGAAACACGTCGAACCCGTCCGCGTTCTGCAGGCAGAGGAAAGGCCCGCCGCATTCGAACACGGTCGCCTGCAAATTGCCGCAACGTATCTGTGTTTTTGCGTCAAAGCCGCTGCGCCGCGGGGAAAATCGCGCGGCGTGCACGAGGTTGTAACAGCCGCAGCGGTACACGTCGCAGCAGGCGGGCGGACGGCGGAAAAATTCTTCGTTCGTCACAAAGGAGAGGGGCAAAAGCTCCCCGTCGGCGGGCAGAAATTCCGCCAGCACGTTGTCCGCATCCGCAAACAGCTTGTTTCCGTTCAAAAATCCCGCAGGCGCGCCGCCCGCCCGCAGTACGCAGGGCAGGGCGGCGGAAAAGTAAATGCGCATGCCGCGCCTCCCGTGCCGCCCGTCGGCGGCATTTTTTTCTCATTGTATGTATAAAGTCACCAAAGTATGTCAATACAGGTACAAAAGGGAGGTCGAACCATGCAAAAAATCAACGGTTATCCCAAAGAGGAAGCGGAGCAGCTGATCCGCTGGATCGAGGAGGGAAAAAATAAGGGCAAGACGCTCACATCCCTCTTTTCAGAATACGGCAAAGCGCACGGCAGGGCGGGCGGCAGCGTGCGCAATTACTATTACCGCCTGCTGAAAACGCCCACGGGCGAGGCAAAACGTCTGCTGGAAGGCAGGGGGCTGCACGCGGAAGAGGTGGTGCCCTTCACCGCCGAGGAGCGGGAGGAGATGCTGCGCGGCATCCTTCTCGAACGCAGCAAGGGCTTGTCCGTGCGTCGCGCCATTTCCAACGTCTGCCATGGCGACGAGCGGAAGATGCTGCGCTATCAGAACAAGTACAGGAACATGCTCCGCAAACAGCCGGAAGAGGTACGCGCGGCGGCGCAGCGCCTGGGGGTCAGCGTGGAAGAATCCCGCCGTCCTTCCCGCCTGCTCGAACGCAGATTGCAGCAGGAGATCGACGCGCTGTATTCGCGGCTCGCCGTCTCTTTGCGCGAGGAAAACGAGCGCCTGCGCGAAGCGCTGCGCAAGCTGGAAGAGGAAAACGACATCCTGCGCCGCGCGGCGTCACCCAAACGCGGCGCATAATCCGCGGGGGAACGGCGCATACTTCTCTGCGAGGGGAACCCCTCGCGGAGGAAAAAAGTATGGAAAAATTCATTGCCGGCCTTGCGGCAGGCGCGGTGCTGGGCGCACTTTGGGTAGCAAACAGCAATAAGACGCGCGCCCTCGTACAGAAGGGTCAGGAAGAACTCAAAGAGCGCATGGACGCCTACATCGACGAAAAACTTTCGCAGATGGAAAACGGCAGTCAGGAAAAAAAGAAATAACAGCGCAAAGCAGGCGCGCCGAAAAGGCGCGCCTGCCGTCTTTTTTACGGCATGCACCGCCGAGGGAGGGACGCGTTTTTTGCGGCAGGTGCAGGCATTTTGCGGGCAATTTTGTGCCGTGCGTTTCTTTTTTTCGTCGATGAGGTGCGTTGTGCGGACAAAAAGCGGGTTATTACATTTTTATTACACAGAAAATACAAAATAATTGTGTCAAACGCCGCGGCGTGTGCTATAATAAAAGGGTCAACAACCATCGGGAGTAAAAAATGCCTTCTACGTATGCTCACTATGTGTTCGGCAAGAACATGCTCAAACGATTCCCCGAAGAGATCGCCGCCCTCGCGCAGGCGCACAGGCAACTGTACGACATCGGTCTGCACGGCCCCGACATTCTCTTTTATTATCACGCGCTGACCCGCAACAAGGTCAATTCCATAGGTTTCGGCACGCACGAGCGTCCCGCCAAGGATTTTTTTGTCCCCGCCGAACGGGCAGCCGCGCAGGGAGGGGACGCCGCCCGCGCCTATCTTCTCGGCTTTTTGTGCCATTTTGCGCTGGACGTCACCTGTCACGGCTACATCGAAAACAAGATCGCCGTGTCCGACGTGCGCCATACGGAGATCGAGAGCGAGTTTGACCGCTATCTGCTCGAAAAGGAGGGGAAAGACGCCCTTTCGGCAAAGCTGACGGGGCACATCTTCGCCACGGCGGAAAATGCGCGCGTCATTGCGCCTTTCTTTGCTGGACTTTCTGCCAAGCAGGTGCAAAGTTCCCTCAGATCCATGCTCACCTGCAACGAGCTGGTGCGCGCGCCCGGCTCCTTCAAGCGCTTTCTGGTCAACAGCGTTTTGCGGCTTTCGGGAAATTATCGGGAAATGCACGGCATGATGATGGCAAAACAGCCCATCCCCGCCTGCAGGGACAGCAACCTGCGCCTGGACAAACTGATGAAGAAGGCGGAAGGGGAATGTCTTTCCCTGCTGTCTGATCTGCGCGCGTACGAAGAGGGTGCGCCTCTCTCGTCCGCTTTTGACAGAACGTTCGGCGCGGGCGAGGGGTGGCAGGATATCCCCGTGCTCAACGAACAAGAGGAGAGAGAATATGAACTTTAAAATGACCCCGACAGAGCGAAAATGGGTCTGGTACGACGTGGGCAATTCCGCGTTTACCCTGCTCGTTTCTACGCTCATGTCCATCTATTTCAACGAACTGGCGACCAACGCGGGCGTCTCGTCCGAAAACTACCTCGCTTATTGGGGGTACGCTACGTCCGTTTCCACCGCCGTCGTCGCGGTGCTCGGTCCCACGCTGGGCACCCTGTCCGATCTGCGCGGCGCGCGCAAGGTCATCTTTTCCGCCGCATTGCTGGCGGGCGCGATCGGATGCGTGGTGCTCGGGTTTTTGCAGCATTGGATGTGGTTCCTCGTGCTTTTTGTCATCGCCAAGAGCGGCTATTCGCTCAGTCTCGTCGTGTACGATTCCATGCTCTGCGACGTAACGAGCGACGAGCGCATGGACGAAGTTTCTTCCCGCGGGTACGCCTGGGGCTACATCGGCAGCTGCCTGCCCTTCGTGCTGAGCATCGGCGTGTACATTCTGTATGCGATGTTCGATCTCATCTCCATGCCTCTGTCCATGATCCTCGTCTTTTCGCTCACCGCCGTGTGGTGGGTGGGCTGTTCGGTGCCGCTTTTGCGCAGTTACAGGCAGAGCCACTACGTCGAGCACGGCGGGCATCCCGTCCGCACGGGTCTCAAAAATCTGGGCGGCGTGTTCAAAGAAGTGGGGAAAAACAAACAGATCCTCTTTTTCCTGCTCGCCTTTTTCTTTTTCATCGACGGGGTCTATACCATCATCGACATGGCAACCGCCTACGGCACCTCGCTGGGCCTGAACACGGTCAGCCTCGTCATCGCCCTGCTCGTCACGCAGATCGTGGCGTTTCCCGCCGCTATTCTGCTGGGCATGCTGTCCCGCAAGGTCAAGCCGCAGTACCTCATCATTGCCTGCATCGTGGCGTATTTTTTCATCACCGTATACGCGATTTTCTTGCGAAAGGAGTATCAGTTCTGGATCCTCGCCGTGTGCGTGGGGCTGTTCCAGGGCACCATTCAGGCGATGTCCCGCTCCTATTACGCCAAGATCGTTCCCAAGGCAAAATCGGGCGAATACTTCGGCATTTATGATATTTTCGGCAAGGGCGCCGCGTTTATGGGCACCCTGCTCGTCTCGGGTGTGACGCAGATCTTCAACAACCAGAGCATCGGCGTGGGCGCGCTGTCCGTGATGTTCCTCATCGGGCTGGGATTCTTTCTCGCGGCTGTCCGTGCGGGGAACAAGGCCGCTCTTGTCGCGGCAGAGGGCCGCGACGGCGCTTCGTCGGCGGGGTCGGAACAGGTCGGCTCGGACGGGCGCGGACAAACCTTTGCGGGCGAGGAAGCGCTCTCTGCGCAGGATCTTGCCGCGGAAGAGAACGGGCACGAGGAGGGGCTGGGTCGGAACAGCCTCCCGTTGTCGGATAAAGAGTAAAATTTTACAAATTTTTACAAAGAGATGCGGAATTTTTTTACAGAGTCCGCGTATAATAGAGATACGGCAGAACGAAAGGACTGCCGTGCGGCGTGCGGCGGGGAAAACCGCCGGCGCGCGCAGGGCCGCAGCGGCAGGGGGAACTTTCGCGCGGCAAACGAGGGGGAGCGTCCGTAAGGGCGCTTTTTTTCGTGCCCGAAGCCAAGGCGCCGCCCCGCGGCAATCATGCCGCGGGGCGGCGCAGGCGAAAGGGAAAACGGTCAAACGGGGACAGACGTGAAAACGGCGGCGCAGGCGCAAGAAGAAGGGGGGACAACGGGGAAGAGTGTAAAAATGGCGGTGCAGGTGCAAGGGGAAGGACAGGCAGGTGCGGCGCAGGACGGCGCGTACGACCGTATCTTTCGCGCCGTGCGCGGCACGAAAGATACGGGAAATCTGCTTGTCAGTAAGCACCTTTTGCAAGTGCGCGCAAATTTTACAAAATTATTGCAAAAAATGCAAAACTCGGAGACAAGTTTTTGCTATTCTAATGATGCGGGCGGAAAAGCCCGTCCGCCGCACGGGCGGCGGCAAAGACACTCACTCCTCATCAACTTTTTCTTACGGTACCCGCCGCGCAGCTGCGCGGCGGGTATCGTATTTGAAGCGGAGGAAAGGCATAAAACCGTCCAAGGGCAGGGGGAGGAGGGTAAAAGGGTGCTCGGGGCGGGTATTTTTTGTGCGGAAAAGGGGAAAACTGTAAAATCGCGGCAAATATTTTAAAAAATTGTAGACGGCGGCGCGGGAATGTGCTATACTTGTAGCGGCTGAAAAATGACTGCCGGAGGCGCCATGGAAAAACGCATCATAGCTTTCGATATCGGAGACAAGCGTATCGGCATCGCGGCGAGCGACCCGTTCAACACCTTTGCTCTGCCGGGGACGACCTATTTCCGCACCAAGAGTGCGGCGGCGGACGCGGAGGCACTTGCCGCCATCGTCCGGGAAAAGGACGCGGGACTCATCGTTTGCGGGCTTCCCTTCAATTTTGACGGGACGGAGTCGGTGCAGACGGAAAAGACCCGCCGCTTTGTGGAACTTTTAAAGACAAAGACGGATGTGCCCGTCGTATTCGAGGACGAACGCTTTACCACGATGGAGGCGGAGCGGGTGCTGATTGCAGGCGGGGTGCGCCGCGAAAACAGAAAACAGTCCATCGACAGCATTGCCGCTTCCTATATTCTGGAAGGGTATTTGAATAAAAAACAGAAAGGAGTGCAAACATGAGCGAAGAAAAGAAACTTCACGAAGAGGGCTGCGGTTGCGGCTGCGAAGATTGCGGCGACGAAGAAGTCAACGTCGTGGAGCTGGTAGACGACCAGGGTAAGGTGCATAAGTGCTATCACATCGGTACCATCGAATACAAGGGCGGCTGGTACGCGTTCTTCCAGACGGCGGAAGAGGACGCGGAAGAGGAGGAAGACGAAGTCACCATTCTGCAGATCGTCGGAGAAGAGGGGGAAGAGGAACTCGTTCCCGTCGAAGACGACAAGCTGCTGGATGAAGTGTTCGAAGAATTCTGCCGCATCATGGAAGAGGACGACGACGCGGACGAAGCGGCGTCTCTGGACACCGATTACGAAGAAGGCTGCGGCTGCGGCTGTAAAAATCACGATCACAAGCACGAGAAAAAGTAAAGAAGGGAAGGCTCCCGCTGTTGCGGGAGCCTTTTTATACGCGCGAGGCGCCCGCCGCGCGCGTATAAAAAGGGAAAAAAGGGTCAAAAACCGCGCAGAAAATTTTTTTCCGGAAATCAAATTGCTTGCCAAAACAAAAAAGCTATGGTAAAATAGATAAGCTATAAAATTCACACCCCGTGCGTTCCGCATTCCGTTCCTGTCAAATTCTTTCTCGGGCAGGCTGTGTGCGGGCTGATCTGCGGACGGGGGAGGAAGAAACGGAGGAATCGATTATGGCAGTTATCACAATGAAGCAGCTGCTCGAAGCGGGCGTGCACTTCGGTCACCAGACCAGGAAATGGAACCCCAAGATGAAGAAGTACATCTTCGCAGCGCGCAACGACATCCACATCATCGACCTGCAGCTCACGGTCGGTCTCGTCGAAAAGGCATACTCTTTCGTCGTGGACACCGTCAAGGCGGGCAAGAGCATCCTGTTCGTCGGTACCAAAAAGCAGGCGCAGGAAGCGGTGAAAGAAGAGGCAGTCCGTTGCGGACAGTTCTATATCAACTCCCGTTGGCTGGGCGGCACGCTGACCAACTTCAAGACCATCCGTTCCCGCATCGAGTACCTCAACAAGCTGGAAAAGATGGAAGAGAACGGCGACTTTGACCTTCTGCCCAAGAAGGAAGTGCTCGACCTCAAAAAGGAAATGGCAAAGCTGGAAGCCAACCTGGGCGGCATCAAGGACATGAAGGTGCTCCCCGGCGCCATGTTTGTCGTCGACCCTCATAACGAGGACATCGCGGTGCAGGAAGCGCGCAAGCTGCACATCCCCATCGTGGCGATCACGGATACCAACTGCGACCCCGACCTCATCGACTATGTCATCCCCGGCAACGACGACGCGATCCGCGCGGTCAAACTGCTTTCGGGCGTCATCGCAAACGCGGTCATCGAGGCAAACCAGGGCGAAGCGGTCAATGCGGAAATGCAGCAGGCTACGGCGGAAGTTTCTGCCGAAGAGTCCATCGAAGAAGTGGTGGAAGCTGCGGAAGAAGCCGCTGCGGACGCAGAGTGATCAGAGTAAATATAACAGGAGAATACAGATATGGCTATCACAGCAAGTTACGTTAACGCACTGCGCCAGAAGACGGGCGTAGG